>CAXSEH010000202.1:0-4672 GCA_964236345.1 uncultured Bdellovibrionales bacterium
TTCGGCATAGATTAGTTGTATCATTTTGATCCAAAAAATTAAATTGTTTCACCCTAAAGTTAGTTTCAAAATATGTCGATCAAGACTTATGTCTCAAATAAGTGCCTTCGTAATTTTAGTTTTGATAGGGGTTGGAGCTCATGCGGTGGATGACGTGGATCCGAATCTTGCGCGTGATTCAGAAATTCAATCCGGTTTGCCCGATCAGGAATTCTGTCCTAATTGTACCGACGCCCAACTAGCTAAGAAGTTACAGCAGCTGATCAGCAAATCGGGCAGTGATTTACGATACATATTAAAAGATCCGGGCGCGATTACTAAGGCCGTGCCGACAGAAGAAAATTCGAAGGTTCCTGCGGCATTGAAGTTAGAAAGTTCTAAACCTACTGCCAATTTACGAAATGCTTTTACGACTGACCTTGCGGGCGGTTCATTAAAGCTACGACTAGGTAAAAAGCCACGCGTCGAGTGGCAAAAAAAATGGTAGAAGGCAAAAAAAAACTCACAGTGTTTCTACTGTGAGTTATGTCGGTTCATTCTTAAAACTTAACTTATAGACACTGTACCATTTGGCCGGTTGTTGTGGAAGTCATTAGGTATCCCGAACAGTTCGTTGTGATTCCGCACTGGTAGCTACGACCTTGATAGCTATAATATCCGTAACACTGCTGACCCATTCCCGTTCCCATGCCGCCACCGTTTTGGCAGTATTGAGGAGGAGCGGGTTGGTACGTTGTGGTACTCACGCACTGTCCGTTTTGGTACATGTAGCCCGTGTTGCCGCCCATGTTTTGGCAATATTGTTGAGGAGCGGGTTGGTACGTTGTTGTACTTACGCACTGTCCGTTTTGATAGGTGTATCCGTTATTACCACCCATATTTTGGCAGTACTGTTGCGGAGCGGGTTGATACGTCGTTGTACTGACGCATTGTCCGTTTTGGTACACGTAACCGTTGCCGGCGGCATTTTGGCAAAGCTGCACTGCTACAATGTTTGAATTTTGATCCACACACCGACCAATGTTATCGTATTGGTAACTAACCGCCGGCGTATTGTTATTATCTTTCTTTGCACAACCAAAACCGATTGCGACTAAAGAGAAGATAAGCATTAACTTTTTCATATAAGTCTCCTTATGAAATTAAAAATTTTCTCAACATACTATTACTAAGCAAACATTGGGCCCGTAGGGGCCAAAACACTTAAACCGTTAAACTTACTGGGTAATTTAGAAATCAGGGTTGCGCGAGGGTGACTTATTACGTCACTTTGGGGTCGCGCGAACGTTTTTGGCTCGACATCTCATTTTGAGATTCGGGATTTACTCGAATGAAATCGGTGATATGGTTCGCGCATGCAGAATAGATTCATTTTTATGGGCGCAAGTCGCGGATTAGGTTGGGCCACGTATCAACAGCTCAATCAACGTAGCGATGATCAGGCGTTTTTACTGAGTTCCAGAAAGATCGGATCGCGTCAGGAGCTTATTTCAAAAAATACCGAGCTTGTTCAGCAAGATTTTTCGGTGACTCCAATCAGTTCTGATTTTTTAATGACCTTACAAAGATTCAACCCCACCTGTTTGGTTTACTTCGCGGGGGGCGGACCCTACGGAAACTTTGGCGAGAAAAAGTGGAGCGATCACCAGTGGGCTTTCAAAACCAGTTTTCTTTACCCGGCCGAGCCTTTACACGTGATTTTATCTGGACCGACCAATTGGAAACAGCTTAAAAAAATTGTATTTATCGGTTCGGCCATCGCCGAAAATAAAGCCGATCCTAAGGCCGCCAGTTACGCGGCCGCAAAGCATGCCTTAAAAGGCTTGATCGATTCCGTTCATTTGGAGCGGGTGGGAACAGAAGGACCGCAACTTAAGCTATTCAGCCCAGGATATATGCAAACAGATCTGCTTCCGGTGAATAGCCAACCTCGTCAAAATCAAATAGCCCTGGATCCAGACGATGTCGCGAAAAAGTTGATCGCCATCATAGAAAAAAACGATTAAATTAGACGTTTTCTAAGGCGCGACTTAAATTAGTTATGAAGAATGTTTGAGGTGTATATATGTCGGAAGCTGCAACCCCTGAGGGCGCAATCGAAAATTTAATCATCATCGGGTCGGGACCTGCGGGATTAACCGCGGCGCTTTACAGTGCACGGGCACGAATGAATCCATTGATGATTGAAGGCGAAGAGGCCGGAGGTCAATTGATGATCACCACCGACGTCGAGAATTACCCGGGCTTTGAGCACGGCGTAACGGGCCCTGATTTGATCGCGGTCATGCGCAAGCAAGCCGAAAGGTTTGGAACACGTTTTATCACGCGCAACGTGACTCAAGTGGATTTCTCAGCGCGACCATTTAAAATTTGGGTCGGTAAGCAAATGTACCAAGCTAAAACGGTCATCGTTTCAACCGGAGCGTCAGCTAGATGGTTAGGTTTACCTTCTGAAAAACAATACTACAGCCGCGGAGTTTCGGCCTGCGCCACGTGCGATGCCGCATTCTTTAAAGACGTCGAAGTCGCGATCGTCGGGGGTGGTGACACCGCCATGGAAGAGGCTACTTTTCTGACTCGCTTTGCCAGCAAAGTTTATTTACTTCATCGCAGCGAAAATTTTAAGGCCTCAAAAATTATGCTTGAACGAGCAAAGCACAATCCTAAGATTGAATTCATGACCAATGTCGAAGTCGTCGAAGTTTTAGGTGACGGAAAATCAGTGACTGGAATCAAAATTAAAAACACTTTGAACAATGAAACCTTCGATAAACCAGTGCAAGGTTTATTCGTAGCGATCGGTCATTCACCGAACACGAAAATATTTAAAGGTATTTTGGACATGGACGAAGCGCAATACTTAGTAACTAAACCGGGTACAACGATAACCAACATTCCGGGCGTTTTTGCATCCGGAGACGTACAAGATTCCTATTACCGCCAGGCGATTACGGCGGCGGGATCGGGATGTATGGCGTCGCTTGATGCCGAAAGATGGCTAGAAGCCGAAGAGGCGAAATAATGTCTAAAAAATTTATCACCAGTGATTTAATCAACAAGATCGAAAAATTAACTAAGCAAAGAATGGCCGAACAGCCAGTGGTTAGTCTTGACCAATTTCGCGATGCCCATAAGAAGATGCATCCGCAAAATATATTGGTCATTGAAGACGACGAAACGCAGCGTTTGTCGCTAAAAAGAATTCTTGAATCCGACGGCTATACAGTTTTGCTTGCGGCCGATTCAGCTGAGCTAACCGCTATTTTAGACAAGGATGAACAATTTCACTTGATGATTATGGATATCGGTCTGCCTTGGATTAACGGTTTTGAACTTGCGCAAATGATGAAAGAGCATCGTGATTTGAAAAAGATTCCATTAGTTTTTTTATCGGCTCAGGCAGAAGAAGAAGATTTTATAAAAGCGCGTGAGGTTGGTGCCGCCGACTATATAAAAAAGCCTTTCGACATCGATAAATTAAAAATAGTGATCGCCAAATTAATGCAGGTTCCTTAAAAGGTTAACCCGTCTTTTTGTCTTTGAGCTGGTCTTGAATTTTGATGTAATTTTCTAATAGATTTTGCAGTTCTTGCTTTTCTTTTTTGCTGCAGTTGACGTAATGGATACGTCGGGTAAGGCCCTCACCCACGGTCACTGCTTTTAATGAAACTCTTTGAAATTGCGGTTCACACGGCTGCTTATTAATGACGACGATATCGAAAATTCGGCCGCAGTAATCAAATGGAATATTGTCTTGCAGTAATGATCCGCTCATCGAAATATTTCTAGAACGGCTTCGAAAAGTTTTTCCCTTCGAAGATATCAGTAAAATTTCAATCTTTAATTCGTGACGGTCCGAGCGGTCTTTTAAACCCTGCTTGTTTAGGTCTTTAAAACTGACCTTTGGCTTTTTTACGTTATCAATGTTTAAGTCGTCACCGTTAAATAAATGCACGCTGTTTTCATCGTTAAAAACGATGTCTTTTTCTTCAAGGCTTATGACCGAAAATGTTTTTGTAATCGATACGGAAAGCGAAAAAGATTTTGTGATTTCTTCTTCGATTTCTTTTTCGGCGGGCTTCATTTCAATCACGTCGCGAATTTTGGCTTTTTGGGTTACCTGCGATGATTCGTAGGTATCTTCTTTTTCTGGTGCGAGGGAAGAAATAAAGTTTGTCTGGTTTGATTCAAGGTAGCCTTTAAGGGGTTGCCATTTTTCCCATCCGGTCGTCCATATAAAAAAACGAATGGTATCCATTTCGCTCATTTTTAAAATAGCCATTTGCGCATCTTCGGTTGAGATGGCATTTGACTGCGTTTTGTACAACGAGTCGTAAAGAATCCAGCGCTGGGATTGAATCATATATTAACGTCTCGGCGTAACCTAAAAATTGTTAAAGTCCAAGCGAGTAATGGATCTTAAAAACTAGACTTTGATGCAGCTAACGAAATGCATAGGATCGACACCCGGTTTGGTTTCTAAAATGGGAACTATCTTTGAACATTCAATACTGGCCATGGGACAGCGAGGGTGAAACTGACAGCCCGTGGGAGGACTCATCGGCGAAGGTACATCGCCCGTCAAAATGATTCTTTCTGCGCGGGGCTTGGGGTCTGGCACGGGGATCGCCGAAAGTAGTGCCTTCGTGTACGGATGCTTGGGATTTCGGTA
>CAXSEH010000203.1:0-4658 GCA_964236345.1 uncultured Bdellovibrionales bacterium
AATTTCAAAATTAATGGCCAGCGGTATGCATTCCGCAACTTTAGAAGCTCAGTTGTTCACGCACACGCGACCGGGTACGGTCGACACCTCAGCCGTACCGCATGACTTCATCAATAATCCCGGAACGATGAACTCAATTGTGAATTTGCCTCGACGTCCGTTGTTCAAAGATATGGTTATTCGTTGGAATCAAGTTGATTCGTGCGATGCTTCCGACGGAAAAGTTTGTCAGAAAGTTACCTACTTAGATGAACTAGGTCGCAGTGCCGGTTCAAAATTTTGGAAGCGACAAAAATCCGAAATGCTTGTGCCGCATTTTCTTAAAGGTGGAGAAGATTCGACGGGATACGACATGTCTTTGCAACGGGTGTATTTAAATAACGGGCTCTGTTCCGAAGAATGTTGGCAGAACAACGTAATGAATCTTCGCGAGTTCGATTTTTTAAACCGAGGTTTTGGCGAAGCGCCCTTTGAAGTCGCCCAATGCCGCCAGCAATGCTCGGCTTTTCGCGCTAATGAAGATCGTACGCCAGAAATCATAAAATACCTTTCTTCGACCAGGCCAGCTGATTTCAAAGAAGCTCTGCAAACTCTTCCCGCGGGTCAAAAAGCCGACATCAATCAATTTTTAGAATCAAAATTTGGTGCGGGAAGTATTGCGCGCGGCCAAAAATTATTTGCGAAATCATGCGCCAGCTGTCACTCTTCACAGATTGGCGCCACCACGAACAATTTCTTAGATACGACCGAACTCGATACCGGCGAAACAATTCGCGCCGATTGGTTAGGTAACGATAAACCGACGGCGGTGGCGGACGTCGGCACTTATCGTTGTCGTGCCTTGCACACGAATCATAAGCAAGGCCGAATCTGGGACCAATTTTCATCCGAAACGCACAAACAACTGGGTACCGGTTTTTACCGCAATATTTCGCTCATAAACGTTTGGGCGACGGCACCCTTCATGCACAATAATTCCATCGGTCCGGAAGTGGTCAAGTTTGATCCCTCGGTGACTGGACGTTTTACCTTATTTGAAAAGTCGATGGATGAATTATTGACTCGTCCGAACGCCCGCGAACCTAAGGTCACGCGTTTAGATGCTCCATTGAAAATTCCTTTAGGGATAAAGGATTTTACGATCACCTTGCCTGTCGGGATGCCGTTAAACGTTATTGGTAACTTCGATCTTAAAGCCTTCGTTTACGATTTTACCGCGGCGTTTTCACTCTTAGAAGAACGTGGAGAATCCGGTTACAGATCCTACTGGGAAAAGAAATTTGCGGGCAGTCCGCAAAAAGCGGGCGAGATGGCCGACGCGGTGAAGGGGTTGATTACATCTTTCGTAAATGGAAATCAGCTTCCTAGCTTCATGACTATTTCAAAACACTACCGCACCTGCGAAACTAAAGATGATATCGAAAACCTAGGTCATGATTACGGAACCGGTTTTACCGACGCAGATAAAAAAGCCCTGAAGGCTTTTATGGCGACGTTATGACGAAATTATTTTTATTTATTACGATGGCTTCTATATTTTCGACTGGCTTAAAACTTCAGGCGGCAAGTTTTAAAGTCATCACCAAACAGGTGGGTTCAGTTGTTATTCCCTTCGTGCACAATGCTGATGCCGATGAGTCGAGCTACCAGCTTAAAGCCAGTTTTTCAGAAATTGAGCGGCTTGCTCCAATTCGGCCCGAGCTCTTGCTTTCGGTTAAGCCCGCAGATCTTAGAAACCTAAGTTTAGAAGAATTTAATCAAGTTTATGCGCGTATCTCTGCGGGCCCGATGCCGGATGGTGACTACGACGGATTTATTTTACAGAAGGCTGCCGTTTTTTCGGCCCTAAAAAAACGCCTACTCAGGGTGACATTTGTATATCCAAAATTTGCGGAGCTCGTCAAAATGATTTGCCAGCGTGATGCGGAAGATTGTTTTATGGAATTTATCTGGAAGGGCAAAAGATTCTCCGCACCTAACGAATTTGGTCAGCTTTTGGTGAAAACTATTTTCAATCCGATAACCGCCAGTTCCAAATTTTCCGTCGATTTCTTTAAATCGAAATTTTTAGAAAAAGTTTTTGATTTCGGAGAAAATATTGTCAATGGCGTCGTAACTTTATTTCCAATGAATACGTATTGCGGGATTAGCCAAATCGATACCCGGCGTGAATCGATCATCGCCGACGCTAATTTTGGCGACGACTTTGGTTTACCTTCCTACGTGGGTTTACGAGATGAAGTCGTAACCCGCAAAGGCCTGGGCATCACCGAAGAATATCGTATGCTCCGCCCGGGGTTATACATGGGTAAAGTCTACTCCAATAAAATATTTTTATTTAACGTCGTTCTGGAAAGAACCGGGACGCAACCAATTTCCCAACTTATGAAAACAGAGACGAAATGTCATTAGGAGAAATAAGATGATTAAGAAAAAAATGGATCGCCGTAAATTTGTTAAAGGTACCGCTCAGGGAGTTGTCGCGACCGCGGCTTTGGCCGGCTGTTCGACTTTCGACAAAATGACGAATGCCAATCGTAAACCAAATGAATTCGTCGGCGAATGGGCCATGAATGAAGAAGATAAATTCCATTTTATCGTCGTGGGTTCGGGTGCGGGCGGTGGGCCCTTAGCGGCGGGCCTTGCGCGCGAAGGGTACACGGTTCTACTGATCGAAGCCGGCGGTCACGAAACAAATAAGTTATCTGAGACCCCCGTTTTCCACGCCAAGGCCAGCGATGATCCGCTCTTGAACTGGTCTTACTTCGTTAAGCAATATGCAAATGACAGTAAATATAAGGCCTACGAATCTAGAAATTCTAAGTATCAAAAAAACCAAGAGGGAATTTATTATCCTCGAGCTTCTGGCATCGGCGGTTGTACGCGTGTGAACGCGATGATCAGTCTGTATCCTGATTATCAGGATTGGCAAAATTTTTCTTCTTCAAATCACTTGGGTTCTAGATCCCGATTTACGCCTAAAGACATGGCCGAAACCTTTCGTAAAATGCAAAAAGAAAACGGCGGTTGGATCAATTTTAGTCAAGCCAATCCCGCAACTTTATTAAGAGATCGCTTCTTAACTAAGATGGCCTTAGCGGCGCTATCTATTGACGGCGCCGGTGGGCCGGCGATGCAAGCCTTGCGAAATCTAAAGTCGCCGCAAAGTTCAGGGGTTTTCGGCGGCCTGGTTAGCGCCTTCGATTCTGCTAAAGAAAGAGTCCTTGATAATCCTATTTTAAAAGCTTCGTTTGAACTTATTGATACGGCTTCGGGTTCAACATTGGAAGTCCTTCACAAGGCGATTCTTGAAGATGGAAATTTCAAACTGAATCCGAATCACCCTGGTTACATCGCGTCCAGAAATAAGGCCGACGGAGTGTACAACATTCCGTTCAGCGCAACCGATGGCGTTCGTAAAAACGTGCGCGAATATATTTTAGAGACTGAAGCAAGTAACAAATCGCAATTGTACATTAAGACCCACGCGCTCTGTACAAAACTAGTTTTCGATCCAAACGATAAAACTAAAGCGATCGGCGTCGAATTCATCGAAGGGGCACACGCGTATCGCGCCGACGTAAAAAATCAGTCGCAGGCTGCGCAAGGCTACGTTCGTAAGGTGGCCTACTGCGCTCGCGAAATTATTTTATCGGGCGGTGCTTTCAATACGCCACAGCTTTTGATGTTATCTGGTATAGGCCCGGAAAAAGAAATTCCGTCAAGCATCCCGCTTGTTAAAAATTTGCCGGGAGTGGGTAAGAATTTGCAAGATCGCTACGAAGTAACCGTCGTCAGCGAACTGAACAAACCCATTTCGTTAATTGAAAATTGTACCTTTGCAAAAGATAATAATTTCGACGCCGATCCTTGCTGGAAAGACTACACGAATGACAAAAAGAATCACCTGTACGGAACCAACGGGGTGGCTTTGTCACTGATCCGCAAGTCATCATCTTCGCAACCGACGCCTGATCTTTGCATTTTCGGTTTACCCGGATATTTTAAAGGGTATTATCCAAATTATTCAAACGACACCACGCCCAAAAAAGTCGGCGACCCCAATTATTTTACATGGGCGATCTTAAAAGGGCACACGAAGAACCACGCGGGCGAAGTTAAGTTGGCCTCGGATGATCCAAAGGCTACTCCTAATATTAATTTTAAATATTTCGCTGATCAAAATGGTTCGATCAGTGAAGACTTGCAAGCCGTCGTAGAGGGATTAAAGATTACCCGCGATATTAATTCTAAAATCGGCGGGAAGTATTTTAAACAAGAAGTAAATCCTGGGCCGGCCGTTAAAACGGATCAAGACATGCAAAGTTTTGTGATGCAAGAGTCTTGGGGACACCACGCTTCGTGCACGAATAAAATGGGATTAGCTTCCGATCCGATGGCGGTCGTTGACGAAAATTTTAAAGTTCACGGAATTAAAAACTTACGTATCGTCGATGCGTCGGTTTTCCCTGATATTCCCGGTTTATTCATCATGTTGCCGACTTTAATGATGTCGGAAAAAGCGAAAGAATTAATTTTAGAAGAAAACGGTAAGAAAGCTTAAATATTTTAGAGTCATCATTCTAGTTAAGGCCCAAGTCGAAAAGGCTTGGGCCTTTCTCAGTTTAAGACGGTCAAAAAGGAGCGATAAATTCACT
>CAXSEH010000204.1:0-4651 GCA_964236345.1 uncultured Bdellovibrionales bacterium
TCGCTAATTCGGGTTCACCGTTAAATATTTTTTTTAAGTCGGTGTCGTAAAAATCGGGGTAATCGTCGGCATTTTCACGTTTTCTTTTTTGGTAATATTTTTCTAGAGTCGAAGTTAAGTTCGCGACGGCACTTGGCGGTCTGCCTTTTTCGGCGTAGTTTTTTAACTTTACGCTTTCACCGGCAAGCTTTTGCACGTACTCAAGCTTCGTTAAAGCTCCGGGCCACTTTTGGTATTCTTTTTTCCAGTCGCTTTCGGGTGAAAGCCATACCGCGAAAGT
The DNA here is from genome assembly GCA_964236345.1 of uncultured Bdellovibrionales bacterium. Taxonomy (GTDB): domain Bacteria; phylum Bdellovibrionota; class Bdellovibrionia; order Bdellovibrionales; family Bdellovibrionaceae; genus Pseudobdellovibrio. Next base: position 281 of record CAXSEH010000204.1, read on the forward strand.
TTCGGCGAAATCTTCGTCGGGGTGTGCTTGGGCGTACCAACGTTCTAAGTGTTTCACGTAGCTTTTGCTGTAAGGCTGGGGGCGGTAGGTATCGGGCTGGTATTCGCGACTGGGAGAGCCGAACACTTCGGTCCATTTTTTACGTTTGGAAAAACGGTAACAGTGGTCAAAGCAGTGGCCCGCCTCGTGGCGTAATAGTTTCATGAACCATTGCGGGTCGTCACCTTCAACCTCTAACATCAATGCTTTTTCTAGATTCTTAAGCCGGGTACTAACTAAGTAAAACGGAACTGATATGGCGTTCATGCCTTCCGGACTAAACCATTCGTCGCCCAAGAATATTTGGGGTCGAAAAGTTAAACCTTTGGCTTCTAATTCTTGATATAACCGATTTATATTTTCTTCGATCTCGGTTCCGGCAATAGATAGCGATATGTTTTTAAAGCGCAGCTTTAAAATTTCGGTGTCGCTAAGTTCTGAAAGTTCTGCGGGTTCAACCCGTTTTATCGCCATGAATTGTCCTATTTTCTTAGTTAACTGATCGGAATTCTTTGGATTGATGTTAAGCGTTGCTCGGTCCTGAGGGGTCTGGTTCTGCACGGGAATCCTAGTCTTTTTTCTAGGAAGCAGGCACGATTAGGCCATGAAGTTAACTTTTTTGCTTTTGCTCATCCCCGGACTCACTTTCGCCAGTCCCGTCTGTGATCGTACGGCGGAAGTCCGGCTTGCGTTAGAAACCGAAATTCAGAAAAAATGTGACGATATATTGGCAGCAGATTTAGCCCGCGTGCAATCGTTGACTATTTCGAACGTTGTTCACTTATCCTTACGCTCTACGGACTTCTTGGGCCTACGTTCTTTAGAGACCTTGACGTTGGATGGAAATGGAATTGAATCATTGCCCGAAAATATTTTCCAGGAATTGTCATCACTGCAGGACCTATTTTTATCTAGCAACGAAATTTCGTTATTACCGCTGAAGCTTTTTAATAGTTTACCCGCCTTGCAAATGCTTGATCTGTCGGAAAATAAAATTGAAGAGCTTCCAGATCACGTGTTCTTCGGCCTATCAGCCTTGAGTTATTTAAATTTAACCGCGAACAAAATTTCCGTCGTGGGACCGCGAGTGTTTGACTCGGTCTCTTTTCCCTCTCGCGCGAACGTCTACATCCTCAGAGCTAATACGCTGACCCCCGAAACTGAAGACCTTTTATTTTCCCAGTTGCTGTTTCGCTTAAAGTAAAAAAAAACCACCCTGATTCCTCAGAGTGGTTTTCGTTCTTAAAAATTCTAGGTTTGCTTTTTTGATCTAGAATGTGATCTAGAAAATGGCGCGTAACATGAAAATCAAGATCAAGATCGTTCCCGGAACCCCTAATAGCCATCCCAAGATGTAGGGTCCCGCACCGCCGCGATCATTAGCTAATGTCGTTGATGGGCGAATATGGGCTTTGGCCATTGCCTGAGAGGCCGTCGCCGGACGATCTAGCGGAGACTTCTCATTCACGTAAGTGGCCATCGCGCCGCCGACTGCCGCCGCTAACAAACCAGCCGCGAACATAACGAATAAACTGTAACCGGTTGCGGCTACTACGCGGGCCGCAGTCTCGCCAGCTTCTTTAGCTTTCGCTTCAAATTCAGTTCTCATTTGTACGACTTTCGCGTCCACCGCTTCAGGCGTTTGGCCCGTTTGGTAAGCTAAGTAATTTTTCGCTGAGTCAGCATTTCCTGAAGCAAGGCGAGTAATTAAACCCTCTGTGACTTCTTTCGGTGAAGATTTTAATGTCGAAGCTCCGACCGCGCGTTGCACGACATCCTGAAATTCCGAATTCGCCGCTACATTCGTAGAAGCTTGAACGGCTGATTCGGCCATGCTGAATGCGGATTTAGTCGCGCCACCCACGACGCTAGCTCCACCCCAAACCATCGCTAAAAAGAAGATCGAAGCGATCGCAAAACCGTGAGCGACGCCAATTTTAGGTGCGGTAAAACGAGAAACGCGAATAGCAAAGTGCGAACCTAAAAATAATGCAATGGCTGCTGAAAGCCCCATCCATAAACCAGCGCCACTTGCTAAAACTCCGGCTCCTTCTTTTTCTTTGTGAATTAGATTTTCTGCAATGTTTCCAACAACGCCGGCGCCCAGAGCAGACAATAAAAGATAAGTCATAAATGCGACAACAACGCCTACGATTGCCGATTTCCAGCAGAACTTGTGACCATGATGAACATCCGTATATCCTGAAGTCGTAACATCTGATGATTGAACCATTTGATTTTCCTTTATTTAGTGAGGTTTAATTCTGCGAACAGGCTCGGTTTTGCAAAACCCCGACTCGGCCTAAATCGCCCTAATTACTTTAAAAGATACAACCGTGGGGTGTAAATCATCGTTCGGGGCATAAACGGAAATCGGAAGGTGCCAGGCCTTTTTTCCGCCAAAAGGTGCCAGACAGAATCGTCTGGCACCTTTTGGCAGGAAAAAGGCCTGGCACCCTCTCCGTTTTTTTTATCGCACGAGTACGTTTTTGAATTGCCATGGGTCGCTTTGATCGAGGTCTTCGGTGAAGAAGCCTGAGCGATCTTTCAGCGGATGCCAGTCAGTGTAGAAACCGTTCACCGGTCCCAAGTAGGGCATTTGCAATTCAAGGCAGCGTTTGAAATCCATTTCGTCGGCTTCGACGATCCCGGCGTCTGGGTTTTCTAAGGCCCACGCCATACCCGCAATCACCGCCGACGTGACTTGCAAACCCGTCGCGTTCTGCAACGGCGCCAGTTTTCGCGTTTCTTCAATGGAAAGTTGCGAGCCGTACCAGTACGCGTTTTTTGCGTGACCGTAAAGGAGCACTCCGAGTTCATCGATTCCGTCGACAATTTCATCTTCGCTTAAGATATGCTGCTCGGTTTGCGGAACGCCCGCGCGGCCGAACATTTCTTCAAGCGAAAGAACCGCATCGTTACACGGATGATAGGCGTAGTGGCAAGTTGGCCGGTAACTCGCAGCTTTTCCTTCACCCACGCTAAAGTAATCGGCGATCGAAATTGATTCGTTATGCGTGACGAGCCTTCCATACTGCGCGCCCGCGGTGGGGCACCAAGATTTGACGCGCGTGTTAGCACCTGGCTGCTGCAGAAATATCGCGGCGTTACAGCCCCCTTCGTGCTCGCGCGCGTTTTCGGGTTTCCATTTTTCGAATGTGCCCCAACCAAGTTCCGCGGGCTGCATGCCTTCGCTGACGAAACCTTCAACCGACCACGTGTTCACGAAACCGTTTAAGGGTTTCGCGGTTTTTGCCCGCTGGGTATCGCGTTCGGCGATGTGGATTCCCTTCACGCCGGTTTTTTCCATGAGCTTTGCCCACTCGAGGCGATTCTTTGGCGTCTTGAATTCAATTTTTAAATCGGTCGCCAGATTAAGAAGTGCGCGTTTGACGAACCACGAAACCATCCCTGGGTTTGCGCCACAGCAAGATACCGCGGTGACGCCACCCGGAGTTTTTACTTTTTCTTCGAGCACGGTTTCGCGAAGCGCGTAGTTAGAACGCGCCGCCGCTGACTTCGAATAGTCGAAATAAAAACCGGCCCAAGGTTCAACCACGGTGTCGATGTAATGCACGCCGATCTCGCGACAGAATTTCATCACATCAAGCGAACTAACATCCACCGATAAGTTGACGCAGAAACCTTTTCCTTTTGAAGCCGCAAACAGCGGAGTCAAAATTTCGCGGTAATTAGCCTCGGTCAATCCTTCGTGGATAAATTTAATTCCGCGCTCGTCGAGTAAATGGCGATCCCCGTCGTCGGGATCGATCACGACCATTTTGGATTTGTCGTATTTAAAGTGGCGCTCTAGGAGTGGCAGGGTTCCTTTACCGATCGAGCCGAAGCCGATCATCACGACCGCACCGGTAATTTCTCCGTAAATTTTTTCATAGATTTTTTCGTTCATCAAAAACCTCCCTTTAAGCCATCTGGCTATAAATACTCGTCCTTTACTTTTTTAAGGACGGTTGAAATTTTTTTCACCGAGTACGGCGCGATAAAAATCGTGTCGTCTCCGGAGATGGTTCCTAAAATTCCTAAATCTTCGCGCTGGGCATCGAGCTGGGCCGCGATCAAACTCGCAGATCCCGGCGCGGTGTGCAGCACGATCATCGATTCGTTCGAGGTCACTTCGATCACCAGTCCGCTAAGATCGGGCCCTAAACTTTGTAAGTTAGGTCTTCGATTTTCGGGCAGCACGTAAACGATTTCTCCTTCAAGGTTCGTCGTCTTCATGGCCCCGATCCGTCGTAGGTCACGCGACACCGTGCTTTGCGTGACGTCGTACTTTTTTTTACGAAGCGCTTCGCATAATTCTTCTTGCGTGCT
>CAXSEH010000205.1:0-4583 GCA_964236345.1 uncultured Bdellovibrionales bacterium
CTCGCCATGAACTAAATTGAAAACTCCGGCTGGAAATTCGGCTTTTTCAATCATTTGCGCATAAAGCTGAGCGACCGCCGTAGTCTGCTCAGAAGGCTTGTACACCACCGTATTTCCGGCAATCAATGCGGGAATAATGTGGCCGTTCGGTAAGTGCGCCGGAAAATTAAATGGACCAATGACGGCCATGACGCCGCGTGATCGGTAACGAATAACGCCGTCAACTTGGGGAAGGGCATTCGTAATTCTTTCTTCCTTAATAAGCTTTAGCGATTCATTTAAGGTAACATCTATCTTAGCGGCTAAAGCTTTCGCTTCGGTCGTCGCATCCCATAGGGCTTTACCCGTATCCCGCGCGATCAGTTCCGCCATCTGCGGTTCGTGCGCGACAAAAACTTCTTTCAGTTTTAAAAGATATTTTTTTCTTTCATCAAGCGATAACCGCGCCCATGGCATGTAAGCCTGCTTCGCCGCTTGGCAGGCTTGATCAACGTGATCTAACTTGAAATTAACCGTCATCACATGATCGTTTAAATCCGCAGGGCTAATGTCTTTAAACTGCCCATCCGGTTTTTCCGAAGTTAAGAATTTACCGTTTATCATGTCGCCGGCGAAAGAAAGTGTCTTCAAGCTCATGCTATTTCCTTCCATACTCAAATGGAGATATAAAAACTTCTTGATCCATATCGACATTTAAAATCTCGCGCGCTTTAGTGGGAATAGCAACAACCCCGTCGCGGATTTCGTAGCTTGTCAAAGTCGCGCGAAAATCGGCTTCGCCAACACCGATCATTCCTTGCATTTTGTACGTCGCATCTTTAATTTCGGCAATTCTTAGCTTTTGTCCTAATTTGATGGGAAGAATTTCTTTGGTTGCCGAACCGTAATGGGGACCACCATCAAATGGATCGACCTCTTCAAGGTACGTAAACCCTATGCTTTCCAAAAGGTGCTGGGCCGGCTTCGTGGCTTCACCTACTCGCCCTAAAACAAGGCGCGCCTTTGAATCTAACAAGGAAAGATAGATATCTTCTTCTGGAAATAAGGATTCAATAAATTCTTTATTTGTTTGCGATAAATAATCCGCTTCTTGGTAAGGAAGGCCGGTAAAGCGACGCCCTAAAGCTTCCCAAAATTCGCTACGTCCCTCTTCAGTCAGTGGAGGTGTTAATTCGCACAACACTCGAGACTCAAATTTTTCAGGGTGAAGTCCCATAAAAACAAATCGGCTTAGCGAAATTTGTTTTCCTATTCTTTCGGGTCGGCGTCGGTAAGTTTTGTCAACCAACAGACCACCGATTTCGGTTGGTCCATCCGTGTCTAATTGAAAGCGAAGAACCTGATGAATAAAGCCTATCCCTAAATCTTTTGAAAAATGGTCTCTTTTTAAAATTTTAAAGTAACAATGTGGGACTTCTTCACTGCCATGCTTGGCGATGATGAGCGAACTTCCGATAACTAAATTTTCTTCAGTATCTTCCACAACAAAAACGTATTCCGCTTTTTCTTTGGGAAGATCTCCGGCAAACGAAGCTTCGCTTCGGTTTATCTTTTCGGATAGGACTTTCCGGTCGCCCGGAAGGTTTAATAAGTTAAACTGTTTGGCCAAGTCCGTTAATTGACTTAGATCCTCTCGATTAACCGCACGTACAATAAAACTCATAAGCAAAACCTTTCGACCATCTGTTGATAAAAGGCTACGGCCTTTTCAAGATCATCAATTTTAACATGCTCTTCCGCAGTGTGTACATTGCCTTCGCGAACCCCGGCTCCAATGCAAATACAGTCGATATTAACGCGCGTAAAAAGGCTGGCTTCGTTCGTTGACGCAAGTGATCGGCATTTAGAGTCAAGATTCATTTTTTCCAGAATATTCTGGGCCGTTTTAATTAAGATCGAGTTGTCGGCCGTTCGGAAAGGCCTTTTGTAATCGGTAATCCGAAATTGCGCTCCGCAATCTTCGCAAACCTTCTGAATTTTCATCATCCATTTTTCGTATTGATCTTGGCTGACATTTGGTAAAATGCGACACGAGCCGCCTAAAAGTAAGCTGTCTTCATGCGTGCGAATAATTCCGATACTTAAGGTAGAGTGTTTCGGCTCAAAATCTTTATCCTCAACTTCCAGCATGTCGTTTTCTACTTCTTGAAGCGCCTTATAGATCCTATTTAACTTCTGCAAAGTCGTATTCTTGATGTGGGCCGCTAAATCTATCTCTACCATGGCTTGATTTGGAATCATGTTAAATCGAGTTCCGCCGTCGGCTTCAATTAACACCATATTTTCAGGCAATTTTTGCAGATATTCTAACATTTTTTTGATCGCGTTATCGCCGATATGGGGGGTAGACGAATGTGCCGCTTGTCCCGAGAAAATTTTCGTTTGCGTGGATGTCGATTCGGCCGAGCGACGCGCTTCTTTGTAACCCTGTTCGCTGTCGGTAATCGGAATTCTTATTTCCACAACCGCAAAACCTTTAGAGGCCTGAATTATCTTTAGATCGCTGGTTTCACCTATCAAGGCATACTTCGCATTGATTTTATTTTTTCGAATAAGTCTGAGCGCTCCCTGCATTCCCGTTTCTTCACCGAATGTTCCAACCAGCACGGGCTTCAGTTTGTTATACGTTTTGCCCTTTAAATTTTTGAGTGCATTTAACTTACAAATGAAATCAAGTTTCACTTCTGCCGCGCCTAACCCGTAGATTTTTCCGTCAACGATGGTGGCGTCGAAGGGATTAAATCCGTTTTTTTTCCACAAAGAAAAATTTCCGGGATCGACGGTGTCTAGATGGGTCTGCAATAAAAATTCGGAATCACCCGGAGTAAATTTTTCGGGTCGAACGATGATGTTTGCCTGGGTCACGCCATTTTGAATTTCGTGAATGACTTCAACGACAAAGCCGGCTTCAAGCGCCAACTGCTCTAAATATCCCGCGACCTCCACCGTTGAACTTGTCGGCGAGCTATCCAAAGCAATTAACTTTCGACAGCTATTGATCCAACGCGCTTGTTCGGTTTGCGAATCGTCGGGCTTTACTTCCAAACTAGACGCCTTCTAAGATTGTTTTTTCGACGATCTGTAAAGCCAATTCAATTTCAAGGTCTTCGATGATCGCCGGAACCAGAAACCGAATCCTTACGGGATCTTTGCCGCAACTGAACGCGATCAACCCGTTTTTGAATAATTTTTTGATCATCGTTTCAACTTGTTCTTTTTTTCCGTCAAAAGGCGTGAAGGCAATCATAAGACCCATTCCACCCGGATCCGTCACTAAGCCTTTACACGTCGTTTTATTTAAATTATTTAATCCATCGACGAACCGCGAGTGTATTTTTAAAATTCGTCCGTTTGGACCTAGAAAACCTTCTTCGAGCATTTCAAGAATTTCAAGGCCTGCCGCCATCGCTGAAGTTCCGCCCGAAAATGTCCCCGCGATCAAGCCCGGCTTAGGGTTGTACTCTTCCGTGTAAAGAGTTACGCCCAGTTGCACGGTCTTCGCAATCGTTACGATATCAATGTACTGACCAATTTCCATTGTTTCGAACGCAAAGTATTCTCCGGTCCGTGCGAAAGTCTGAACTTCATCAGCCCAGACGGCAATTTTATTTTGCTTACAAAATTCTAGCATCGGGATATAAAATTCTCGAGGAGTCTGAATAAATCCCCCCTCGCCCAGCATGGGTTCAAATACGAAACATGAAAATTCTTTCGGGTGCTTAGCGTACTCTTCTTTCATTTTCGCTAATGCTTTTTCGCCGCTTTGTGGATCTTTTTTATCGTAGTTTGGAATGTGGACAACTTCGTTATACTGTGGAAGTCCTTGCTTGTACGCCGCATTGTCGGTTACTTCGGCCATCATCGTTGATCGGCCCGCGAATGCGTTTTTCATTGCGAAAATGAACCGCGCCGGAGAATTTTTCTGCCGGGTCATTTTTAGCGCATTTTCGTTTGCCATGGTTCCGCAAGTTGAAAACCAAGCGTATTTTAAATTACTTTTACGACCGGCGATCTTCACTAATTTTTCGCCCAATTTCCAATAATCATTATTCGGTTGAAGATTGCCCTGCATGATGACGTCGGATAAAGCTCCGCGAACGGCCGCTTTCATCACTCTTGGATGACTGTGACCCATCAAATTGATTCCGATACCATTAATCAAATCAAGTTTCACACTTCCGTCTTCGAGTTCAACAAATGGTCCGCGGCCCGCACCGGTTCCAATGTAATTATGGTACAACGGTCGGCCGCGAAGTTGCGCGATGTAGTCCATTTTACCTTTTGCTTTTTCGATAAGCGATGACTGCGGAGGACGAATCGAATTAATTTCGCTGTTGATAACCATGACCTCGTCCACAAGATCTCGAACCAATCCTTCAACCACCGGGTCATGATCAATTTTTTGACCGACTAAAGTTTCATCTTGGGCTTGCAGTTGACTGATGGCATTTTTTAAAACGGATAACATAAATCACCTTTCATTAAGTGAAATTTAAATAAACGAACTAAGTCCAATTATTTTACCCGGTTGCACCATCTCGTGACAACCTCAAGGAAGTCTGAGTAGACTTTGGCTCTATGCC
>CAXSEH010000206.1:0-4569 GCA_964236345.1 uncultured Bdellovibrionales bacterium
GTAAGTCCCGCATTCTATAAATTTTTAAATGACAAAGAACTTAATATTGAAGAGTTATCAGATTTAAAAGCGAAATTACCGTATCAGCCTGGTTTGCAGCTACAAATAAAATTATTTAAATTGATATTCAACTTACTGACGCAAGCGGATCAGGCGGATCAAAAAGTTCGTGTCCTTAAAATCTTGAACGGAATGTTTGTCCAATCCGATGTTCAGGAATCTTATCAGCAAGACCTTTTTAAAGATGCCACTAGCCAAAATAGCGCCAAGTTTAAGAAAATTCTTGATGTTTTTGACCTGCAGTTTGTTACCCACCGAAAACAGGAAAGGTTTTTCGTTGCTAGCTTAGAAAAATACGCAAGTAAGTACTTACTAGCTAAAGACAAGGCCATCGCGGCCATTACCTCAATGGCCGATATTGAAATGCTATCGTTAATGAAAAGTATCTTCGGTAAAGATTTTAACGTACGGCAAGAGCCCAAATCAGAAAAAAGAGTTGTCTCATACACTCTACAATCTTTTCTTAATCAAAATGTTCTATTAAATATTACTCCGCCAACTCAGATGTTGAGTACCCCGATAGCGGAATATTCGTATGCGGGCTTATTGAATTTGATTGTTTATAGAACTTCCATTCCAACTTTGTCAAAAGAGCTCGAAGACTTCGTTAATGCGCAGCCGTTAGATCTTTCGTCGCCGCAGGCGAAAGACTTGCAAACTCGGGCCATCGTCCAATTTTCAAACCTTCTTTTGAAAGGTGGAGGGTCCTATTTGAACTTGCAGCCAAGTCCAATGCCAACCATTGCTAATTCCGTTTTTAAATCCAGTCAGCTATTCGCTTTTGACCCGTCGTCTAAATTACGCGTCCTTATGTCACTTCATCCCTTTGTCACAAATGATAAACCATCTTTCAGCGCAATTTATGATGCCTTAGCAAAGCAGTCAGGCCGAAAAATGCCGGCACTAGATTATCCTATTTTCGATTTAGCATTAACGGTCGCAGAGTACGACTCGACCCTCGTAGCGGGTACTATGTTAAAACGCTGGATTATCAACGCCAACGACGACGCTGATTTTTTGAAGCGGTGTAAAGAAGCCATGAAGATATTTCTGTCGGCCTATCCCGAAATTAAGGCCATGTATCCCGAAATGGAGATTGCTCCCTAATCGGGTTGCGTTCGGGGTTTTGGTTTGCTAAAGAATCCGCAGGGGTTTTACAGATGACCGCCGCAGAGTAATCGAAAGATTGCGAAGGGGAGGAAAGTCCGAGCTTCATAGAGCAACACAAGGGCTAACGGCCCTCGGCCGCAAGGTTAGGAACAGTGGAACAGAAAGAATATCCGAGGCTATGATCCTACTTTCGGGAACGGGAGATTGAAGGGGAGCCGGCGGAGTGAAAACAGCTAAACTCTGTGTGAAGCAAGATCAAATAGGGAAGCGTAAGTTCTAACGGCGTAAGTCGTTAAAGCTTTAAGAGTGGCTCGCTTGAGACTTCCGGGTCAGATCGCTTGAGCGTTTAAGTAATTAAACGCCTAGAGGAATGGTCGTCGAATCGCAAAGAGATCGTGGTAACCAATGCGAGGAACAGAACTCGGCTTAACGTAAAACCCCGCCACCTTTTTTTTGCCGCGCCTTCGTGCCAATTTTTTTTAAAAAGCACTCATCTCATTTTTCTCTTTCTCCCTATGTTGACCATCGGTACGCCATGCCAACGGTCAACATACGGAGAAAGAGCTATGCAGTCTTCCCTAGACTGGACCTGCGTTTGTCATTCAGCTCCTCACATATTACGATCGTAATATGAAAGATCTTGAACCGCAAAAAATTAAAATGAATTGTGAAATTCCGATGAGCTTTCATCACTTAAACGTGGGTGAAGGTAAGCCGCTGTTGGTTTTCTTTCATGGCTATTCGGATTCTGCGCGGGCTTTCTTAAGACGCGCGATGTCGGAAGTTGATGATCGATACGAAATCTTGGCGATCAACGGACTATTTCCGGTGCCGCAGAAAAAAGACGGCGAGTGGAAGCAGGCTTTTGCCTGGTACTTCGCCGATTTTTCGGCAAAGTCAGTTTTAATCCACCCCGAAATTTCGGCGAAAGCCGTAGCTCACTTAATTGAAAGATTGGGGTTGCAAAATCGGCCGAAAGTTTTGATCGGCTTTTCGCAAGGAGGATTTTTCTTACCTTACGTGATTCCGTTCTTAAAAAATGTAAAATATCTTTTCTCGGTTGGCGCGGCTTACCGTGAACAAGAATATAATAAGCCACTTGAAATACCATTAGATGCCCTTCACGGGACCGAGGATGACATCGTCCCATTTGCTGAGGCCGAAAGAAGTTTTAAAGATTTCGTGGATAAAAAAAATCCGAACGGAAAATTCTTCGCCTTTCCGGGACTTAAACACACGATGAATAGCGAAGCCCGATGCTGGCTAAAAAATAAAATACATGAAGTGTTAAAATGATCAAGAAGACCCAAAAAAGTTTGCAAAAAGAAGAATCGAAACGAAGAATTTTAAACGTGGCCTCACGTTTATTTCGAAAACAAGGTTTCAAAGCCACCGGGGTCGATCAGTTGATGAACGAGGCGGGGCTAACCGCCGGGGCTTTTTACGCTCACTTCGATTCAAAAGAAGATCTATTTGCGCAGTGCTTAGAGTTAGCCTTAGAACAGTCCAAAATACTTTTGCAAAAGGATACCGAACACCTTACCGGCGAAGCGAAGACGAAAGCCATTATCGGTCGCTACTGCAGCGATGCTCATCGCGATTTTCCGGACAGGGGCTGCGTTCTTCCGGCGCTGGCATCGGAAATTCACCAAGTGTCGACAAGGTCTAATGAAGTGATCGCCCTTTACATTGATCGTTGGGCCGCCCTGATTCGCGAACATTTACCAAATGAACTTTCGCCCGAGCAAAAAAGCACGCTGGCTTTGCAACTGATCAGTCGTTCGGTTGGGGCGATTTTGCTTTCTCGGGTCACTCGGGATCATTCGATGTCGGAAGACATTCTGCGCGCCGCCCAGGAAATTTAGATTAAGACTTACTTTTCTTCGCGAGCACGAAAAGTTCGCGACCTTGGCGCTGGGGTATAGACTGGCGCCACCTTCCCCAAAATAAAAAATGAAAATAATTTTGTAAACGTTTGCGCAGTTCCCACTCGGTGGCCCCGTAGGGTGGGCCGGGCCGTTTTTCCATGGCGAAGAAAACCGCCATCAGTTGGCCCTCTTCGTGTAGCATGCGTCGCCATAATCGAACGATGTCATTACGTTGATCAGGTGGGATCGCGCAAAAACAAGTGTGCTCGATGACGATATCAAAACTGTAATTCCACTCTTGGGGAAGCTGAAAAATGTTTTCTTCGTGAAAGTGCAAATTTTCAAGGTGCGCGTATTTTTCTTTACCGCGCTTGATTGCTTCTTTCGAAAAATCAACAACGGTCACTAAATGGCCGGCTTCAGCAAATAAGGCGGCGTCGTGTCCTTCGCCCCCACCTAAAACTAAGATCCTAGATTTGGGTAATTTGATTCGGTGAAGCATGTCTTTGAAGGCTTCGGCCGGTTCGTCCAGATTCCATTTTGGATTACCTTCCGTTTTATAGACATCTGCCCAATATTGCGGTTTTTCGATATCCATTGCGTCAATGTAGTATGGAGGAGTAGCGATGTACTCACCTTCGGCGACAAAACCTTCATCATCGTAGGAATCAACCAAATTGAAAAGTTGATCCTGAGCCTTTTCGGTTAAAACAAAAGGTGCGGTAGAGGTGGTTAGGCCGTTAAAACGGTCCCATTCGTCGACGGACCATTTTGAAGCTTCGGCTAAAAATAGGCCGTTTTGTTTTGTCTGTAGGTATATTTTTTTATCTTTAAGTTGTACGGCAATAATTTGCAGAGGGTGGTCAAACGACTCGACTAAGTATTTTTGATCGTGAGATTCGGTTTCTAACGTGAACTGTTCGGTCAGGCGCAGGTTATTAAAAATTTCTTCTATTTGGTTTGCATCGGTGATGGGCGGAGCGTCAGCATCTAAAAAAACATTTCCGTTTTCGTCGATGATGAGAAATTGATCGGGCTCCATTATTCATTCTTTTTTTCTTCGGGTACTAAATTGTCATCGGATTTACCATCAGAGCTAATGACTAAGCCCTCTTCAAACTCAAGGCCCGCCGAACTAGTTTTCACGGACTGAACGATCCATTTTTGAACGTCAGGGTTCTCGGAAAGTCCCTTGTTTAGGATAGCTTCTCCACTTAAAGTTTGGGTCGTCTTTTCGTTTTCTTCAAGCGTGTCAGAATATTTAAATGAAAATTTGGCGCTAATGCGGTTATCGTCAATTTTTTCGGTATAGAGCTGCAAGATCTGAAAATCCGATGAATTGGGTTTATTCTTCTTAATCGTATCTTCAATTAAAATAGCCAATTTGCTTTGAATGCCAGCATGGATATCAACGCCAATTGAGTTCTTCGAATTAAATAAAAACCATGTCCACGATAACGCTATGACAAACATGATAAAGCTAAGCAATTTAATCATTGTTGCCTCCTGACAAATCAACTTGATGTGACAA
>CAXSEH010000207.1:0-4564 GCA_964236345.1 uncultured Bdellovibrionales bacterium
GTGGATCGAACCAAAAAGCACAAGTCTGTAATAGACGAGTCAGACTAGACAAACTCTGAAATTACGCTAAATTCTAAACTTGCGAAGTAAGCAAAATTCAAAATGGAATTCTTTAGATTTGGTTAAGTAATAAGCATTTGCAAAAACATGAGGTTAATTAAAGTTGAATAAGCCGGAGGTAAAATGATTCGCAAAAACCGTGTGAAGATTGCGTTAGCCCAATATCCGATTATCCAGCATGTAAATTTGGAAGCTTGGAAAACCTACACCGAAAAGTGGATCGTAGAAGCCGCTTTATCTGGAACTGATTTATTAGTTTTTCCTGAGTACGCGTCCGTTGAACTAACGGGTTTTGCGAATGAAGAGATCAAACAAGATATAGCCAAGCAGATCCAATATCTTCGTGATCTGAGCGAATGGTACCGGGAAGTATTTCAAAATCTTGCACGGAAGCACTCGGTCTACATCGTCGCTCCGTCAATCCCTTTCTTTGCAGCCGAGAAAAATCTAACTGTGAATCGTTGTTTTATTTTTTCTAAAAACGGTGCCGTGGGTTACCAAGATAAAATATTTATGACTCGATTTGAAAAAGAACATTGGGGGATTTCATCCAGCGAAGCGGTCAGCGGAGAGTTTGTTCAGAAGATTTTTGAAACTGAAATCGGAAACATCGCAATTTCTTCGGGATTCGACATTGAATTTTCGGAACCTTCTCTTTCGGCGGCGTTAGGCGGAGCCGAAATCATCCTTGCGCCTAGCTTTTCCAGCGATTTAAAAAGCTCTAACCGTGTTCATATCGGAGCCCGAGCGCGCGCCTTGGAAAATCAAATTTATGTCGCCGTTTCACAATCTGTAGGTGACGCTTCGTGGTCTTTGATGATGCCTTCCCACACGGGATTTTGCGCGCTTTACAGTCCGCCGGATCTTGATTTCACTGAGGATGGAATCGTAGCGAAGGGGTTGCCGAACAAACCTGGGTGGCTGGAAACATCTGTTCTTTTGGATAAAATTCCATGGATTCGCGAAGCGGGCAGCGTTTTAAACTTTCGAAGTAGGCAGGCGCTTCCCAGTTTTGGACGAATAAAATATCAAATAGATGTCATGCGTTAAGCAAAACATGTTTCCATTTCAAAAAGCATTTCTTACCATAGCAAGGATGACTCAACGATTTTTCAATATCCTATTAGTGTCGACCCTTTTGATCTTTTCAAATAGAGGTTTCGCGGCGGACGAATTTTCGGATGATTTAAGTTTAGACGATCAATTTAATGATCTGCCCGCAGCCCCGCCGACTCAATCAGAGGTTCAGCCAAACGCCATGGACGAATTTACGAACTCTCCGGAATTACCCCCGAGTTCAGATTTTACGGCCTCTCAGGATTTAAATTTACAAAATGACGATCAGGCCGAGAATGTAAATTTAGCTTCGCCTGTTGAGTTAAGGCAAAGAGGCGGCGCCTTATTCGGTTTTTCGGCGGGATTGGTCGCCTCGGTGCAGCCGTTTAATCTGAAATACGATGTCGATGATGATTTTCAGAACCACGAAAGTGTGAACAAAAAAACCGCCGATTTCCAGAACGTCGGAGTCATGCTTCGTTACGCGATCGCACCTTACGGCTCGCTTGGAACAGACGTGAACATTTCTTATTCCCAGTCGCAAAATCACGAATCTGTTAGTTATAATGGTGGTTCATTTTCTCCCGTAACAACTTTAAAAGGCGAACTAAATTTTACTTACGCTTATCAGTTAACAAACGATGTACCGGTTTACGCTTTTGCCGGTTTAGGCGCTCAGAAAGTTAGTGGAAAAAAGATTTTAGAAATCATCCACCCCATGGGTTACGGTTGGCAAGTTGGCGCCGGCTTCGCGATCAATTCGACCTTTAATCTAGAGGGATTGTTTTCACACTATGAACACCGGGTTAGTCAAACTTTGGTTGAAGGTGCCGGTACGCGTGGGCCGGCCAGTACCGTTGCGAAGATTGATACCAAAAATGCGAAGGCCGTAAACGAAGGTTTATCGGCCCGCGGAACATTCAGTTTTAATTTCTGATTACTTGTAAATAATTTTTGGAAAATAAGTAGATCGTCGATTGAAATCAGTTGGACTCACCGTCGTATACCCTCCGGTTATCGAAGCGACGAAATCGTCCGCATCATAGAAATCGTTGCAAGGTCCGTAAATACCAATACATGACGGTCCGGTACCTTCAGGATCCGTTCTTCGATCAGGCACGACAGTTGTTCCTTTTGATTCGACGTAATTCACGTAGTCTTGATAAGAATCCCATTCGCGAACTTTGACCTTAACTCGATTCAATATTTCGTACGCTTGATCTAGACACTCGAAATCATACGTATCTTGAGTGGTTGGTAATATCGAGCCGTCGAGGTCATCCACCGGATCCATATAATAAGGCATCGTGGTGATCCGTGTCGAGACGAAGCCCCTGTGGGTGTGATCTGCGGGGGCGTAGTCATTTGCAATTTCCAAAGTTGTATTGGTCGCCACCGAATCTATCGGTGCGGGAATCTTGTACTGTTCTTTTAAAATTCCCAGATGCGCAGTTGAAATTAAGTGCAGTGGTACACCGCTAGAACTGACGGCCCAACCATACTTGCCGGCTCCGCCTAACACGTTTCCGATAGATCCGCCCCACGACATGATGTTGCTGGTGGTCGTCGTTACGGTTGATGCAGGTGGCCCGGTTACATTGTTCGTCGTTATCACCGATAATGAATAAGTCCCTAGACAGCCATTTTTACCGCTGCCGGTGGTTTGTTTGTAGATGCAACTTGTGTCTAACGTAGTCGGGTCAATGGAAATTTCGCTGTTCGAACAGGAAGCAGACGCAACTCCGTCAATCGTGCAATTGGCAGCGCTTAGGTTGCCGTCCAAGAACGTGCGTGTAAGGACTATCGAAGAAGGCCCGAAACCAATTGGGTAATTATAAAACCAATAAGTTTTACGTCCCAGATACCGACACATTCCGGGAGGCATATTGTAAACCATCGTAAGACCATGTTGGAAAAGCTCACCTTCCGGAATATCGATCGTGCAATCGACATCAGTTCGGTACGCCGTTTTCGGAATAGAACAATTTGCCCCGAAGGCCCCGGTTTGGTGGACATGAACAATATCGTTATTAACGTTATCAACACCGACGTAAAAAGAATTCGGATCGGCGATTCCGTTCGAACTGCCAACTGGAGGCGCGTTAACGCCGGAAGCGGAATTTCCGAAAGAAGAACTTACTTCGCCAGCGGTACAGCCCACGAAACTTAACGAGCCTACAACCACCGCAAATAATTTCAAAGCGCGTCTATTCAGTTTAAACATGCGAATTCCTCCACGTATCTTTATCGGACGAAAACGCAAAAATATTGATAGACTAAGGTCCCAATTCTCCATAAATTTAGTCTCGTAAAGTGTAAAAAATCTGGAGGATTTAATGAAACATTTATTACTAGGCTTAATTTTGACAGCTTCTATATCCGCGTTCGCGCAATCAACAACTGAAAGCAGCTCAGTTTTTTATAAGAAGCAAAAGTTTGATCGCGAAGGCGTTGAACTTTATTCGTCTAATACCGAGATGAAAAATTATAAAAAGATAGGTCTCGGTTTAATGGTTGGAAGTTCGACAGGAATGTTAGGATTGAACGGTGAAGTTAATTTAGACGCTAACGAGGCCTTGGTCGTAGGTTTTGGCACTGGACAAAGCTACGGAACTTATATGGTCGGGTGGAAACACAACTTTGAATCACAATATTTGTCTCCTTATACAAAAGTTGGATACGCCAAATGGTTCAATTCTTCAGGAAAATCGGCTTCAGATTCGGATGTTCTTAAACGACTTTTTACCGAACAAGAATTACAAGAAGGTCGCTTCGATGCGAACTTTATCGTTGGCGGAATTGGACTTGAATATAATCAGCTTGAAGGCGAACTTGCCGGCGTAAATTTCTTTGGCGAATTGATCATGATGGAAGAGGTTGCGAAGTCGACTTTCATTCCTAACGGTGGCGTCGGTATCATCTACTATTACTAGTCATTTCAAGGCGTTATCTAGCGCCGCACTTTTATAATTCAAACGTACAAATAAAAAAACCCTTGGTGAAAGCACCAAGGGTTATAAAGCTTTGCAGCTTACTGACTAAAAACTACTTCTTTTTCTTTTTAGTAGCTTTTTTTGCAGTTTTCTTTGTAGTCTTCTTAGCTTTTTTAGCTGCTTTCTTTTTTGCCATCTGTTGCTCCTGTCGGTAGTGATCACATTTCTGCAATCACAGTTGTTGTTGTTTCGACTTTTCAGTCTTCCTTAATAAAATTGTTAATAATTCGACGAGCTTCGTCAAGAAAATTTTTTGCTTGCACCACTTTTGCGTTCAACAAAACCAGTTTGGAGGGATTACTTGTGTTTGAAACCCTAGTTTCGTTGTTCGGAATCGCGATCGTATACCGAAATTTGTCTCTTCTTGAGAAGTTTGAAGTCCTTTCGAAGCGAAAAATTTTTATTTGGTTCGTTATTCTTCAACTTCCGCTGTTTCTATTCGTGTTTTTCAAAGA
>CAXSEH010000208.1:0-4238 GCA_964236345.1 uncultured Bdellovibrionales bacterium
AAGCTCGGGGCTTTTTAAACCGCGCGATTCGCAAAACTTTAAATAAGTGCGGACGCTGCTGATCACGCGCGCTTGCGACCGGGTCGACAGACCCTCTTTTTTCATGAAATCAAAAAACTCAATCATGCGATCGCTTTTTTCGCGGAATTTTTTGTAGAGATCTAAATCGCGGCGGTAGGCCATGATGGTATTCAGCGAGCGGCCCCGGACATGTTGTAAATCATCGAAGAATTCAATCCACAAAGGTGTCGTCATTTCTCTATTGAAAACCCCTTCAGGGTGAAAAGCAATGAAAAGCAAAAAAAACCCGAAGCGAGATGGCTTCGCTTCGGGTTGGGAAGGACTAATTGTTAAAGTGATCAATTAAGTTTTAAGATTATTTAAGTTAAGCCTGATCGTTCATTACTGAACCATGATATTCTGTTGGCAAGCCTGACCGTTGACAGACACAACATTCAGATTTCCGAACATGCGCCCTACCGGGTTCGTCGAACTTGAAGGCTGACCCTCGCCTAACCAACCCGTAGAACTGACTTGTCCGGTAAAGGAAATCAGTAAAGTGGCCGGACCGACCGCTTGTAACGCTAAGTTATTCACGATTCCCGCGCCCCATTGGCCGGCTTGATACGTCATTAACGAATAACTTCCTGCCGGAATGACGCAGTAGTAATTCGTCATGGGCTGAGAAAAAGTCATCTGTCCCGAAGTTGATACCGGACCGTAGTAAGAACCTGGAGTCATGCCGCCAATATTATATGGGTATGATTGACCAATGTTCGTGCTTTGACCGGCGAAGCTCCAATTCATTAATAAAGTTTGCGTGTAATCGGTTGAAGTCGCGGTAAAAAAAACTGCGCCACCGATGTTTTGGCAATTGATGCAGTTCTGGAAACCGTAACCCGGTTGAACCGGCGGTGGAGGGTTGTTGTCCGCTTTCTTCCCGCAGGCTGCAAGAAAACTCATGGTCGCAATCAGCAGGGCCGCGGCGGTCATCTTTAAGTAGTTATTTGTTTTCATAAATTCTCCTTCAGCTTTATTCAGAAATGTTAAAAGCGGTTTTTACGTTCAGACCCGTGAAAGTTCCTAAAACTTTGTAACCTGCTTCGGCACCCGGTAAAAGGCCGCACTTAGTTTGGATCACGTTCGACCGACAATCGTAGGGCCCGTTGTACAGAAACCAACAAGATCTATAAGCCGATTGGGTCGCGAATGAATTCGTAAAGTTCTTAAACGAAACCGTTCCTTTGTAAGTCGATGTTAAAATCGGCTCGCCGTCATTACCGCCACCGGTTGAAGTGGTTTCAGGAGTTAAGGTTAAAGTGATCGATCCGTAAGAGTCTTGAAAGAAACCGGTAAAAACCACTTTGTTTTCAAACTTAAACCAGTAATTGTAATCTGCTTCAGGACGATCGTTATCGTAAAGTCCTTTAATAGACTGGTTCTTTCCGGTGCCGGCGTTAAATACTCCGTCGTACTGAATTCCGTTATCCATGTAAGATAAGGTAATCACTCCGCCGTAACGACCCGATACTGATTGCGTCAGGTTCACGTTTATTTTGAAATTTGTGGGATTATTAAGTGGATGCGTTGCCACGTAGTCATTCATCACCGCTAAACTTGTTGGTGTAAATGTCGACGTTGAGCCACCAGAAAATGAGGGCGAACCACCGATTCCCGTTCCGCCTACTCCTGGATCAATGATGATCGGGGCCCCGACGCCCGGCACGACTGCCGTGTTGTTTGTGTTGTTCGCTTGCGAGTTCGATTTCGAACACCCTACGCCCATCAGTCCTAGAGCCATCACAGACATGATAAGTATTAAAGTTTTCATAAAGACCTTCCTTCTTGAGGATAAGTATTGCCAAGCGTATGCCGACTTCTAGATTGCGCCGTAAGTATTTGAAATCGAAGTTGAATTTAACGTCGCGTCTCGTTGCGGGACATGTCTATTCTGTCGACAAGGTCCGAAAAGAACGAAAAACGCTAACACCCCTCTCAAGCTGAGACGGTCCATTGGCGGCAACCCTTACGACATTTCTCAGCGTGAGACGAGATTCAGGCGCGCATTTCCCTCTGAAATCATGGCTTCTGGGTAATAATGGCGGATAATATCAATGGCGTTTGCGCCCCGTTTCGCTTGTTCGCGGGTTCCCCACTGGCAAAGACCTGCGCCGTGGCCATAGCCTTTTCCGGTAAACACGACATTTTCGTTTTCGAATTGAATGTTTTCCGGAGAGTTTTTAATGCGACCAAAACCAAATAGTTGACGCAATTTCTGGATTGAATAATCAATCGAGCCAATCCGGACCGACTGAATTTTTTGCGCGAAATTTGAAGCCACCGCGATTTCACTTAACGCATTTTTTTTGAAGCTTTCGAAAAACTTTTTTTGCGGAATTGCAAAACTCCATTCATTTGATTTTCTTTCACGACACCAAGGATCAACCGCGGTTCCGGTGTCGATTTCCGTGTTCCAAACTTTCGAGGCCGGAATCGTTTGGCCGCCGCAGTCGGCGTGAAAAAAAGCTTTTAAGATTTGGCCTTTTTGGTTTCTTAAAGTGACATGCTTTGTTGTCATTACGGCCGTATACGCCCTCTTTGATTCGACCGAGCGGAAGACCTGGTCCGTCTGGTCAGAATCCAATTGAAAGATTTTATCTTTGCGTTCACTTATCCTTGCTAAAGCGAAAGAGCGGGCCACGATGGCCTGCGCTTTTAACGCCTCGGTTGGCCAGGTGTCTGGCATTTCGCTCGCGACGACGCCCGCTAAGTAGTGATCAAAATCAAATTGGCCGATGATATCGAAAGTGTGGTTCCTGTTTTGAACGATGAAATTTGCGCTTGAAAGTTTTTTACCATTGAAAAAAAGATTTTTGCCTTTGACTGACCACAACCGCCCGTTCAAATTTGCGGTCTTCGCCTTCGCAATCTGCGGAAAACTTTGTAGATCTTTCAGTAAGCGAATTCGAACTTCTTCGGCCGAAGCGTTCAAAGTGGCTACTGTCATGGCGATGAGAGCGAAAATATTTTTCGGCATAGCTCATTGGAGCTGCCGAACGGCGTACGGGCTAGGTTGAATTTTCCTAGTCCGACTATTCAATTCATAAGTCGGGTCTGGGGTTAGACTTCAGTCGGGCGATTTGTAAAAAACTGCAGCACTTTCTGCAACTCGGTCCAGGCGACTTTTTTAAGCTCAGGATTCTTTAAAAGAATGCGGGGAGAAAAAGTCTGCACGCAAAGCTCCGCGTCTAGGGGGTAGGCGGTCAGTTCATCTTTAAAAAAGATGCAGGCCGTTTTTTGAATCGATGCCATTTGCGCCAGATCAACGATCAGCATCCGCGAGGCCTCTACTTTAACGGCCGCAAGCATTTTTTGTAAGAGATCGATTTCGTCCGTGTTGTAGGTTTGGTAATTTTCGACGCCAATTAAAAGTTCGGTTTTTAAAATGGCAGGCGCCGCAAGGCTTTGATCGATAATACTTTTAATACCTAATACATTTTCTAAATAATCAAAATAATTTTTGGTGGCTTCCGCGACTTGATTCATGGCTCTTTTTATTCGGTGAGTTCCGGTTTGTCGAGGGTTAAATCGCCTTTTTCTTCGACTTCGTTGAGTTGCAGCAGAACTCTTTCGGCCAAGACGCGATTAAAGCTTTTAAGCTCGGCAATTGTTTCGGCATCGGATTCTCGGATTTCATCCACCGAACCAAATTTTTGCAAAAGTATTTTTTTTCTTTTCTCACCGAGCCCAACAACAAAATCAAGCTCACTTTCAAGTGACATTTTGTCGCGGCGTTGACGGTGAAACGTGATGGCAAATCGGTGTGCCTCGTCCCGCAGTCCCGTTAAAATCTGAAAGGCTTCGGTGTTCGTCTTGAAGACTACGGGATTTGCACGGCCCGGAATGTAAAAGCGTTCTTCCGTGCCGGATACATCTTGTGATTGAAAATTAGATTCGGTTCGCGCTTTCGCAAGGCCCACGACCGGTATGTGTGAAATATTTAATTCCTTCAAAATTTTCACGGCCTGCGAAAGTTGACCTTTACCGCCGTCGACAACGATCAGCTGCGGTTCTTCGTATTCGGTGTGCCCGAAACGTCTTTTTAAAACCTCATACATCGAAGCGAAGTCATCGATGCCTTCAACAGTTTTAATTTTGTAACGGCGATAGTGCTCTTTGGCCGGCACTCCGTCTTCAAACACCACCTGGCTTGCGACCGTTTCGGAACCTTGAAAATG
>CAXSEH010000208.1:4248-4561 GCA_964236345.1 uncultured Bdellovibrionales bacterium
GAAACATTCAATCCGGTAAGGGCGTTTGGCCAATCCTAGTTTCGACTGAATTTCGTCGAGACCCAGTTTTTTTTCTTCTTCTTTGGAAAGCTGTTTTTCGAAATGCGCTTTCGCGTTCGTGTAAGCCATGTCGATCAGATCTTGATTTTTATTGTCGGTCGTAAACCGAACGATCGTTTCGCCGCCCGAGCGTTGCTTCAACACGTCTTGCAAAAGTTTGTGAATATCGTGTCCAAGATCAACGCCTAAAATAACTTCGTCAGGAATGTAATTTTCCTCATAGTACTGATTAAGGAAAGAGGCCATCCATTCG
>CAXSEH010000209.1:0-4537 GCA_964236345.1 uncultured Bdellovibrionales bacterium
GAAACGATTTGGGATCTGTAAATGACAACGAGTTTTAAGCCCTGGCTGAAAAGCGAGACGACGAAGCCTGCGACTACTGCCGTTAAAATTAAATATCCTGCATCGTGAAGTTGAAGTGCATCTACTTTCGGAAGCCCCAGATAAAGATAAGGTCCTAAAATAAGTTGCGCAAAAAAACCAGCAACGATAACGGCTTGAAGCACGCCCGTTCTAAACGACGACAAATGCGATTTCGATAGTTCCTCCATCGCGTAGGCGATTCCGCCGAGGGGAGTGTTGAAGGCCGCGGCTAGGCCCGCGGCTCCGCCGGCCAAAATAAGGATGTGGTGATTCTGCGAATGCTTTCCTTTGCTAATAAATTTTCCGGTCAGGTGAAATATCGAGCCCGAGATTTGTAAAGTTGGTCCTTCGCGTCCGATGGCACCGCCGCCGAGCACACCCAATAATGAACTTACGATTTTGACCACAATGACGCGAAAACTTAAAAGTTTGCTGAGGATCGGGTTTTGCGAATCGCAACTTGAAATTTCGGCGGCGGCCATCAGTTGCGGAATTCCGCTACCGTTCGAATACGGACCGAAGTACTCAACGAGGGCCCATGATAAAATAAAAAGTAAGGGCGTGAGCACCAGTGACCAATACCCAATCGTTTGCATTAAGCTGATGGATTGATTCTCAACATACTGAAATGCCTTCGCGTACAAAGTGGCGGCGATCGCCGTGATTAATGCGGCGATAAGAAACGGCAGCGACTGAAAAAATCTTGTTCTTGCTTCGTGGATGTGATTTTGATCGTTAAAAACGTGGCGGATAGTTTTTAAGTTCTTTTCAAAAAGGTTTTTAAACGCTTCGGATGTCATTTGTCTTTCCTGCTACCAATATATATGGTATCCCATATATATGCAAACGGAGATGCGAACGGAGATGCCAACGATGGTTCTGTTATGAAAACGTCTGATTCTCAATTAGTGCTTGATGCGATCCGCAGGATTGTACGAGCATTACGTAATTTCTCTAAGGCTAGTGAAAGAGATTTCGGTCTAGGCACAGCGCAAATCTTTGTTTTACAAAAACTTTTAGAGTCTTCAAGATCCCTGACGATCAACGAACTTGCGGAGGTTACCTACACTCATCAAAGTTCCGTTTCCGTCGTTGTGTCGAAGCTTGTCAGCCGAAAACTGATTGAGCGTGTATCAGATAAAAATGACTCTAGATCCGCGCGAATCAATATCACGCCCGAGGGGAAATATTTGCTCGGTAAGAGCCCGCAGGCTTTTCAAGAACGATTAACGAAGGCGCTTTCAAAGATGACTCCCCAACAACGAAAGGGACTTGTTGAAGGTCTGCAAGCGTTGATTGAAAAGGCGGGGATGCAGGATGATGAAGCCACGATGTTAATGGAAGATTAGCCAGTCTATAACATCAATTTGAAACCGCTTTTAGCGGTTTTGGTCGGAGGGCTTAAAACTCGTAGGTCTAAAGATTTTCTTCAGTTCAGGATGAAACTGCGTGGTCGGAAAAGTGTAAGTTCCCTCATTTATGACGACTCGGATGTGGTCGCTCGCGCGATCGATCACGTTGGCAAAAAGCGTTTTATTTTCGCCAGCTAGTGCAGGTGTTTGAAAACCCATCGAGCCGTCGTTCATTTCGATGATCATTCCGAATCCATCGACCGCAAGAGTGTGCTCGCCCAGCCCGGTTTCCAATGAAAATCGTGCGGGGCCGGCCGCGGGCGATTCGTCGTTAATCTTATGGATTAAGATCGTCACGCTTCCGTCGCTTAATTCTCTCGTAAATGTGATATGAGCCATTTTTGAATCTTGGTCGCCAAACTGCATCCATTCTAAATTTGCGCTATGACCGGTCCACCAAATTAGTTTTTTACTAGACATGATTTTCTCTTTTCACGAGGGGAAAGTAGTTGCAGAATCTTGAATGATGTAATGAGTGTCTGCCCTGGTCAATGGACTAATTTAACTGATGACTCGCTTTCAACCGCTGCAGGACGTTGTACTTTGACAATTTCTCTATCGCCCCACCCTTACAAAATTTGTCATTGTCTAAAGCTTGGTTATTTTAAAAATCCTAATAGCTGTTTTCCTCGTTTATGTGGGGCATTGACCTTGCAATCTTTCCTAGGATGAACTTACGGGAAAGCTTTGGAATTTTTATCTTTTTGTTTTTTTTGTGCTTTTTTACTAAAAGCTTAGCTGAATCTCACTGCTCGGTAGATCTTAATGATCGCTACGCGCCTAATGCGGTGATGCCGCCCGAAGGTAATCCGCGATTTGTCGGAAAATGCCTCGACACCCAAAGCAGCCGCGCCTTAAGAATTGCAAAACGTGAGGATCTTTCGGCACCTCGAGATCTTTCCATGGGCCCCTTTGTTTACGTGGCTAATTTCAAACACGATCAGAAATTTTGGATTGCGGAAATTCCTTTTACCCACATCAAAGATTTTATTTTACAGCGAGAAATCGACGAACGAAAAATTGCATTCCATCACCAGCTGCGACTTTTAATGCACGAATCCTTTCCGATAAAGCTCTACCCTCAAACAGCTGATCAGGTAAATCACCTTGAGGATCCGATCGAAATATCTGATTTTGTATTAACGGGCTATAATTTTAGAATAGCTAATGCCGACCCCGGCGAGGATCTTAGATTTACGATGGTAAAAGCAATGAAGGGGTATTTCGTCCAAGGGTTCGTCATCAGTTCGATGGCGGATATTTTTAAGTACGAGACCACTAATAATAGAGACTTCGAGCAATACAGTTTAACCTTGACCCAAGACCAGAGATCAAAAGTGTTTGAGCACCTCATCAATAGATTTGATCAAGTCCGTGAAACAAAAATTTATCATCTGCTTAAATACAATTGTATTACGGAATTATTTGACGGGCTTTACACCGTTCTGCCATTCAATTCAAATTTCGAAAAAAAGATGTTTTACGCGACGACAATTCGGCAAACGATACCTATGTCCGTCGTGCCTCAGTTGCAACGACTTGGTTTTATTGCGGACTATTTTGCCGCCCGGAAGCCAAATTATAGGTTGGAGATAAGTCGGTAGGGTTTTTAAGTGACGTGTCTCTGCCTTCTGATTTATTTTTTTTCGCGCTTGCGCCACCGGGTGTCGGGCCCACCTAAGCGGGGCCCTGGAAGCTTCAAATCTTTAAAGGTAGCGGACTTCATAGGGACGGCAGGCTCGTAATTTTTAATCAGCATTTTTAGCAATTGTACGGCGTTGTACGGTGCTTGAACTTTGATGTCATTGTCAAAATAAACGTAAACGTCGCGAGTTTTAGACCACGATTTAATTTTTTGCGCCCATTTTTTTAAGGCGGGTTCGGTGTAGCCACTGGCGTACAGCTCGACTGCTCCGTGCAAACGGACGTAGGCGAAGTCGGCGGTGGCTTCTTCAAAGTACGGAAACTTACCGGCCGAATCCGCGGTGACCAAGGCCACGTTGTATTTTTTTAAAAGTTTAACGAAGTCACGAGAGGCAAAACTATCGTGACGAACTTCGACCGCGTGGCGAATTTTATAATTTTTGCTTTTTGCGGGTGGAAAATAAGATCGACCCTTCACCATGGCACCATGCTTTTTTGCCAGCCGAGTTGCCGTCTTCTGATCGATCGGTAGAAGTTTTAGGAATGTTTCGAATCGCGCGGGATCAAATTTCATCGCCGGCGGAAATTGCCACAGCACCGGCCCCAACTTATGTTCCAGGGCTAAAATTCCCGAAGCGAAAAAATTAGCGAGCGGTTCCTCAACCTGATTTAATTTTTTGATATGCGTAATGAACCGGTTGGCCTTAACTGAAAAAATAAAATCGTCTGGAACTTCGGCGAACCACTTTAAAAAACTTTCAGGTCTTTGCAGAGAGTAAAAGGCGCCATTCACTTCGATCGAGTTCACCTGGCGGCTGGCGAAGTTTAGCTCTAAACGTTGCGGCAAGTCTTCAGGATAAAAAACTTTACGCCAGGGAACGTAAGTCCAACCCGAAATACCAATGCGGTTGACGTGTTTCATGGATATTTTTACTTAGATTTTTTCTTCGGAACTTTCGCGCCCTTTTTGCGAGCTTCAGATAGACCAATCGCAATGGCCTGTTTACGGCTTTTCACGGTTCCGCCTTTTCCGCCCTTGCCACTTTTCAATTTGCCTTTTTTCTTTTGTTCCATGACTCGCTTGACGCTTTCGCCAGCGGCTTTTCCGTATTTACGTGTTGTTGATTTTTTTTTCTTAGCCACGGGTTGCTCCTTGTTCTTAAGTTTGCCTTTAAGTTTGCAAATTTAAGACCTCAGATTACCGGGTCCAATGCGAAACATTTGAGGCAAAATAGTTCGATCGACGCGCCATTTGCCCCTACCCCATCAATTCTGGCCCATGTTAATAGACCAGACGTAGGATTTCGCTTAGAAGCTCGGGTTGGACGATGGGTTTTGTCACGTGGCCGTTGCAACCCGCGGCCGAGGTGAGGGCTCGCTCTTCGGCCATGGCATGTGCCGTCAGCGCAATGATCGGTTGG
>CAXSEH010000210.1:0-4525 GCA_964236345.1 uncultured Bdellovibrionales bacterium
TATTCCTTAAGCAAAGGCAACGGAAATTCAAAGGAAAATGACTGGCAATTATGGTCAAAAAAGCGCATTTCGTTACGGGAAAAGGTGGAGTCGGAAAATCGGTCGTCGCGGCCGCGCTGGCCCGTGCGCTAAGCCTTAAGAAAAAGCCTATTTTGCTGGCGGAGCTCAATGAAAACAGTTTTTATAAAGATTATTTAGGACTGCCCAACATTTCGTACAAGCCGACCCCTTGGCTTCCCCACTTGGATGTTTGCCAATGGAGCCCAGAAGATTGCTTGAAAGAATACGCCCTTCATCTTTTAAAAATTGAAAGTCTCTATAAATTATTTTTAGAGAATCCGGTTTCGAAAAGTTTAATTCAGATCGCTCCGGGGTTGCACGAGCTAGCCCTGCTCGGAAAGGTGACGTCATCCCCCAGAAAACATGGTCCGCCCATGAGCTACCATGAAATCGTCATCGATTCATTTGCCACTGGTCACTTTCTAAGCTTGCTAAAGGCCCCATCCGCCATGGCCGATGCCGTGCAATTCGGTCCGATGGGAGAACAATCGCGCGGAATTGATCGCTGGATCCGCGACCCTGACTTCACCGAAATTCACATCGTCACGATCGCCGAAGAACTTCCGATCAGTGAAACCTTAGAGCTTTATCACGAGATCAAAAAAGAATTTAAGCTGACCCCAAAAGTTTATTTAAATAAAATGCTGGGACTGATTGAATCTGACTTATCTTCTATTCCGAACGACATGAAAAAGGATTTGAAAGTTGCACTTGTTGAAGAAGATAAAGCGCGAAAACTTTTACAAAAGAATAAAATCGAATTTACCGAGCTGCAGCTGATAACAACGATCGACGCCGAAAAATTAACTGATGAATTATCCGAAGTGCTGCATGCTTAAGATCGCCGGCACGACCAAAACTCTTATCTGCATCGGGACCGGGGGCGTGGGTAAAACCACTTTGGCCGCGTCTATCGGTGTGGGGTTAGCGAATCAGGGGAAAAAAGTATTGGTATTGACGATTGACCCGTCGCAAAGGTTGGCGCAAGCCTTAGGAATTAAGATGGATGGCGAAATTCATCCGGTCAAAATTACGGGTAAAGGAAAACTTTTTTCCTGCGTGATCAATCATCAAAAAACTTTTGAATACTTTATTCGTAGTGCAGCCGAAAAAAATAACGCGGCCGTCGAACGACTGCTCAAAAACCGGTTGTACTTGCAACTTTCCGGTCGCCTCAGCGGGTCGCAAGATTTTACTTCGTTGGTAAGCCTGTATCGCTACGTCTCGAGTGCTGAATATGATTTGGTCATTTTGGATACTCCACCTTCCCAACATACTTGGAACTTTCTAAAGGCGCCCGAGAAAATTTCGAATTTATTTAATGAAGGCATCGCTAAGTGGTTTCGCGATATTGATGGCGAAAAGCAGGGCGTATTTAAAAAAATGATAAATTTAGGAACGACCCAAGTTTTAAAAGCCTTAGAAACTTTGACGGGATCCCAATTTATTAAAGAACTTTCGGCCTTCTTTCAGGCGATTCAAAATTGGCAAAAGCCTTTAGAAAATTACGTCATGAACTGCCACCGACTGCTGACCTCTCCGACTACTGAATTTTTATTGGTTACGGCCCTAGACCCTTCGCGATTAGCCGAAGCCCAAAAACTAAGCCGCGAAATTAAAACGCAAGGTTACAAACTGACTTCGTTGGTCATCAATCGCGTACCCGTTTGGCTTGATGTCAAAGCCGAGGTCGATTCGCCGCGAATGAAAAAGTTAATTTCTTACTATAAAAGTCTGGAAATTGACCTCTATAACCGTCTGACACAATTCAAAACCCAACTGAAAGTGTACAAATGCTTCGAGTTAAGTCAGAATACGGAAGATGCGCAAAGCTTACAAAATAACTTCGAACAAATCGTTTCAGTTGATTAAATCCTTTCTTACATTTTTCACCTGCATTTTACTATTAGGCGCATGCCAAACGGCGCCCGTTCCCGTCGTATCAGAACCGCACAAATTGACGGAACGCGAGGTTACTTTTCAAAAAGGTCAGGCCCTTTATATAAATTCGAAATTTGCAGAATCGGCCGGGTTTTTTTTAAAAGTTTCGCAGACCCCTTTAGGACCCCAAGATGAAATTTACAATGTATCATTGTGGAATCTTAGTTTTATCTATGAAAAACTAGGGGAATTCGAAAAGGCGATTCTTGCGCTTAACGAACTGGAAGCGCGCAATTCTAAAAAAATACTTTTGTTTAGCATTCGACTAAGACTTATTAAAAACTATGGACGAGTCGGAAACGAAGTAAAAGCGGCGCAGATTCAAAAGCTAATCACACCGTCTGACTTAGAAAAATTTTCGATCGAAGATATTTATCAGGCACTAGAAGAAAATGCGCAATTTAATTACGACAATCAAATTCTTGAAGAGCTGCGTTTTTTAGGACAGGTGCAACGGTATTTTATAACGGTGATGGAAAGTCCTGCGGCGTCTTTGAACACGAAAGCTACGGATTTGCTGATCTCGCTTTATCAAGATTTTCAGAAGGTGCTTGAAAAGGATACCCTTAATCAAGAATTCAAAAGAACCTTGGCCATCGAACTTTTGGATCAGTTTCGTAAATTTGAACTTTACAAACGGTCAGAAATTAATGTTAACCCTTACACGATTTCTAAATTTTCCAATTACGCGAATGAAAAACAACAAATAATAACAGATTGGCTTCACCGATGAGTTTTGAAAATAACGATGCTTCGAACGCGCGTGAACACGTTCATGAACAGATTTGTAAAAATTTTCCTGAGGTCCAAAAATGGTTTGCAACGAAGGCCCGCCAGTTGGCCTACCCCATTTACTCAAGTTACGATATTCGCGATTCGGGGTACAAAATTACGAACGTCGACGCTAATATATATCCTGCCGGATTTAATAATATTTGCCCGACTGACAAAGAAACATCGATTGGACTTTTCAAGAAATACATCGAAGTTCACTATCCGTTCGCTGTTAAAAAGATTCTGTTAATCACGGAAGAGCACACAAAAAATCCGTATTATTTAGAAAACGTCTACACGATATCCGACTTACTCACGCAAGGCGGTTACGAAGTTAGATTGGCCTTTCCAAAAGATCTTCCGGAAGTGCTGACCTTAGAATCTGTAACGGGTCATCAGCTTAGATTCGGCAGCGGCTTTAAGAACTCGGCCTGGGTTAAAGATTTTGCTCCTGACCTCATATTAAGTAATAACGATTTTTCATTGGCCTTAGAAGAGTGGGGCGCGCAACTTGATAAGCCGCTTAACCCGCCACGCGAACTGGGCTGGTATCAGCGAAAAAAATCGCGCTATTTTAAAAATTATAATTTTTTATCTGATGAATTTGGTCAGGTGATCAAGATTGATCCCTTTTTATTAAGAGTTGAAACCGAAGAATTTACCGAATTTGATATTTCAAGCGATATCAGCCGAGACCACCTGGCAAGCCAAGTCGATTCGTTTTTACAGAACCTAAAAACAAAATATGCCCAGGAAAAGATAACGCAAGAGCCATTCTGTTTTGTAAAAAATAATTCCGGAACCTACGGACTTGGAGTCATCAAAGTTAACTCGGCTCAAGAAATTAAAGATTGGACTTACAACGCTAGAAAAAAAATGAAGGCCGCTAAGGGTGGTAAGCAAATCGAACAGGTCATCATTCAAGAAGGTATTCCGTCGATCGTGAAGGTAGATCAAGCTTCAGCAGAACCCGTTATTTACATGATTGGTTGTGAACTAGCCGGTGGCTTTTTAAGAACCCATGCGGAAAAGTCTGAAACCGAAAGTTTAAATTCACCAGGGGCAGTTTACAAAAAATTGTGCGTTACGGATTTATACGATAATCGAATGAAATGTCCGAAAGAAAATGTTTACGGTTGGTCCGCGAAGTTAGGATTGCTAGCCATTGGTCTAGAGGCTAGCGACATGAAAATAAAGTTCGATGGATACGAAAACGCAACCTGCGGAACCATTTAGGCTTAGGCCCAGAAGTGGACCAATCCCCTTCGAACTTTTAGGATGAGTGTTAAACTAATTTAAAGTGGAGGTTCCATGTCTTCGAATTTGAAAGCAGCTTTTCTGTTTGTGTTTTGCTTTGGCTTTGGCTTAACGGCCTTTTACTCGGTATCAAAGAATTCTGCGGCACCGCGGGATCCGGCAGCCATTGGTTCAAAAGTATTTCAGATAACAAGTTTATCCTCTGAACAAATTCGCGATCACCTCGTGCAAAAAATTAAAGTATTCCCGACGATGGAAGGAAAAAAAGCGATTCAATTTTCTGGATTTTCTTCAGCCTTATGTAAACTTTATCCCGAAGTTGAAATGCAATTTCAAGCTGAAGGTGTTGCCGTGGCTGGGGAAGCGCCGGTTATGAAAATAACCTCGCCTTGTGAAATCGGTCAAGATCCTGCCGAAATGGCGTCGATCCAACTACCAATCGAAAAAATTCTGGCGGAAAAACCGCGCAATGCCGAATTTGTTTTTGACGGAT
>CAXSEH010000211.1:0-3525 GCA_964236345.1 uncultured Bdellovibrionales bacterium
TCGGCATTAGCCTTGCTGTATGCATTTACAATATGAAAAGATACCAAAAGATCTTGGATCTTCGTCCCACCCAGTTCGCGGTTGGAATGCTGGAAGTTGACGAAAAAATAAAAATGGTCAGCGCGCTTTCAAAAAAAGAACGCACCGCTTTTATTGAAGACACAAAAATTCCGGTCGTGCGCTCGCCGCAAGGGCGGCTTTACGTCGTCGATAAGCACCATTTTTTATGCGTTTGTTACCACTTAGGAGTAACCGAAGTAAAAGTCGATATTGTTAAGGATTTTTTCGAGAAAAAAATAAGCTTCGTGCAGTTCTGGAAGTGGATGAGTAAGACCCGCAATTCTTACCCCTACTGCCAATTTGGTGAGGGTCCCCGCCAAGAATTTTACTTACCCAAAGATGTCCGTGGCTTAGCCGACGATCCATACCGCAGTATCGCGTGGTTCGTGCGAAAAGCCGGGGCCTATGAAAACTCGGATCGAAATTTCGCCGAATTTGCGTGGGCTAATTTTTTTAGAAGTAAAAACCTGTTGCAAAGTGATGATCCTAAGGCCTTCGAGAAAGCCTTACTGAAAGCGACGAAACTGGCGCAAACCCCAGAGGCGAAAAAACTTCCAGGGTACGATGCGCTTAAACCTAAAGAGCAATCGGTGGTTTCTAAAAAAATCGTAAAGCAAGTTAAGCTACTTAAAAATTCAAATAAAAAAGTCCAAAAAGTTTTAGCCGAAAAAGTTTTTTAACAACAAAAAAAAAGGAGTTCTCGTGTCTAAACAAGTCAGCGAAAAATCAAAAGCCTCTAAGAACCACGCACCACTTTCAGGTAAATCGGGAATGCCGAAGCAAGGTCAACAAAACCGTCCGACTAAAAAAAGTGCGCAGGGGATTACGTCTAAGGGTTCTGAAAATGGACCTAACATCGATTCGGATATCGACATGGAAACAGAAACCGAGTCGGCAACGGCTTCTCCAACATTAAAAAAGTCTAAAAAATAAATGGAACTACAAACCAGCTTTACTCAGTGAGTGGGCTGGTTGGCTAGCGACGGAGTAGATTGAAGTTTCGTGACCGGACAGGTGGTTTCGGCCACTTGGGCCTTGGTACGAGCATCTTCGACGAAGACCTTCGAAACAAAAAAATCAGTTCGCTTACAATCAAATTCTTGCACGTCTCGGCGAATGGCTTCACTTTCGGTCGGAGACATCGATAACTTCCAATCGGCCTTCACGTCAGCCAATTTTTTGGATAGGTACACACGTACTCTTTCAAAGGCGGAATATACTTTTCAGGGGTCTTATCAGACTTTGATTGATTTTCAAAGTTGCTGCCCGCGATCAGGTGATCTTTCATTCCTAAGAAATTCGCGTAGACGCAACGTTTAGACTGCGTCCAAGCGTAAGCTCCAGCGTCGTAGGCCTCTTTCAACGGAACCATGTGATCAATTTGAACTTCATCATCCGTCGTTAAAATTTTACCCGAATAAGGATCCTGCCATTCGCCCTTTTCGATAGTGCAAGGCTTGTCGTCAGTCGAAATCGCGGTAATCTTAGATTCCCGAACTAGAACTTGCGCCCGGACGTCGTAACAACCTGGCGATTTTTTATAATGAATCCATTTTCCAAATAATGATTTTCGTTCGTAAGGAACGGCCGGAGCTTCGCGTAGTTTGCCAGAATTATTCCATTTTAAAAGATCGATTGAATTTGCGCTAACTAAAGACCATGGCTTTACGACTTTTGATTCTTCCGAGACAAAAATCATTTCCGGCTGCGCGGCTAAAAGGGGGCCACTGATCAAAAGATTCATCAGTAGAAACAATAAGGTCTTTTGAATCTTGGTCATGGCATCTCCCAACCTGCTCAATTTGCAAGCGCAGGATCAAACCAAAAGCAATTGATGCGCGTTGAAAGGGAAAAGTATTTAAATTTGGAAAAGATAACAACGTCTTCCCAAAAACGTCCAAATCTTCGACACCCGAAAGTTTAGCGAGAAACAACCTTAAAAGTAACCTCTTCAACTAAGCCATCGACGCTAAATTGTGCTTTTAATTCTTCATTGGTTTTAATTTCGCGGCTTGGATCAAAAAGCATAATATGGTGGGCGCCAGGTTTTAGCTCTAACTTACCTTTTGCCGGTACCGTGAACGTTTCTATTTTTTGCATGGAGGCCATTCCGTTTTTGTCGATGGTTTCGTGCGTCTCTACGGTCTTAAATGGGCTTAAAGCTTTTACCTTGAGTGCGACCGCTTTGTCGCCGTCGTTTTCAACGGTCACGTAGCCTGCGGTGACCGTAGAGCCCTTTAAGGGAACGTAAAGGCGCGCCTGCGAAAAACTTAGTTTCGCGAAGGCGGGTAGGGTAATCAGTAAACTTAATAAAATAACTTTCATAAATTTTCCTTTATTTTCTGGGTAATCAGCTCGGCTGACCGCGGGTTAGGTATAGTATCGATGACGAGGCCTTTTTTATTTAAAAAGAAAAGTCGGTCCGAATGGGCGATCGAGTAGCCTAAGCGCGAACCCGGGCTTGGTTCCAGCATAAAACTGGCGCCAATCTTTTGAACGGCATTCGCGATACTTTCTTCGGAACCCGTCAGGCCAATGAATTGGGGTGCAAATTGCTCGGCATATTGCGCGACGCTTTCGGGCGTGTCGTGCGCGACGTCCACGCTGATAAAAAGAAGCTGAGTATTTTCCAGTTCTTCTTGTGACAGCTGTCGAAAAGATTGCGCGGCGTACGTTAGGGTCATCGGGCATACGTCCGGGCATTTAACGTAACCGACGTAAATTAAGTTTAATTTTTTTGTTTGATCTAAAAGAACCCAATCCTGGCCGAGATGGTTGAGGGTGAAGGCGCCGCCCAGTTGCGGGGTCCGTGAGCCATACCAGACGACCGCGCCCACGATCATTAAACTTGAAATTAAAATCGATAACATCGCTAACAAAACTTTCGATTTAATCACGATTCATTATTTCCTTAGTTCCGAATCCCCGTTGGGCGGATTGATTAAGTAAAATCTTTTCTTCGCAAAGGGACTGGTTTGGTCTTTCGCGATCACTTGAACATTCACGAAGTCTTGGCAAAGTCCAAGACTGGTATTAATGGATTCACAGCCGCCCAAAACGGTGAACGGAATTTGCAAACTTTCTTCCGGGCCGTTTAACTGGTAAATAGCGTCCGCTTCGTTTTTAAAACGAAGGGCTCCTTGAAGCGCATTTGATTCTTTAAACGAAACCAAAACCTGAACCGGGTATTGATAGTTTGGATTGGCCTCAATTGACAATTTAAGTTGAAGCATGAAATCACGACTTTCGCCGACCGGAATCGAGATCGGTAAAGGTTTCGAGCGACTGCCCGTCACGCCCTCCGTGATTTCGGATCCGTCAAAAAAGATTTGAAAGCTTGCGGCCGTTTGATCTTGGTAAATATAATTTCGGTCTTTAAACGTTTGGGCGAGCAATGTTTTAAATTCGTTCGCTTCGCGTAGCCCGGTCTTTCCAAGTTCGTCCGCTAGTATCAGGGCTTCGTAC
>CAXSEH010000211.1:3549-4450 GCA_964236345.1 uncultured Bdellovibrionales bacterium
ATCGCATCAAGTACCAGGTCCGACGTTTTAGCGTAACCTGAAAAACCTTCTTGTTTTATTTTTCGATCTAGTAAATCTTTTAACGAACCCCCATAGGCTTCGCCACCGTCGTGGTCTTCGTTCGTTAGGCCGAAGCCGACTTGGTTATTTATCCGGCGGCCCGCGATGGCGGGTGGTACGTTCAGTCGATAAAATCCCCTGACGGCCATTTCGGCCGCGAAGTCGGCGATTCCTTCAGAAAGACCCCCGTTATCAAAGCCTGAAGAACCTTGCAATCGGTCCATCAATCCGTGTCCAAGTTCGTGCCAGACCGTAATCAGGTTGCGCGCTTCGTTTCCGTTGTGGGAAGTGTAAGTTGTAAAATTAATCGTGTCGTTGTTGTAGTAGGCATTGTCTTGCGAGTCGATCGATGGATCAAAAAGATAAGCTTGAATCGGACGGGTTGAAAGTTCGGTGTCCGTGAAACCCGCTTGGTGCATTAATTCAAACCAAGTGGTTACCGACCAGTACACCTGCATTTCGTCAAAACCTTCAGCGATCATGGCGCGAGTGTCCCGGTTAATTTCGTATGGGGCCTGCCGGTTTTGTAATTCTACTTCAGAAAAAAATGGCTTTCCATAACTTGCGGCACCCAAGGTCAGCCGGTAGGTTCCGTCAGTCGATTTTGAATAAGATTGACCAACGTAATCTGAATAAAATGGTGCAAACGCGTTCACCTGAAAGAAAGATGTAGCATCGCTGTTTAATAAAACCTGAACGTAGCGACCCGAAAGGCGTGCTCCCGACGCAAATTTATTTTCGGCAACTGGCAAAAAGGTGGTGGCTTCTTTAATCATATCAACGATGGATTGTCGCGACCAATAACCTGCGGACCGTCCTTCAGGAGTCTGCGCTTTCACGT
>CAXSEH010000212.1:0-4427 GCA_964236345.1 uncultured Bdellovibrionales bacterium
AATCGATGAAGAACCTTGAAAAGAATCTTGAACAGCAAGGTTACAACATCAAAGATATTCCGTTAGTGATTCAGTATAACAAGCGCGATTTACCGACGGCTATGCAGATTAGTGAATTACGGCGCCATCTTAATTTTTATAATTCTCCTGAAGTGGAAGCCTCGGCCTTTGAAGGTAAAGGCGTTCTGGATAGTTTTAAACTTGTCTCTAAAAATGTGATTCAGATTTTAAAAGGTGGATCGGCGGTTTAAATGTCTTTTGATGTCGTCGAAAGTATTAACAAACTAAAAAAAGAAAAAGATGTGGCTTTGCTTGCCCATTTTTATCAAGAAGGACCCATCCAGGACATCGCCGATTACGTTGGGGATAGTTTTTACTTAGCCAAAATCGGCCAGCAGGTTCCAAATAAAAATATCTTACTTGCGGGCGTAGTTTTCATGGCCGAAAGCTTGAAAATTATGAACCCTACGAAGACCGTGCTGGTACCGGATCTAGGTGCGGGCTGTTCGTTAGTATTCGGCTCGCCTTACGATCAATATCTAGCTTGGCGCCGAAAATTTCCTGACGCAATTTGCGTGACTTACATTAATTCAAGTGCCGAAGTTAAATCAATATCAGACGTGATCATCACTTCAAGCAATGCGGCGCAAATCGTGGATAGTATTCCCAAGGATCGCCCGATTTTATTCGGCCCCGATCAGCACCTGGGCCGCTGGTTAGAAAAAAAGTTAAACCGCAAATTTGAATTATGGTCGGGCGCGTGTGAAGTGCATATTCTCTTTAATGCTAAAAGATTATATTCGCTTATCCAAGAACACCCCGACGCCGTTGTTATCGCTCATCCCGAGTGCGAAGATAGCGTATTGCAATACGCGGACGTAGTGGGTTCGACGTCAAGATTGCTGGAAGAAGTTAAGAATAATCCCCTCAAAAAATTCATCGTTGCGACCGAAACGGGTATCTTTCACCAAATGCGAAAACTGCGCCCGGATGTAGAACTGATTCAAGCCCCGGTCATGGACGAGGCCTGCGCCTGTAACGATTGTCCTTACATGAAATTAAATACCTTACAAAAAATTGAACTGGCGCTAAAAACTTTTAAACCTGAAGTCACACTCGATGAATCATTACGGCAAAAGGCTTTTGTTTCGCTTGATCGCATGATGAAGATCACTTCGGGTCAACCCGTGCAGTGGCCCCAAAGATTCGACCTTTAAAACATGACCGATCTTTTTGATACCTTCATTGAGGTTATTCGAAGCGAAATCAAAGATCCCACTTTCGATATCAAGTTAAACCCAGCGTGGGGTTCCGACCATTTGAACTATCGGATCCAAATACGCGAACATTTGGCAACCGTC
The DNA here is from genome assembly GCA_964236345.1 of uncultured Bdellovibrionales bacterium. Taxonomy (GTDB): domain Bacteria; phylum Bdellovibrionota; class Bdellovibrionia; order Bdellovibrionales; family Bdellovibrionaceae; genus Pseudobdellovibrio. The sequence goes on from CAXSEH010000212.1 coordinate 1,362, forward strand.
GATTCCAGTTACTTTAGTCGCCAACAGCAAATCCAACTGTACGACTTGAACCTTCGTCCCCAGCCCGCCCAAGGTTTTATTTCTATTTCGCATTGTAAAAATATGGGGGGTTTTTCTTATTCGCGTCTGCCCCACGGTTTCGATGTCGAAGAAATCAAAAGAATATCCGAGACCATCATCACGCGTACCACGACCGAACAAGAACGCAGTCAGGCTCCGCACCCTAAGTTGCTTTGGGTAGCCAAAGAAGCGGCCTATAAGGCCCTGTCCGACACTCAGCCGCTGATCATCACCGATTTGGTCTGCACTGCGTGGAATAGCGTTTCTGAACTTCGAGTTTGGTCCTATAAGATCAATTCGGTTAAGCCGGTGCAAAAAGGGCTTAATACTGGGTTCGTTTTTAGTACCCCCCTATTATTCGCCGCCGTCTTCTTTCAATAAAGTCTCAATTTAAGACGAAAAAACTTTAGCCTTGAATTCATTTTAAAAAAAATATTTTCTTAAAACTGTCTCTGAACAGACAACATCTCGACGTTTTCACGTTATCTTTTATTTTTTGCGAAATCTCATTAACTTTGGTCTGGACCGACCGAAAAGATTATAACTGGAGGCTTACAATGAAAGCTCAACGCAACACCCGCTCTTCTCCGCGCAAAGAAGTAGCCCCCCTCACATTAGATTCTTTCGCATCGCTTGAAAATTTGCAAAAGCTCGCCAAAGCCGGCGAGGTCGTCGAAGCCTCAGCTTCCGGCATCTTACTCCGCTTCAAACGCGAAGACCTAGTCTCAAAAGAATTGCGTTCAAACTTAAATTTAGATTCTTTGGTGGGACAAAGCGTTTACTTTAACATTCACGAAATGAATCTCGAAATATCCGGCAAAGTCGCCCGCACAAAGTACCTCGGCAAAAAAGAAGGCTTCATCGTCGCCATCGACTACAGCTTAGATGCTCCAGAATACTGGCGCGAATGTTTGATGGATCTTTTACCGACTGGTTAGTTTTTTTTCGCATAAAAAAACCCGCTGGTTCTCAGCGGGGGTTCTTTTTAATAAATCTATAAATTTAATTACTGACCTGATAGTTCATCGCCCGTTTTGTAAGAGTCGGGCTTTTCACCTTTTTTAACGTCAAAAGACTCTGCGGCTTTGATTTGCACGCAAAAGGGAACTTTTGAATTTACGTCAGGGCAACACGCAGATTGTGCTTCGGCTTTCGCGTTTTTATAAGCTATTATGGCGTTGTTCGCGTCAGTCATTGCTGGCTTCGCATCGAAGTTTGTTTTTAGCACTAATGCTTGGATATCGGCCGTTAGCTTATCTGCTTGCGCCTTAGAAAGTTCAATTTCTTTTTCATTTGAAGCGATGAAATCTGAAAGTTCTTTTGTTAAATTGGTCGTCTTAGCCAATTTTTCAGCTGCGGCCTGACTTTTCGAATCTTCAGTTTGTTTCTTCAAAGTAGCAACTTGAGTTTCATTTGTTTTTATTTGGTTTTTTTCGTCGGTAATGCTCTTTTTGATTTCGTCGATTTCCGCATTAATATTCGCGACTGTTTGACTGTTCTCAAGCATATTTTTTTGCTTGGTTGTATTTGCTTTTTCGAAACATGCTTTTTTAGCGTTATTCAAAAGTACCGTGGCATTTTGAGTTGCCTGCACTCCCGTACCCGTCACGGCTGCAGCAATAGATTGGTTCTTTGACTTCTCTTCTGCACTTATAGGAGCGGAACTTCCCGTAGGGATTTTTCCTTTAGCCTGTATGATCGCATTTTTTAACTGATTAAACTGCATCTTGCAGTCAGCTGCAATCCTATCATCGGATAACTCCAACAGAGCAGATTGATACGCGAAATTGTTCTTCGCTAAGGCCTGACTTTTCGTTGTAATTTGCGCAGTCATTTTGCGAATTCTAATTGAAATATCGACGCCATTTTTAGTCACTTTATTGATATCTTCGTTAAGTTGTTTATCAATATCAAGAATGGATTTTTTACTTTCGGCTTCTAATTTTGCAGTTTCTTCCGCAATTTTATTTTCTTTATCAGTTCTTTCTTTTCCAAATTTAATTTGCGCTTCTTTTTCCTTCTTAATTTTTTCTTCAAGGTCTTTCTTTTCACGAGCTAATTCTTTAGCCGCTGCTCGCACGTCCTTCGGGTCAAATTCGTTGATACAATTTGTTGAAGTTGGTGCGGCTACCTGTGACCCGTTCGTGCCTACAATTTTACTCATGGCAAACTGTTGCGCGAGCCCCATAACTTTGCTCATACCACTTGAATCCGTGGCGTCGTCGAAGACGCCATTTATCTGATCCCGACAATTCGCATATTTTTGGCTACATGAAATGGGTTTTCCGTTATTGCCGCGTTGCTGAGTAAAGCCAGAACAGGCTTCGGTTTCCTTTGCTAGTTTGGCTGAGTATTCTTTTTGGGCTTCTTTACAGCCACCACAATCTTTTTTGGTCCAAATTGCTTTTTGGCCTGGAGACAGACTTTCAAACGGCTTCTCCGCAAGTTTATCGCAGGAATCTTGTTGCGGATATTGAAAGACCGCCGGTGCCCCCGCAGCAGTCGCGGGCGCAGGAGCTGCGGCCGGAGGATCAGCCGTCCAACCAACCGAGCCTGTTAGGAAAACTGCGACAAGTGTCAAAGATTTGAATAGCAAATTTAATTTCATTCGCTTCTCCTTTAGATAAAGACTTATGAATAGATCAAAGCAATACGGAGACCAAAATGGGCACAGTATGCATAAATTCTACGTTGCAAAATGAGACATGTCTGCCTGGACATTGGGCCAAAAAAACTCCTTTGATGTAAGTGAGATTTTATGGAAGCTGACTAACAGAAGAACGAGCGTGCGGCCATTCCGTAAGATGCCCGATAACTTGTCTGGCACCTTTTTGCAGAAAAAAGGCCTGGCACTTTTAAGTTGTTATGGAGTGGGTGGCGTACCGGGAGAAGGATCGGGTTTCTGAGGTGGATCGTGCTTCTTGAATTTGTTCGCTTGTCGCATGACTAAGAAAAGGACGAAGGCGATGATTAAAAAATCTAAGACGTTTTGGAGGAAGCTTCCGT
>CAXSEH010000213.1:0-4324 GCA_964236345.1 uncultured Bdellovibrionales bacterium
CGAAAAGTGTCAAACAATCAGGATTTGGTTTGCAAGACTACCGCGCTTTTGGCGAATTCAATTCAAACGTCAAAGTTTTGGCGTAAATTTTATTGAAGTGAATAAATTTTGGCGCGGGCTCTTATTTCACATTGGGGACAAGTCGCTTCTTCTTTGATTTCGACGTCAGTGACCATCTCAAATTTGAACTCAAGAGCGGTATTGCACAGTACGCAGTTACATTGCAATTTAATGTATGCAGATTGGGTCGCGGAATCAGTTTTTTCGTAGTATCTAACATCTTTCACAAAAGCTCCTGGGGTAGAACTCTCTTTGATGCAAAAGCCGAGTCTCAGTCGATGGTCCGGCCACCGCTTTTCCTCCGCCCGCAAACCTAACTATTTTTAAAGGCAACTTTTGCAGAGCGAAAGTCTAGGAGGTTCCACGTGATACATAAGATTTCAATTTTGTTTTTAGTTTTACTAACTGCCGGATGCGTGAAGGTGCAAAAGAAAGGGGATACCGAAAAAAATCCCGACGTTACGTCCCCGGCGCAGACACCCGCCCAAGTGGCGGCAGCCGAGGTCACACCGGGCGGCTTTGATTTCGATTACGATTTTTCACGGGGAGTACAACAAGTGCGATTTCATATTCCTGTCGATTGGGAATTACCACTGGTCGTTGAAAAATCGGCCGCTTCGAAACAGATATTCGAGCGAGAGATACTTTTGGACGGTCAAACTTGGTCGGATTCACTTAATGAAGACGTAAAAGTCAGTTATAAGTTTTTTAAAAAAAGTGGCGATCAAAAAACTTTATTGAAAGAGATCGACGTGGTTCCCGCAATGGATCTAGATCTAGATTCAGAACTGGATTTACAAAAATTGTACGTTTTGGATAGCAAGGTTAAGAAAATTCACATTCGCCACCTCACAATGACAAGTAAAGCAAAAATTTTAGTTGGCGACTACAACGGCAAAATCACGATCGAAAATCTAGATTCAGACCAAGGAGCTCTGCAAACTTTTTCGGAAGACGCGCGTGCTTCTAGTGGCCACGGACGCCACGTTGGGGGTTTTAAACTGGAAATTTTAGCCGGCGAGGGTCAGTTTAAAATAAATCTATTTGCCGAGTCCGGAGCAAACGGGAACCCGGCCTTACCTCCTGATGAATCAAAAAAAGGAACCGCGGGGGCGGACGGGCCGCCCGCCGAATTCTATAAATATATGCCGGTGTGTCAGGGTGACCTTTGCTTGCCCGTCGTCATTTTCGATTGCACGGCCCCACCAAAAAGTGGCGGCGACGGCGGGCGCGGTCTACCAGGTTATTCGGGAAATAATGGAGGCAACGGCGGTTCGGTCAAAAAGATTAGCGTCGTCAACAATTCACCTCAATTGAATTTTGAAATCAATTCTGTAGCGGGGACCAAAGGTTTCGGTTCTGCAGGCGGAGCCGGTGGTGAAGGCGGACGCAAGGGCCGGGGTGGGGACGGTGCAATTAAAGATATCCAGCGCAGTTTAGGGATCAACCCGGATGAACCGCCACCTCTTAAAGGCCTTGCAGTCAGCGCGTTGAATGTTGGAAAAACTTGTTCACCCGCCCCGGACGGAGTCGCCGGCGCATACGGAATTCAGGGTCCACCAGGTAATGATGGAACAGACGGCCGGGTTTTTTAAAAGTTCAATTTTAACTTTATATCTTCAGCATGTTTTAAAAAGGCCAGCTCGATCAATTCCGAAATAAGGTTTTGATATGATAGTCCGGTGGCCTCCCACATCTTTGGATACATCGAAATCTGCGTGAACCCCGGAAGGGTATTAATCTCGTTCACGTAGATTTCCCCATTCATTTTTGCAAAAAAATCTACGCGAGCTAATCCATCGCATCCCAAAACTTTAAAAGTCTTTATCGCCAGTTTCTGAACTTCGGAAGTGACCGCTTGATCCAGGCGGGCGGGAATAACAATTTCGGCGCCGTTAACATCAAAATACTTTGCCTCGTATGAATAAAATTCGTGCTTCACGATTAATTCCCCAGGTAATGAAGCTTTGGGATTTTCATTCAAGCCCAAAACCGAGCATTCGATTTCGCGGCCTTCAATAAACTCTTCTGCAATGACTTTGTGATCGTATAGAAATGCGTCTTGCAACAAAGTGTTGTAGTCGGCTTCAGATTTTATTTTATGGACGCCGACCGAAGAGCCCGCATTCGCCGGCTTTATAAAAAAGGGCGTACCTAATTCCTGAACGATTTTACCGTAAGCCTGTGAATTTGATTTTTTAAGGACGACGTACTTTGAATTTGGGATGCCCGCCGCGGTTAAAAGGCGTTTCGTGTATTCTTTGTCCATTCCGATAGCGCTGCTTAATACTGAACAACCGACGAAGGGAAGGTTCAAGATTTTAAAATAACCCTGCAAGGTCCCATCTTCACCCATGGTTCCATGGATGATCGGAAAGGCACAATCTACCGGTCGCGCTTCTTGCGTCCTTAAAGATAAGATCACCGCTTTGCCTTCTTGGCACAAAAGGCAGATCGCTTCTTCGGATTTCAATTCAATGTCATTTAATGCTTTAAAGTTTTGAAATACGTCCGTTTCAAACTGGTACCAGCTACCTTGCTTTGAAACTCCAATTAGAATCACATCATACTTATTTTTGTCGAAAGCCTTGAATATATTCGCCGCCGAGTTTAGCGATACTTCGTGCTCGGCAGATTTTCCACCAAAAATAAGCGCAATTTTTTTCTTCATTTCTAAGGAGTTCCGAAAGCGTAATTATTAATATCGTAACAGTAGTCGACTAAGACTCTTTGGTTAGAGTTCGATACTTCATAGAGACTGCGCTGACAGAATTGCAGAACCCGTGACATAAACGGAACTTCTTTACTCAAAACAAATGTGAAGTGTGTTCTTTTCGGCTTGCCGTCTTTATCAAGTTGGGTGTTAGACAAAGTGTCATATTCAATTTTCCGCGCATTGACGTAACAATCTTCAACATTGGTGCAACCGTGTTGGGAAGCCGCGGTCTGGGGAACTTGAAATTTAAAGTCCGTAACCTCAAGTCCGTGACATGATTCAGAAAATTTACCTTCGGCGGCGCAAGACGTAGCGGCGAAAACCTGAAAGTAGTAAAATAAATAAGTCGGAGGCTCATTGTCAGCTTTGCTTCGAGTTTCAGGATTTGCAAAGTTTTGGTTTGTCCATTCGCGCGTTGCCTGCGACGTTTGACCGCCTGAATATTTTATTTTGGTCACTATGAGATCCATCGAAAGGCCATCCGGATAAAGGGTCGCCTTTTTCACGGTCATATCTTGCTGCTCAAGGGTCTGCACGTAGCTGTCTTGTATCTTTTGGGTTAAAACGTAACTGCTAAATTCATTTTTTTTAATGCTTCCATAGTCTAACGGTCCGAAGCCATCTAACATGACCTTCGAAAGATCTTCGGTCGAAAACTGCGCACCTAGGCTGACTTCTTCCAGATTTTGTTTTTTCAGACATGAGGTGTTGAAAGTAACCATTAGAAATATGGCTGTGCAGATAACTTTTTTCATATTGAATCCCAGCCCCATACCCAAAGCGGAAGCGGTAGCAATGAAGAAAGTTTTTCTTGGGTTTCGGCACTAATGAAGTCCATGGATTTAGATTCCAATGGGCCAAATAAAAGCTGCATCATGTCCGATTCTTTTGTCAGGGTGTAAAGGTCTTCACCGAAGCCAAATAGAAAAGCATCATTTTGCATTTCGAGTACGACGTTATCAAAGCCTTCGGCGCGGAATGCTTTTTTAACTTTTCCTAAAATCTGATCCGTTTGGATAAACTTCAACATGCCAAGGTAACCTTCGTGCCGTAGATGTCCACACGAGTCTAACTTTTTATGTAAATTTTTAGCGTGATACGGAGTCATGATCGTCAGAGAAGTTTGTTTCTGTTGTTGTACATAATGAAACAAATCCGCTAAGGGTTCAACTTGGCCGCCCCATTCATGCACGTAGTTGACGAGGTCGATCCCTTTACCTTCAACCGCGTAAGCCATCAACTGATTTTGTGGATTCCAGGCGGTGTAAAGATTCGAATTTGGAATTTTTAAAAATTGGCGAAAGTCTTCGGTATTGCGTAGCGCATGAACCGTATGTTGTGCGTAAATTTTTTGTAATGCCTCAGGATCCACGTTATTTCCGGAAACGAAGCGCAAGTTTTGATTTTGAATTGCAGATTTTTTATCAATCAAGTAACTATAGTCGTAGCCGGCAAGTTCAAATCCAAATTTTCTATAAAAATCAAATTGGTCGGTCCAAAGAATAACTAAATCGCAGTCTTGCTTTTGGGCCATTTCAATACAATGTT
>CAXSEH010000214.1:0-4292 GCA_964236345.1 uncultured Bdellovibrionales bacterium
CGTGGGGATGTAAAAAACCGATAATGCCAATTCGCGAAGATCAAAACCGCTTTAAAAGTATCGTAAAGGGTAAGGTCAGAGATGACTTTAAAAAATACGTTACCAATGGCGAATTGATCGGAAAACGCGAAGCCGAATTCGTAAAAATTCCCCTTCCGAGGATCGACATTCCTTCATTTCGCTACGGACCGAAGCAGGATGAAAAAGGCGTAGGGCAAGGCGATGGCGATCAAGGCGACGGGCCCGGACAGCCTGGAGACGGTAAGGGCAAAGCCGGAGACCAATCAGGCGAACACCTTATTGAAGTTGAAATTTCAATGGACGAGCTGGCTGACATTTTGGGTGAGAAATTAGAATTACCGGGTATTCAACCAAAGGGTTCTAAGAATATCATGACCGAGAAAAATAAATACACGGGCATTGTTCCGGTTGGTCCCGAGGGCCTACGTAAATTTAAACAAACTTATAAGAAGGCGTTATCCCGCTATATATCGTCGGGTACGTACAACCCGGATGAACCGGTTATCATCCCAATCCGCCGTGATTTTCAATACCGAACCGTTAAGAAAACGCAAACTCCTCACACAAAGGCCGTCGTCATTTACATGATGGATGTTTCGGGATCAATGGGAGATGAACAGAAAGAAATAGTACGCTTAGAATCTTTTTGGATAAATACTTGGCTAAAAAAATATTACAAGGGTCTAGAGACACGATTCATTATTCACGACGCGGCCGCCAAAGAAGTTGATGAAAACACGTTTTTTAAAACCAGCGAATCGGGCGGAACATTGATCAGCTCAGCCTACAAATTATGTCAGCAGATCATTCAAGCGGACTATCCGACAAGTGAGTGGAACATTTACCCGTTCCACTTTAGCGACGGTGATAATTGGAGCGGTGAAGATACGCGGGTGTGTCTGACGTTACTAAAGGAATTTTTCTTACCTAACGTAAATGTTTTCTCTTACGGCCAAGTTGAAAGCAAATACGGTAGTGGACAATTTCTTAAAGACTTGCAAAAGGAATTTAATAACGACGAGCGATTGACCTTAAGCCAAATCGAAGGCCGGGATAAAATTCTTAATTCAATCAAAGACTTCTTAGGAAAAGGAAAATAGCTTTATGGCTAATTTGACTCTGGAATTAGAAGCAGAACGAAAGAAAATCTGTCAGATCGCAAAAGACTGCGGCCTAGATTTTTTCGAAACCGTTTTTGAATTGATCAATTACGACCAGATTAGCCAAATCGCTTCGTACGGCGGTTTTCCCGTCCGTTATCCACATTGGAAATTTGGGATGGAGTACGAGCAGCTTTCTAAATCTTATGAATACGGCCTTTCAAAAATTTACGAAATGGTTATCAATACAGATCCTTGTTACGCCTATCTCATGGAAGGTAACGCGATGATGGACCAAAAGTTGGTGATGGCTCACGTTTACGGCCATTGCGACTTTTTTAAGAACAATGTTTGGTTCTCGAAAACAAATCGTAAGATGATGGACGACATGGCAAATCATGCTACGCGGGTACGACGCTACATAGATCGGCACGGTTACGAAAATGTCGAAAAATTCATCGATGTCTGTTTAAGTCTTGAAAATCTTATCGATCGGCACAGCATTCTGAACGGTCCTCAGCGTTTCAAAGAAACTAAGCCTCCTATCAAAAATGACGACTACTTGTTTAAAGTCGAAAAATCGTACATGCGAAATTATATTAATCCTCCCGCTTACATCGCGGAACAGAAATTAAAGCAAGACGTAGCAAACCAACGCCAGACGACGTTTCCGAACGAACCCGTTCGCGATGTTTTGTCTTTTATGATTCACTACGCTCCTCTTGAAGACTGGCAGCAGGACATACTAACGATCATTCGCGACGAATCCTATTATTTTGCACCTCAAGGCATGACGAAAACCTTAAACGAAGGTTGGGCTTCGTACTGGCATTCGCATATGATGACTCGCCATATCTTAAACGATTCCGAAATTATTGATTTCGCCGATCATCATTCGGGAACGACCTTTATGCAAATGGGTGGTTACAATCCCTACAAAGTCGGAATCGAATTATTTAGAGATATCGAAGATCGATGGAACAAGGGAAAATTCGGACGCGAATGGGAAGAGTGCGACGATGTCCGCGAACGCAAAAATTGGAACAAAAATACAAAAATGGGTCGTGATAAAATTTTTGAAATTAGAAAGATTTATAACGATGTCACATTCATTGATGAATTCTTAACAGAAGATTTTTGCGTCCGAAATAAAATGTTCGTTTATAAACTGAATAAAGAAACGAACAAATTTGAAGTTGATACCAGGGATTTCAAAGCCATCAAAGCTCAGCTGCTTTTTCAAATGACTAACTTCGGTCAACCCATTATCAAAATTGAAAACGCCAATTTTGAAAATCGTGGAGAGTTATTGATGCACCATGTGCACGAAGGTCTAGACCTTCAACCCAATTACATGGACGCAACCATGCAAAATCTCTACAAATTGTGGAAGCGGCCGGTCAATTTGGTCACCGTCATGGATGGCGAGCCGCAGCTATTTCGCTTTGATGGCTCTCAATATACCAAGCATAACCTAGAAGAAAATCCAAATTCGACGAAAAATGATCAACCAGATCTTCCAAAGTCTTCCACTTAAATGTAAAAATAGGTTCATTTGCAAGGAGCCTCCGTGTCTACAAAAGATCGTACCCTAGTCTATTCTACTGATCCTAAAGACCAAGACGTGTTATCCGGTCGACGCGAACTTGAGCAAAGTCAGGCCGAGGTTAAGTCATTAATTGAACTAAATAAGTTTGTGATTATTTTTCGCTTGGAAACTCAGAGCCGAGGTGGCAAAACAGTTACTGTACTGGATAAAATCCCGGGGTATGAACCCTTCGTCAAAGATTTAAGCAAAGAGCTTAAAGTTAAGTGCGGGGTGGGCGGATCATACAAAATCGAATCCAAGAACGCCATCATCGAAATACAGGGTGATAAACGGGAAGCCATAAAAAAAATTTTGGATGCCCGGAAGATCAAGTATAAAGGAATGTGATTGTGAAAAAAATTGTGATCGTGGACGACTTCGAAGAAAGCTGTAAGTTGATGTGTGAAATACTATCGACGCACTTCGAATGTAAATACATATGCCAGTCAGAAAAGGCATTGGAATTCATTAAGAAAGAAAGTCCTGACCTCATCTTAATGGACTATAAAATGCCCTACGTCACTGGGGTCGAACTTTGCAAAATCATAAAAGAAATGCCCGACCTAAAAAATATTCCGATTATTTTTATCTCAGGGGCCGTTACCTCAGATGAGCGAATAGAAACTTTAGAATCTGGCGGCGATGACTTTTTATCTAAACCTTTCCATCCAAAAGAACTGTTTTTAAGAGTGCAAAAGCGCCTAAAAGAAAATGACCAGACTCAAAAAATTGTTTTAGAAGTATCTAATTTAAAAATGAATTTGAATTCGCGGCAATGTTTCGTCGACGAACGCGAAGTAACTTTGACTCCAAAACAATTCGAAATTTTAAAACTACTTATCGAACACAAATCCCAGATGGTATCACGCCAAACATTTATGTACGAGATATGGGGGCACTTTGACGTGACCCCGCGTAATGTAGATTCGCAAATTAATTATCTTAAAAAGAAAATTGATGGTTTCGTCGGAAACATTACCGCGGTTCCAAGCTACGGTTATCGACTCGACATTAAGCCAGTCGAATAGTTATTTCTTTTTTCTTCGCAGTTTAAAAAAGTTTTTGAGAAGTTTTTGGCTTTCTTCCTGATAAATTCCGCGCGTAACGTGAAACTGATGATTTAAACGAGAATCCTTAGAAAAGTCGTGCAGGCTTCCGACACCCCCACCTTTTGGATCTGCCGTGGCAAAAACAACTCGGGACACCCGGGCCTGAATTAATGCCGCTGCGCACATCAGGCAAGGTTCTAAAGTGACGTAAAGAGTGCAACCCACTAAGCGCCAGGATTTAAGCTTGCGACTAGCGCGATGCAAGACGATCAACTCAGCATGCCCCAGAACGCTCGAGACCGTCTCGCGGAGGTTAGTGGATTGGGCCAAAACTTTGCCATTTTTATCTACAATTAATGCGCCGATCGGCACTTCGCCCAGAGCTTCACTTTTTGAAGCTAGTGCGAGGGCCCTGCGCATATATTTTTCGTCGATTTGTTGCTGCACGTCATTGGTGTGAATCTTCAGTGTCATTCAGAGGGGCCTTTGCTATACACTGCTTATTTGATTTTCATTCTGCGATCAAGAGTTTTG
>CAXSEH010000215.1:0-4282 GCA_964236345.1 uncultured Bdellovibrionales bacterium
GGAACCAGTTCGGGCGTCTTGCTCGTTAAAGGAAAAAATGCTGGCAGCGGAAATTATTAAGAAAAAAAGAAACAAACTGCCGCTAACCGAGGAAGAAATAGAATTTTTTATTCTTTCATACACGCGCGGAGAAATTCCCGACTACCAAATGTCGGCGCTTTTAATGGCCATTTATTTTAACGGAATGAACAATTCCGAAACGGTATCGTTAACTAAAACCATGCTTAATTCTGGGATTACTGTCGACACTTCGTTGATCGAAGGGTTCAAAGTAGACAAACATTCAACCGGCGGGGTTGGAGATAAAACCAGTTTAATTTTAGGCCCCATCGTGGCCGCCGTAGGTATTGCCGTCCCCATGATTTCAGGTCGCGGGCTTGGTCACACCGGCGGAACTTTGGATAAGTTAGAAAGTATTCCGGGTTTTAATACTCAACAGACGTTAGAACGCTTTGTTCAGATTACCAAAAAAATTGGAACTTGTTTCATCGGGCAAACGAAAGATATTTGCCCAGCTGATAAAAAGATTTACGCCTTACGTGACGTGACCGCGACAGTTGAAAGTCTGCCGCTGATATGCGCGAGCATCATGTCGAAAAAAATGGCCGAGGGAATCGACGGACTTGTGCTGGATGTGAAATTTGGTTCGGGTGCTTTTATGAAAAATATCGATCAGGCCCGCGAATTGGCTTTGGCCTTGATGAACATTGCCAAAAGTTACAATAAAAAAATTGTTTCGCTATTGACCTCGATGGAGCAGCCCTTGGGTCGGTTTTCTGGGAACGCGCTTGAGGTTTTCGAATGTCTTGAAATCATGAAGAACAAAAGTTTTATTGGCGCAAATGGAAAAGATCTTTACGCCGATACCCGCGAACTTTCTTTGCAATTGTCGGCGCACATGATCCACCTTTCCGGAAAAACGCCAAGCATTGCTGATGCCTATGCGCTGGCCGAGAAAGCATTAACATCCGGCGCGGCCGTAGAGGTTTTTGAAAAAATGTGCGTGGAGCAGTCCGGAAATCTTTCTGGATTAAGGCTCGCACAAAAGAAATTTGAAATTCGCGCAAACACGGCGGGTTTTATTGCATCTTTTAACGTCGAGAAAATTGGTTTGGCAGGAATCTTATTGAAGGCCGGAAGGCGTGTTACAACCGATGTGATCCACCCCACCTCGGGAATTGAATTTCACGCTAAATTGGCCGATGCCGTAAAAGTTAACGACCTCATCTACACGATTCATGGGGATGAGCCCGAGCTTTTCTTAGAAGCTGCGGAAATGCTAAAGGATTCATTTTCTATTTCCTTGCAAAAACCTAGTCAGGACGTTCTGATCAAAGAGGTGGTGCACATATGAACGTAATTCAAAAGCTGACCGAAACGGTTAATTTTCTTAAAACGAAAACAAAAAACAAACCGCGCATCGGCGTCATACTTGGTTCTGGATTAGGTCATTTCGTGCAACACATGAAAGTTGAAACAACCATTCCGTTTGATGAAGTTCCTCATTTTATTCCGCCGACGGTCGAAGGCCATTCTGGAAATTTAATTTTTGGCCAAATTGACAACGTGAATTTAGTCGTTCTACAGGGACGCCTTCATTACTACGAAGGACATACGATGGAGACCGTCGTGTTTCCTGCGCGGGTCATGGCTTTGCTGGGAATCGAAATCTTGGTGGTCACTAATTCTGCAGGTGGTTACGGCGACGGAATGAATCCCGGCGATTTTATGGTCATTGAAGATCACATTAACTTAATGGGCAATAACCCGCTCATGGGACCAAACATTAAAGAGCTGGGTCCCCGCTTTCCTGATATGACCGAAGCCTACGACCGCGAGTTGCTAGCGACGGCCGAACGAATTTTTCGCTCGCAAAAAACATTTTTTCACCGTGGAATCTACGTGGGCGTAACGGGTCCCACGTACGAGACTCCGTCAGAAATAAAAATGTTCAAGGCGATTGGCGGAAAAGCAGTCGGAATGTCTACGGTGCCAGAAGTGATTGCGGCCAACCATTTAGGAATTCGCGTGGCCGCTATTTCATGTATTACGAATTTAGCAGCCGGTGTTTCGCAAAATAAATTAACTCATGCCGAAGTGACGGAAACCGCTAAAAAAGTCGAAACCAAGTTTTGTTCTTTTTTAAAAGAATTCGTAACGAAGATATAGATTAAAGGTCTCCCGGTTCTAGTCCAAATAAATTCCCTTTAAGTCTTTAAATTTTATGTTCTTTTTTCCCCGCTTCAGATAACTTGGTTGTGAAGAAAGAATAACGTGCATGACTCAGATTATTAAATACAGACCGGATATAGATGGCCTCCGAGGCCTCGCCATAATATTGGTTTTGGTGTTTCATATTTTCCCCAGTTCTTTAACGACGGGTTATATTGGGGTCGATATTTTTTTTGTCATATCGGGCTACTTGATTACTTCCATTGTTTGGTCTCTTTTATCTGGGCAGAATTTCAGTCTGCTGAATTTTTATGACCGCAGAATTAGAAGGATTTTTCCGGCTTTAATTGTCATGCTTTTTATGTGCCTTTGTGTTGGGCTAGTGGTCCTTGTTTCGCCAGAGCTAACCCTGTTAGCAAAACACGTATTTTCAAGCTCGGTTTATATCACCAACTTTACCCTGATGCATGAATCCGGGTATTTTGATACCAACAGCGATCTTAAGCCTTTAATGCATCTTTGGTCTTTAGCTATCGAAGAGCAATTTTATTTTGTTTGGCCCTTAATTTTGATTATCTGCCGTCGTTACAGACTAAATCCTTTGATTGTAACGATAGCGCTTATGCTTACTTCTTTCGGATTAAACATTTTTTATTTGGGCACTGATCTTACGTTCACATTTTACTCGCCATTCACTCGTGTATGGGAAATTCTGGCCGGCGGCTTTCTGTATTTTCTGAGCTTACGCAATTTAAACTTAAATCAAATAACTCGACATTCTAGCGCGATCGGTTTGGCACTTATCACTTTTGCTTTGTTTTTTCTTAAAAAGAAAAGTGAATTTTTTCCGGGGTATTTAGCTCTTTTACCCACTTTAGGAGCGATGCTTATCTTGATCGGAGATGGCGACTCTTGGGTGAACCGGAAATTCTTATCAAGCCGTTTTATGGTAAGTATCGGGCTGATAAGTTACCCCTTATATCTAGTGCATTGGCCTCTGATCTCATTCGTGTATATTCTAGAGGGGGGCGATGCCTCTCAGGCGCTTCGATACAGTGTTCTAGTTTTAAGTTTTTTGCTAGCCTGGAGCATTTACCGCTTGATTGAACAACCCTTGAAAGAACTTAAATTAAAAAAAATAAGCATGGGCCTATTATCATTTTTATTTTTATTAGGCGGCGTCGGCTTTCTCATTGAAAATAAAAATGGCTTGCCTGCAAGGTATCCAGCGATTGAAAAAAATGTCGACCGCATTGGAGCTAATTTATGGAAAGAAAAAGGGTTCATCTTTAATGAATCCTGTATCATCCAACATGCGCCCGCGTTCAAATCAACATCTGGAGTCTACTGCCTGCAAAGTGATTTAACGAAAAGTCCAACAATCGCTTTGATTGGCGACAGTCACTCAAACAGCCTTTTTCCTGGCTTTTCAAAGGCTTACCTAAAAAAAGGGGAAAATGTTTTAAATGTCGGGCGGGGCGGCTGCCCAGGATTATTGGGGCTTCAAAGAATCGAGCCGGGCAAAGCTGAAATTTGCAACGAAAGCACAAAAATGTTATTTCAATATGTTTTAGCCCTAAAAAATATAAGAACTGTGATTCTTGCAGATAATCACCCGGCCTACATCACTGGTGAGAATTTTGGCATCGCAAAAACAAAAGATCAGATGCACATAAGGTATGACGATGATCCATCATTGAAAGACCCTGCAGAAATTTACAAAATTGCTTTGTTTGAAACCATCAAAAAAATAGAAGCCGCTGGAAAGACTGTAATTGTTGTCAGTAGTATTCCCGAACTTGGCTTTAACCCAGAATCTTGCGTGAATATGAGACCAGTAGTTATTAAAGAAAAACTTTTAAAAAAACCCTGCTCACTTCCATTGGCTGAATTCTTAGCGAGGCAAAGAAACTACTTGCCTATCAACATCGAAATTAAAAAATATTACCCGCACGTTACAATACTCGAGCCCAACTCGGTGTTATGCTCTGATGAAAGCTGCAGCGCCGTCCAAAACGAAAACATTTTATATCGAGATGAGAGTCACTTAAATCAATTCGGATCTGAGTACGTTGTGCAGAAATTGTTACCTTGACAAAGATTTTCTAAA
>CAXSEH010000216.1:0-4162 GCA_964236345.1 uncultured Bdellovibrionales bacterium
TCAGTCGGTAGAGCAGAGGACTGAAAATCCTTGTGTCGGCGGTTCAATTCCGTCTTTGGCCACCATCTTTTTCTTCAGCCGCCCGTTTTCGTCACCTGACTTTTTTCTAGACGCTGTATTAAGTTGAAACCGGTACCCGCTTGGTGCGGCATTTGCGAATGACCCACCTGACATGAATAAAAAATTATATTTTACTATTTTGCATATCGGTTTATCCATTTTCATCGCGGCTCCGGCTTTGGCTTTCTTGGATCCTTGCCAACTGATGAATGTTAACCCTAATTCGGCTAACCCCACTCTATCAACGCAGGCCATAACGGACTACAAGTCAAAATTGGTTCGTGAATGCGAATTGCACAATAAGTTTTATGAATTAAAAAGTAAACTTAACGAATACTCGACAAATCTGGAACAGATCTCGCTCTATCAAGCTTTGCGATACGTGGATCGCTCAACGTATATTTGGGCCACGCAAACTAACACGCCCATCCCAGTTGTTTACCAAGTGTCGCAGGCCGAACGCCAAAAGCCTGTATCCGAAAGATCACAAATTGTTTGGAAAAACTGGGCACGGGGGATTGAACAAATCGGTCCAACCCGTGAAGCCCTGGCGCAGGGTTTACAGGTTGACCTGTTTTTTTTAGAAAAGATTCACGTCGGATTTTATACGGTCGGAGATGAATCAAGCGAACTAGGAGAAGTTAGAACTCCGGGAACCATTAAAACATTTGGAACCGGGGTTGTTTCGTGGCCCATAGCAACGATTGAGGAAGCTAGACACTCAAAAGAAATTGCAGATCAAATCAATAAAGAACACGTTGAAATGGGATTACAGCCTTCGTCGTCTGAGACGGGCGCGGATGAAGTTATTAATCGCGTTTTAGATGTGCGTGACATGACTCTATTTCCAGGAAACCCTGAAATAAACGCGATTCATCTTAAAAAATTAACCAACTTTTTAAATTTAATGTTGGATCAGGCTCGCGCCGATCGACCGATGATTTGGAAAAATCGACTGATGACCCCCGGCGAATTAGCTTATTTTATTCAACAGTACCTAGTGCAAATTCATGCTTTTTATGATGGAAACGGGCGCACCAGCCGGTTTTGGCAAGACGTTATACTTTCGATATTTAACCTTCCGGCGGGTTCATCAGGAGACCTCATGTGGAATGATATGTTGTCCGAGCGCGGTAGCTATTATCAAATGGCCATGGCCAAGAGTTTTGAGCAATTAGCCCAAGCAGATCACTGCGTAAATGACATTTATCCTACCGTTGCGACTAAAGGGATCTTTAAGAAAAAGAAGCGACCCATTGCCGAGATTGACCCTGAGCTACTTCCCTATGAATGTCGACTCATCAAATCCAATTGAATTAATTAAATTTCTTTGGTGTCCAAGCCTTGGTCACTTCAGAAGGCATTACATTGTTGGGCGTTCTCAAATCATCGAGATACATTACCGCCTGGAATGAAATTAGCAAGTTACCTATCTAGGCGGGTAATATGCGAAGTATTAAAATGGTTTACTTATGTCTTGGTTTGAGTTTTTTGGTTTCTTGCGTGAAAGAAACTGAAAGGGTTGTCGAGCGACCAGTGCCTCTTGAGAAAACTGCCAATCCTGATATCCAAAAGTCGTTTTCTAAACTAAGTGCGAACAAGGTCACTTTAGCGAAATCGGCCCTTGAAAAAGTGTTCATTTTAATTCCTTCCTACATAGAATCTTCGCGGACTCCATCCGTCGAGTATGTTAAGCCCATTTTAATTTTGTTTCAGCGAAACGGAGATCGCATCGCATTGTTCAACGTGACTGAAGAAAACTTGTATGAGTCCATTTCGGCTCCTCACCTTATGCAAACCTTCAAGATCACGGGCGAAACTGCAGATGACGTGACGTTCAATCTTGCCAACGGCTTTACTTCTTTTGATTTTAGTTCAAGTTTGCAGATCTTGGACAAAAACCAGTTTGACGATTTTAGAGGCACGACTAATGCGGGGCAAAAACCTGACACGCAAATCAGGGAATCTTTCATCAAAAGCGTTAAGTTTGATCGACAATCAATTTTTATCGAGCAAATTGTTAGAATCGCCGAGCAGAAAATTAAAACGCCAACCGAAACGCCACCACCCGGCGGAAAAAGCGGCCCGCAACTTGAAACCAAAGATCAAACTTCAACTGTTATAATTGAATTAAAACCTTACGTTCCAAATTTGAATTTTAAAGATAGGATTTTTGATAAAGAATTTCGAGTCGGGTTCTTTTTAAATTTAGTTACTAAAAAGGCGTCTGGATTACCCGTATCACAGATTACACGATGGGACACCGGAAAGAATCAGTCTCCGATCATGGTTCGTCTGCACGAAGATACTCCATCGACTATCAGGCAGACCTTGATTGAGGGTATCACCTACTGGAACAGCGTGTTTGATCACGAAGTATTACAAATCGGTCCTGACTTTAATAAAACCGATCAACAAACGGATCGAAGCATTTTTATCTGGTGGATAAATTGGCCGGGAGCAGGTTTTGCTCGGGCAGGTTTACAAGCCGATCCAAAAACCGGCGAAATTTTCAGGGGCCAAGTTTTCATGACCAGTGATTGGTATGACTCAACGGTTCTTTCAAGCCAATTTTTATTTAAATCCGCAGATGTTAAAAAGGTCGTCGAAGACACGGTTCGACAAGTGATCGCGCATGAAATGGGACACGTCTTGGGTTTACGGCATAATTTCGCGGGCAGTTCTACGAGCACGATTTCGGATGAACAAATTGAAAATTCGAGAAGGGCTTATCTGCAGGATCCCACGCAAAATTTTGCTGCTACGTTGACGACCGTAATGGATTACGAAAATGAAATCGAGACGGCCTTAAATGGTTCGACACTGAAGAATCAGGTTCTCGCTTACGATAAAAGCGCAATAGATTGGGCTTACCATGAAGCGGCTCCTCCGGCGCCTTACTTGTACTGCTCGGATGAGCAAATCTCGTTTGCACAAAAGAATAAAAAGCAAATATATGGTTGCGATCGATTTGATTCCGAAAAAAATCAAATTTTGGCCGCCGTTCATCGCTGGGTGAGCTCTGAATCCCAAAGACCTCAGACAGAATTTCTTAATTTCATACGCTCTATTAAATCTTCGCAATCTGATTATCAAAAAACGAAGCCGGTTGAAGAAATGTTCGGCCAGTTAAACTTTGAGGGACTTTCTAATAATCAGGCCCTCGACAATTATGCGTATCAAAATCCTAGCGAAAACTTGGTCGATATTTCGACCGTTATCGATAACTTTTTAACCTCGTTATTTTCAGACGGAATGGGGCTTAATTCTTCGAAGATGAATGAAATCATTAGTCGAGATTCTAAAGCCGTGGGTGGATTGGCCGGAATCATTGAAAAACTTTGGCTACAACAAGATCAAGCCCAAGGACAACTTTATTCGGCGGCGACAGAAAAGTTTTTTCAAAATTTGAATCCTAGTACGTACGACGGACTTATTACGCCAGTACAAATGGATGCGGTTAAAGAAAAAATGAAACTGGCGGCCCTAACCGGCAATCAAAAATATTACCTCAGCGTATTGGCCGCATTTCCTTTTAAGAAAACGACCTATTCCTACGATGCAGAAAAAAAGCAGGTTGTACCTAAAGAAGTTAAACTTTCTAGCTCGTTTGATCTGGGACCTTGGGACCATTTGCTACCGAAGATCGTAAGTTTGTACGAGACCGCTTTACAACAGAAGAGCCAGACAAAAAAAATAATGATTGGTGAAAAGGAACTCACTTTGCAATTTCCAAACTCGATTGCCTATTACAGCAATCAAACAATTCTTAACGCCGTAACAATTTCGTTATTTCCAGAAGGAAGCACTTATGCGTTTCGCGAGCCGGTCAAGCAGGCTTTGCAAAAAATGAAGCTTATCGCCTCGGCCAACACGCGACTTCTATTGAACGCGCTTGGCGTTCCTTTAACCGACACCCTCTCGGCCCAAAATCTAGAAAAGCTTTTGGCGCAAGTTGATTGGACCAAAACCCCAGGTCTTGCAAGCAATTCGTTTTCCGAAGAAATGACAGAGCTAAAAAAATTAGAAGCTTTGGGCACACCGTAAAAAAAAAGGGAGAGCCTTTGATCTGTACCCCTAAATGTAGACAGAATAATAAAAA
>CAXSEH010000217.1:0-4159 GCA_964236345.1 uncultured Bdellovibrionales bacterium
AAGTCACTTAAAGTCACTTAAAGTCACCTAAGGGAGTATCCATGAATCGTCGTTCGTTTTTACAATCTGTTTTGTTCATTGCGGGAGCCGTGGGTTTTTTATCTCAATTACAAGCCGAAGAAAGACGTCGGGGCGGAAGTGCCGCGGCCGCGGGCCCCGTGCTAGTCGATCCGAAAGATCCGGCAGCCAAGGCCGTTAGCTACGTCGAAAATAAATCGGAAATCAAAGATAAATCTCTGCAAACGGAACGCAACGGCGTAAAATTCAACGATCAACATTGTAAGGGTTGTTCTTTTTATGAAAAAGCCAAAGAGGCTACGGTCGCTGGTAAAAAAGCGGCGCCATGTCAAATGCCTTTCGCATCGGGTAAATGCGTTGTCGAAAAAGGCTGGTGTACAACGTGGGCTAAAAGAGCCTAAGCTACAGCTTCGTGGGCCTGTAGCTCAGTTGGGAGAGCGCTTGCATGGCATGTAAGAGGTCGCCTGTTCAATCCGGGTCAGGTCCACCAATTTATTTTACTGAAACAACATATAGACATCACTTGATTCACGAATTCCGCCGCAATCTAACATTTTTAGATCCACAGTAAACTCTTCTTTAGGCTTAGTTAAGCTTGTTAGATCGAGCGGTAAGTTCTTGTAGTTACCGCCGTTGACCGACATCGGCTCACCATTTATCGTGATGGTATTAGTTCCGTTGATCCCAATGTCACTACTTCCATAGACCTTATAGAAAGAATTCACTTTATTAACTGTCGAGGCCGGCATAACTCCGATCACCATATAATTATCAACCGTGATGGGTTCGGGCGTAATTGAAGAACTTGAAAGTCTGACGGCACGCTGATCGCGCAGTAAAACATTCAATGTTCGAACCCCTAAGATATACGGGTTAGCAACAAGGTAACTATTATCCCCGCCAGATGTATGATCGCGAGAAATGATATTTGTATCGAATCCCATGGTGTTAATTGAAGGGCCAACCGGAATGGCATCAAAAATCTTAACGGCGTAACAATCCCCTTTGCCATTTCGAACCGGGATATCAAGGAAGCTTCCTAAAGGCGGAAGCGGCAAAACGGTGAAGCTTGCGCATTTACTAGCACATACTGGTGAACCATCATCATTTCGGGCTTTCAAATAAGTTCCATTCGGGCAGGCATTATCAAACGGAGGCGAGCAAGTCAGATCACCTTTATCATCAACTCGTGTCACCGACGTACCGGCTGGGCATCGTTTTTCTTTAGAAACCGAAGTCACGCATTTCTTTTCTTCGACGTTAAAAACCCCATTCACCGCGACGCAGTTTTTTTCAATTGAGTTCGTCTCGTATCCTTTGATGACGGCGATCGAATAGGAATCGGCTGAAATTTGACTCTGGCGATTCGTGGTTTTCGCAATTTGTAATTGCGCGGTAACGCGTGCCAAGGGATTTTGATCATCGCAAGTACTTTTCGGACCCGGTGAACAGATAGCCTGCCAAGTTAGATCGTAGTGATAGATACAATCGGTTGTTGTATTGGCGGCGTAAGTATTACAAGCCATACCCGTTGACGTAAAACCTTGGGTCGTTGAATTCCCATCGTAAAAAACATTTCCCGTATTGTCGTACAGTTTTAAGTTATGGGCGCCACGATAACATTTCTTTTGGTTTTTTACGCAGCTTAAATCTGCATCTGCGGCGGCCGTATAATCCCAGGCCGTCGGGTTCTCGATCATTGATACCATCATATTTCGTAAAGACAAGACGGTCGTCAACGCGCGGGTTTGACCGGCTGAATCTTTCGAGAAACTCGCGATGCTGGCGGTTGCGACCGCAAGGATTGCGACCATGCCTATGCTAACTAAGAGTTCAACCATGGTGAAACCATCTTGTTTTTTGATACGTTTACACATCATAAAACCACCTTGCATGTTAGGGATCCATCCGCTCTTATGCCGCTAGCCGCTTGGCCATTGGGACATTCAAAAGCATTGTTAAAAAAAGTAACGCAGACTGGGGGCTTACCTTGAATCACGGTTTTCAAAACCTGATAAGGAGGGCACGGCGTGGTTTGAACCGGGGGCGCCGTGCAGGCTAAACTGTTTTGGTCAAAATTTCCACCCAGCGCTAGGCACGAAGACTGTAAAGAATTTTGCTCATAACCGTGAACGTAATTTAAAGTATAACGGTTGAGATTCAGCGGAATATTAAATTTCTTTGAAGCGCCTTTAAATGCCATCTGTCCGGTTATCCTTATCTTACAGAGGCCCGAGACGCAGTTAACGGGCGTTGCGCTGATAACGTACTGAAAGGGACATTGGTCGTTTCCGCTGACCGAATTGAAGGTACCTTCACTGCCAGTGCAACGAACTCCTTTTAAATTAAGTCCCGTATTGTTAACTTTTGAATCAACGATAATGACGTTAGCCTGATTTTTTACGACCAAGGGGATCGCGACATCCGGTACGCAACCGGTTCCGGTAAGCAAGCAAGCATCACCGTTCGCCGTAAATGTCCAAGCGCTTGTTTGGTAAAGGCTATCAACGATATGCTCGTAAGCGATATCTAATCCAAATTTGATTTTTTGTTTCTGTAAACTTGCTCGGGTAGACTCTTGCCAAGATAAAATTGAAACGGCAATTAAACCTTCAACCGCAACGATCGCAAGTATCATGGCTAAAGTAAAACCTTTTTCATTTTGTAATGGGCGCAATATATTTTTTAACGGTTTTCGCATAGCAAATCTCCGTTAGCTTTAAAGCCGACCAACCAAGTACCCTCAGCGCATTCACGCTCTGGAAAAACCTCACAAATTGGTTTTCCCGCCGCATCGAAGCCCACTAAAATTTTTCCGCTAGCTACGCAATTCGCATCTAGCCGCGTCCATTCGCAATTACCAGTTGCGGCCGAGAAAGTGCCACCAATCGAAGTGCAGGTTTCTTCGACGGAATCGTAGATCGGGGTTCGATAAAATGTTAAAGAACGCGCGTTGGAATTCATCGCCACTTGTCTTCCGGTCCCATTTCGTGATGCGAAAGTAATGTCTATTTTTACGTCGGGATTGATGCAGGCGCCACTGCAGACGGGTTGCCAGCTGATATTGAAACGAAAAGTGCAGTCTCTAGATCCGGTATCGTAGGTATTACAAAGATTACCTTTTGCGGTGAATCCGGTAGCGACGCTGGTACCGTCAAAGACGACATTCCCATTCGCATCTAAAATGGCAAGCGGTCCTTTAAGACCGACTGCATTGCAGGGAGTTTTGTCACGAAGGCAGTTTGCGGTCGAATTAGATGGGGAGGCCAAAGTATTTTTCCAGGCTATTGGGTCTCGAATATTAGTAATGATTTCGTTCTTCAAACTTTCGATCCAAAAATCCTGTTGAGCATTTTTTTCGACCGCCGAGGTATCCATAAATATCTGGTTTGCGGCCAGCATCATGATCGAACCGACGCCGGCAACGATCATGACTTCAAGAAGAGAATAGCCCGCTTTTGATTTAATAGTTTCGCGCACATGCTGTCTGACTTTTAAATGTTGGGTTACTGATCCGAAGTTTAGTCCCACAAACTGAAATCTTAATAGGGGACTGCTTCCGCCAACGACTTTAGCCTTACTTTTAAATTTTCGTAAATCTAGTATCTCGACGTCAACGATATCACCAATTTTTAAATCGCAATCGCCACGGATGCTCATTCCGGATGTTGAAATGGTTTCAACGTCTCCGGTCCAGCGAATATCGTCTGATATAATAATCGCCTTTCCTTGAAATTCGACGCGGTCGCCACGCCCTAATAAGTTAGTGCGGCTATTGACGTATGGAAATTGCGTGAAGTAAAAGGTCAGTAACGCGTTCGTAACCGCCAGCATGGGTAAAAGCCACAAAATAGGTTCGGTCGCGGCGATTCCGGATTGGAAAGAAACGAATAACCAGATCATCGCGCTGATCGTGAAGGTGCCTTTGTGCCGAATAAAGCTTACGAAACTTGCGATCGCGATTAAACCTAAATAGTTGTAACCCATATCCATACGGTAAAATACGAAGCCGACGAAGAAATTAAAGGCCCACAATAAGATTGGCCATTGTTTTAAGTTTGATGATCCCGGTTCCGCGGACGTGTTCATACTAGACTTATCGGCAGAACTTCCAATTTTTTGAAAGAAAGTTCGTCAGTCT
>CAXSEH010000218.1:0-4132 GCA_964236345.1 uncultured Bdellovibrionales bacterium
GTCGGGTGAAACAGACCTCAAGGGACTAACATTGTCGCTAAAACTTTGCGTCTCGTTCTGAATAATATTTTTCCAAACGTAGTAATTCCAAAAAGTTTGCATCAGGCTCATTCCAATAATTAAGAAAACGATCCATTTCTTTTCAAACTGAATATTTTCTTGCAAGTTTAAATGCACCGGAAGGGTGCTTTCGATGATGGCGTAATTTTGATAAATCCAAAAGACCACGGGACTGAATAGCAAAGACTGAATCCCGAAGCCAATCGCCAACAACTTGAAAAGTGGAGCCGTCGGACTGAACTTCAGTCTTTCATAACTTCTTATAAAGAAGTTCCATTGGGGCTTTCGTTTTCCAAAATGTCGTCCAATTAGCATGGATACTCATCGGTTATTTTCGTTTGTCATTTAAGACAACTTGGCTAGAATAAGACCTATGAACAGTCTATATTCGTTAACTTTGATCGTTGTGATTGCGCTGTGTACTTTTAGCTGTCAGCTCCAAACGACTCACGAGACGGGTCCAGCCGGATCTAACCAGAACCAGACATTGGTCGATCCAAAATACAGCTTATCAAAAGATCGATCCGAGTTTGATAAACTTCGCGAAAATATGCCCGCCGATGTTAAAAAATCAAATGATGAAAAGGCGTTAGCGGCAGAGTGGTTCGCCGAAACGAAATTCGAGCCCGATGTCATTCGAGATAAGTACGATAACTTGGTCCGAAAGAAACGTGACCTATTTAATAAAGATATGGCGAAAGCTCGCGAGGTTTTTAATAGTGAAGAGCAAAAAAAACGCGCGGTTTTTCTGAAAGAGCTTGAGCAGCAACGAAAAGATTTTACGGGGCGGCGGACTGAGCGGGACGCAAAGAATGACTTCTTCAACGAACAAGACGAAAAACGCAAGAACTTCATGGCAGAACAAAAAGACAAGCGTGAAGATTTCGAAAGTGAATCCAGAGAAAAGCGTAAAAACTTCGAAGATTATTTAAAGGAAAAAAGTAACGATTTTACTTCTGACTTAAAGGCCTACCGCGCAAGATGGAAAGATAAGAATCCCAACTAATGTTACAGTTATTTAAATTTTTCTTGTTATTGGGATCAACCGGCTTTGGAGGCCCGTTATCGCTAGTTCAATTGATGCGTCAAAAGTACGTCGACAAAGAAAATCGTATGTCACCCTTCGAATTCGATCAAGTTTTTACGATGATCAAGGCCATGCCGGGACCGATAGCGTTTCAAATGGCGGTTTATCTTGGACGCCATTTCTATGGTTTTTGGGGGGCGGCAGCGGCCGGTTTTGGATTACTGTTTCCCCCTTTCATGATGATTCTTTTTATCGGAATCTTTTACGAAAAGTTTGCCGGATTGACGATGATTCAATTTGCAATGAAGGGCTTTTTATATTCTGTCTCGGCAATCATACTGCTAAGTCTTAGAAGTATGGTGGCGGCCTCATACAAGGGCGTTCTATTTTGGCTTATCATGGTTACCAGTTTATATTTAAGTAATAGGGCCCTGTTGCCTGAGCCGGTCATGATCATAGGCTTTGGGGTTATCGTAGCGTTAGCGCAAAATAGAAAGCCTGGGGCTCAAAACCTATTTTTTTCTGCCGGCTTTTTTTTCATTGATTGGGAGAAACTTGCGCCACTGTTCAAAATTTGTATTTATGCCGGAACATTTGTTTTTGGCACCGGGCTGGCGATTTTACCGGTGCTTCGGCAAGAATTCGTCGAACTTCACCATTGGTTACCGCTACAAGAATTTAATGACGGAGTTATCTTCGGGCAAATGACCCCTGGACCCGTTACGATAACCGCAAGTTTTTTAGGTTACCGCATATCGGGTCTGGTTGGAGCAATCGTCGCGACGATCGGCATTTTTCTGATGCCCTTTATTCATATGGTCACATGGTTCCCATTTGCGGTTAGATGGCTTGCGCGGCAAAAGTGGATCAAATCTTTTTTATTAGGAGCCACGGCGGCGGTCATTGGGTCAATATTAGATACCATCGTGAAAATGAATAGCGAATCCTACCGCACACTCATTTTCTGGATCATTTTTTCTGGGACACTACTCTTGCTGTTGTTAAAACCAAAAACGCCCTTACTTCCGGTGATTTTGGTCAGTGGTCTGGTCAATTTACTTTTGGCGACCGCGATGGGTACGATCTAAATACATCAGTAAACTTTGTAGCTCAGTTAAAAAATCGGCTTGCGGGTCGACGAATTGCAGTCCTACTAAAACTAAATTTGATGTTTCACCGTTTTTAATATGCTTTGCCATCGTCTGTATGTCTTCCGCTTCAAATTCCTTGATTTGTAATTTCAACGTAACCTGCTCGTTTTGCATAAGGACCAAATCGTTAACGTCTAAAGCGATTTGGCATCCTCCTAAGCTAAGGTTTCGTAAATCGGCTGATATCTTTTTTTTGACCGAGTTTACCTTAACGATCTGACAAAGGTAGCCAGAGTTCGGGGGGATATCTACTCGAAAATCGTTCCGCTGCTGCAGTTGGTAAATGTCGATTGGTACATCGAGCAAAAGTTCGTTACCCTTGTTTGTTAGGGAAGACTTAAAAAAGTATTTAGACTCTTGATACATAAAGCTACAGGTTACGTCCTGTTGGGTAAAACTTCCTGAAAAAAACTTGTAGATAGAAAACGAGGTTAGACTTTTTTCACTTAGTATTTTTGTGCGATAATGGTTTTCTTTAATTTTAACAATAAATTCACAACCGGATTGTACCAGGTAATCAACTAATTCATTTTTTTTCGTAGAGTCTGTCGGAGCAAAAAACGTTTGGCGACTCATGTAGTTCCTTGTTTAATCCAAGTTACTTCATTTTTGTTTTGATACAAATGAATAATTTTAGAATTTTCAAATTCTTTGAACTTATTCATGATTTCAAAATCGCTAGCACCTTTAAATTTGATCGTGCAAACGTAATTCTGCACCTGGGACTGACTCGTCCATTGATTTACCAGTTGCAGCAATTTTTCTGGAGTACAGATGATATCAGAAAATAGCCAAGTAACATCGGCGAAGTCTTTTGGGCCTAGCTTGAAGGCATCTCCTTCTTGATAATGAATGGACTTTGCCTTCGTTATCTTCGGGTCAAGTGGTGCTTTATCGACCGAATACACCTTCGCGACCTGTTCGCTCAGCGCCCATGTCCATCCCCCGGGGCTTGAGCCTAAATCAATCGCGACGTCTTCTGGTTTTAAGCGGATATGACCTAGGCAAAGAACTTCCCAAAGCTTTAAGTAAGCGCGATTTGGTGGAACACTTTTATCTTCATTAAACTCGTGCCAACCTAATGGAAATTGGCTGTACGGTTTTTCACAAACTAATAAATGGGATTGGTCTAAGATAGACCAAGTGAAATACTTAAAATTAAATTTCGACGGAACCACGTAATCGATGCGTTTCAATTCCAGTTCGCGCAATTCACGACGAATATTTTGCGCCAACGTCGAAGTCGTACCGGTGGAATTATAATAAGTGCCCAAATTTTTTTGGGACTTCAATATTTTAAGAGCATCTGATTTGGTCTTGTAAGGAATGACTTGGGTATCGGGCCACCAGTCTTGGGCCCAAATGGGTCTGGCGTTTAGCTTTTCGCACGCTATAAACTTTTCGTTCTGAAAAAAAATATTTACGTTGTTCAAAAGGAGCTCTTTTTCGAGCTCCTTAGTGAATTTCAAAAATGGAATCAGTAAATCAAATTTAGGCGGCAGCTTTTTGAGCAGGAGAGAGTAGTCCATGTGAGTTTAATGCCTTTACGCAATCATCCCAAAATTTTTCTTTTAAGTTAATCTCATTCGCATTAAATTTCGCTTTTGGATACGAAGAGTTATAGAAATGATCGCAAAACTGCTGTTCATTCGTACTTCGAAGCGTTTTCATTAACATATTGAAGTGCACTTCCGTGAAGAGCTTATCGACTAGCATCTTTCGTAAGGCCGATTCCGGCGTTTGGATTAAAAATTGATGAACAAGATTGGCGTCATAGTTTGCGTTCATAGTTGTAAGTCCTCCGTATGCTTTCTTATCGGACTGGACTTCGGTCAACATGAACTTTTTAAAATAAAAAACCGCCCTTTGGTGGGGCGGTTTCGTCTCAAAGTGA
>CAXSEH010000219.1:0-4122 GCA_964236345.1 uncultured Bdellovibrionales bacterium
ACGCAAAAATAACGGCCGATAAGTTCCATGTTCTACGTCTGACAAATCCCATGATTAACAGTCTGCGCTTAACAAACCAAATGCGGACTTTTCTTTTTCTCAGAAACGAAGACTATCAAAACCCATCAAATTTTAATAAGGCACTTTTATTAAGCCAAGAGTTAGCTCGATTTTTCGATTCAAAAACCTCAGTTCGCATTAAACTACAGAGGGAAAATCAAATTTTGCATTAACACCCCCGACTAAAAGGGAATGGATCTTTGTCAGATGCGATATATTGCACCCTAGTTATTTGAGGTTCTAATCGCTCACCGCCGTCAACGATAGCGGCTTTTGACCAAAAGGCGCTAGTCCATGAACTGGCTGCCGTTTTCCATTTTTTCTCGAAACTCAGCTTCAAACTCTATGGCTTGATCGATATCGCCAAAGCCAACTTCAATTCCAAGGCTTTTCTCAAGAGCGACTAATCCAAGCAGTTGTTCGGCATCTGATACAACAATTTTTGCCGGAATGGATTTTTGGACTGAAATACTTTTTAAAACTAGCTCCCTGAGTGTCAGCCCAACAACTTTTTCGGGCGAAATTAATTCCATCCCCAGGCAAAGATCATTTTTGTTATCCAGTAAGGTGCATATTCTTGGATAAAAAGGCCTATCTTTTTCCAGGATGGGCTCTTGGCTAAAAAAATCGTGAACCAACCATAATTTTTGTTTATCAATTTTTAAATTTTTTAATCGATGCAATGAAAGTTCATCCGGCCCAGATAAATAATAAGTCTCATGCTTATTCGATTTGTCATTCAAGCGAATCTTTTGGTCGGTCCAAAACTCAAGTTTCCACGATGATGATTTATTTTTCCAAATAAGCATCGGCGTCCGTTTTTCAGTATCGTGAACTAAGCGGCTTGGATCTTCTTCAAATATTTCAACTAAAGCTGTAGTGGCAGACATAATTCGGTTTAATGAATGGATGTCTTTTTCAGTGACGAACCAAGGCACATGTCCTGGCGATAGGTCTCGGGTAAGAATCCATCCTTTTGTTGACGCTGGCTTAAAACCTGATTGCTGAGCCAAGGCTAAATCAAATTCATCCAAATATTTTTTCTGTGTGAACTCAAGTAAAAGGCCATCTTGCGAAAGACGCGCTTTAAATGGATCGTCCTCCGCTGCACCATCCAATAAATCGCGAATAAAAAATAACCCTTTGAGTCCTCGGTTTGTACCCAAACCAAAGCATTGGTCACCGCTACCCATGACAGATGCAAAATGAAGCTCTTTGGTTTCGGGAATCAAGATACCAAAAACTTCTAAGTCATGAAAAGATTCCCATGGCGCGAGTTGATAGAGTTCAGCCGCAGCTTGAAAAAACGTGGTCGCAAGTTCTGGCGATATTTTTGGCGGCGCCGGCTTTTGGTTTTTCATACTAATTTTATACCAGCCACTTTTTTTCGATGTCTATATCTTATAGGCTGCGGCCACGCTCGGGTTCAATCAAAACACCCCGCCAACGGCTATATCTATATATATGAGCCTTTTGTTCAAGATCCGCTATCTTCGACGATGACGACTGAATCCGGCTTCAAATACCTAGCGTGCAATATATCGTATTTGGCAAAGACCCATTTGGTTTTGGCTTTAAGACTAGTGAAAGTTTAAAATCTGCAATGTGATTTTTCTCGCATCTATTTTGCAGATTTTTAAATCAAAGAGGTATCACCGTATGTATGGACATTATATTATAGGATTAGTAACATTTCTTGTCACCGTGGCCACTTTTTCTTCGGAATTGGATCCCGATTCGATTTTAAGTAAATTAGAATGCAGTAAAAGCACAGTGGTCACAATTCTAGGGGAAACTCATGGATCGCTCTCTTCTAAGCAGGTAGGTGACCATACAATGTCATTGGCTAACGAAAAATTCGTCTATTATTCTAATGAGGTAATTAGAATCGGCAATCGTTCTTGGGCTGGTGATGTTTTTGGTATCGAAGAACCCATTCCTTACGCTGCATCTTTAATGTTTCTCTCTGAAAAGGTCCTCGATGCAGTTCAAAATGAAAGTTATGAGCACTTGACGTCAGAAACATTTCTGTTGGTGGCTTCGAAGTCAATGAGGTCGCTTATGACGGTAGTTGGGCTTGAGGAAGTCAGGCAACTTTTTGATAATAGTTTGCCCATTCGACTACTTGTTGAGGCCAATAAAAATGCTTCGCGAGGTGCGAAACAAGAAATAATTACCCAAGATTTACTCTCCAAAATGAGTCTTAAAGACTGGTATTTTTTTGCAAATTCCGTCTCCAAAATTTTAGCCAAGAAATTGATCGAGACATATCCGAAACTTTTAAGTGAAGGTAATGTAACGTCTATTTTCGGTTCTGGACGTAATATACTTTTCACAAAAAATATCATGGCAAAATACTGCGAGGCCGCTAAAGCAGGAAAACCGATGTTCATCCAAATGGGTCAAGGGCATTCTGAGCAAGTTGCCCTGCTACTCAAGATTTACTTACCACCTACCGCCACAATCAAAATTTTTACTACGGACGAAATCGCTGCTTCCTATGTTGGGTTTCGAGAACGATTTGAAAACGGTGGTTTTTTAAAGGAGTATAAAGCATTAATGAAACAAGATCCTGAAAACGTTAACTACTCATTTTTGATGACCCCTTCACTTAATATTTGGCCAAAACAAAAATTCGTATCACCTTCACAAGTTAAGGCACTCAAAGTACTTGCGAAAAAGTGGGGTCTTGAGATTGCTTATAACGGCTCTATAGACGTATTTGAGTTGCCAAAGTAAAATAGCTTCAAAAACCCTTCATTCTGAATTAAATTTTCTACCGAAAGCTACGGGGCAAAAACCGTAGCTTTTTCTTCGTCCCCGTAAATTCATTCAAACAAATATTTTTATTTATAATTAATTTTGTTTTTAAAACCGGGACGAAAATTTTAATTCTCAAAAGGACCACCTTTTGTTCACTTTAGACAAAAAAATGGGGGCCCTTCTTCGGCCCCCATTTTTTTACCCAATAACTTTAGTCGTAAGTTTCATAACCGGCGCCACCGGTGATTTCGTGGACTTTATTTCTCGCTTCAGTTTCGATCTTGACCTGAACTTGCTGAATAACGTCGTCTGACATATTCATCGACTTCATTGTGTCGATCGGATTTTCAGATTTATTTTCAGTTACTTCTTTTTTAAGATCGTCTAATTTTTGCTGCTGTTCTTTAGCTTTACGAGCTAACATTTCCTTTTTTTGCGCGTGTACACTTCCGTGACTGGACTTGGAGATCCTCGCGATCTCCCGATACGATAATCCAGCTTCTAAAAGTGACTCGATCAAAGCCGAATTTCTCTTACGAACACGGCCAATCAGTTTACCCTTGGCTTTAGCGTTTCTCATTCCGGCCTTCACTCTTTCTTGAATCGTCGATCTTTCCAATTGAGCCAAACTTCCCAAAATTGTGAACATGGCCACGCCCATACTGGATTCTGTATCAATATTTTCAGTGATGCTTACGAAGCGGGTTTGACAGTCTTTGAAAATCTGTAACCCTTTGAGTAAATGCATCGTACTTCGGGCAAATCGGCTGAAGGCAAAAACAATGACTTGATCGGCCTCAAGGCGTTTCACACGCTCCATCATCTTATCGAGAGCTGGGCGACTTTCTTTGGCGCCTGATATCCCTTGATCACTGAAAGTCTCGTATTCGGTGATGTTATTTCGAGTGCACCATTCTAAAAGGGCTCGGGCCTGGGATTCTGCCCCGTTTTGCTGATCCAGGGTCGATACTCTGATATATAAAAAAGTTTTTTTCGACATAATTTACGTCCTTTGAGGTTTTTAAATGCAAAAAAGCCCGAAGGGTTACTTCGGGCTAAAAAATGTTTTTTGATTTCGGTAAGCGTTAATGGCCCGTAAGCTGGCGCGTGTATTTCGAGTAAGACATAATGCCTTTCTGCGAATTGGCGGCAGCCTTACCCATCAGCATCAACGTGCAGAACTTTAACTGGCCCACGAGAGCCAGCAACAGCCCAATTCTAACGACAAACGATACAATCTAGCAATTTCCATAAAACATCCTTTTCAGCCTTTAGAGCTAAAGTTGTGGATGCAGATTT
>CAXSEH010000220.1:0-4060 GCA_964236345.1 uncultured Bdellovibrionales bacterium
CTTTCGTTAAAAGCTTTGGTAGAAATGTGAATGTGTCCCTGACCCGCGCGAATATGGGGCCGTAGGTCGGCTTCCAGCGCGGTCGCGAAAACATAGTTTGCCATTCGTTCTTTATATTTCTCGAACCCGTTTCTGCTTTTCGGCGTGGCGTTTACTTCTAGGGCCGCAGAATCGATGCCGATCGTAAATTGGAATTCATCTTTAAAAATGACGGCCAGGGCTTCGCCATGTTTATCATTAGTCATTTCGGTCGTGCAATCTCCGCTACCTTTGCATTTTTCTTTAACTATTTCTAGCCACTTCACCCATTTTGCCGCCTTTAGTGGATTTCCTTCAAGGCTAGGATCTTGTGGATTACGATTTCCTTCGTCGACCAAAACTTGATTGGTGAAAGTAAACTCAAGCCCGAATAAATAATCGGTTTTTTTTTGAAACAGATCTGCGCAAAGGTTTAGCGCGTGGGCTTGTGAGGTACAAAAAATAAATAGGAGCAAAGCTTTTTTCATATCAGGCCGCTTCTTTGTTCTCGGTTGGCCGCGATTGAGATTCTAATGTTTTAGTGGCTTCGTAATCTTTTAAGGCTTTGATGCCCTCTTTCGTTTTTAAAAATTCTTGGATTTCGTAGATCGTATTGAACTCTGCGCTTAGCTTTAACACTTTAGCGATTGTTTTCACGTAAGCCAAATCGTGAGTAACACCCCAGCTATGGAGAACATCATAAGAAACGCCGCCTTCATCCATTTGCCAAGCCGAGTTTTTCCAATACGGCTCTAGACTATTCATGATGGTAAAATCAGATTCCCTATCGGCCTGCACTTCCACTGCGCTTCCGACATGGTTTGCAACAAACTCTACGTAGTTTGAATCGGCTACGTCTCGCATGTACATGCGTCCCGTGGGCTTCATATTTTTATCTAACTGAACTAACCAATTTTGCGCGTTGGGTGTTTTCATTTGGAGTCCATAACGTAAAAGCAATTGCGCCTTAGCTTGGCCTAAAAGTTCTCCATAATTCTTTTCCCAAAACTGGTTAAATTCTGTTTTATTTATTTCGGCGATTTCGCGACCCGCGTAAGGAATGCTAAATGCGGGCAAATAATAGTTTCCGTCTTGAAGGGGTCTTAAGTCACGAACCGAAAATGCGTTTCCTTGTTTACTAGCGACAGAAATAACCTCGGTCAAAATATATAACTCTGGTGCGGGCTTATTTAATTTGTCGTAAGTGCGAATGTGTTTGGATCGTCGCATAGAGATGATTGAATCATTATTCAAATCAGCTTTTCCTACTTGGGCCCGCGAATTCGGGTGAGGGTGATCGGTTGGAAGTTTAAAAGTGAACAGGGAACCTTTTATTTTCGTGAACATGGAACGCGACGCCGAATAAAATGCTTTTTTTCGACCTTGAGATGGGTCATCTTTATACGGAACAGTTACGGATGTATTTAGAGGATGACGTAACCATCGTACATTTTCTCCAATGTTGAAATAAGCCTCAATAATTTTCGGGGTAAACGACTCGGTACGTACAATAACGTCATCCGCTTCAATTTTACGGTAAGAGAGCTGAATATTTTCTGTCGGCTTAAACCAACGTTCTTGATTAGAGGTTTGTTCCCATAGCATCAGCTGGGCAACCGGGTCGTCACCGATCGTTTCCGAAATGCGTGGCGCGAAAAGCTTTGAGCAGCTTCCTTGCGCCCACGTAGCGGCCGGTACGATAAAAAGCGCGCAAGCAACGGCCATGAATAAAGTGCGAGTGACGTTCAGTGGGTTTTTCATGAGTTGAAGTAACAGCAAGCTAAGGACCGTCTCAAAAAGGGACTTAGTCATTTACGGGGTTTAAGGTTTTGACAGCGCTCGCAAATTGTCACAGTAATATCTTTGAGGACCACTTCGTGAAAAAGTATCTTGAAACCCCACGCCTTTATCTACGTGAAATCACCGACGCCGACGAGCTGGAATTGCTTGATCTAGACAGCGACCCCGAAGTGATGCGCTATCTAACGCAAGGAAAACCTAGTAGCCGAGTGCAGGTTCAACAGATGATGTACCGGGTGTCGGCCGAAATTGAACGAAGTCGGGGGCGCTACGGAGTCTGGTCGGCGATCGAACAACAAAGTAACTTGTTTGTAGGATGGTTTCACCTGTTTCCGCCTCGCGAAGACCCGAAAGATTTTAAAACCTTATACCTGGGGTACCGCCTGAAAAAAAGGTTTTGGGATCAGGGTTACGCAACCGAGGTTTCGCGGGCGCTCATTGAAAAAGCTTTTACAAAGTATGGCGCGGTAGAAGTCTGCGCCCAAGCCATGAAGCTTAATCTTGGCTCCCAGAACGTGATGAAAAAAGTTGGAATGATATTTCGTAAAGAATATTTAGAAAAAACATTTCCGGTCGGATCGCAGGAATCGGTGCTTTATTCAATTAAGAAAATTTAATTTTTGGCATATTTAATTAAAACTTCTGCGAATTTGTTCAATTCTTGTATTTCTTCGTGGCTTCCACCAACGTCCGGATGAAAAACTCGAGAAAGTTTCTTTTTGGCGAAACCAATATTTTCAGCGTTAAGAGAACTCTTAAGATCAAAACCATTCTGAGAAAAATACTTGATCGCTAACTCAACCCCAGGTGGGAACTTTAATTCACTTGGCGAATTTCTTTGGGAACCCTTCATCGACGTTTTTTTATCTTTAATTCGCTGTTTTTGAATTTGGTATTGTTCTTTCCGATAGTCGGCTTGTTTAAGTTTATAAGCTTCTTGTGAAAAAGATTTTTTTTCGGCGAGTGGCGATGACCCTTGTTCTAGTTCAACTTTGTCTTCCAGAAAATCCGGATATTTTTGTTCAATGACCAACAATGCGGCCCAGATATGTTTACAAAATTGACCTTTTTTCGAAAGCGGACAGGTGCAATTTGCCAAGACGGTTTTGCTATCGATAGAGGGGGATTTGAGAATGACCTTTGCGGCGCTTGAGACACGTACGTAGCTTTGAATTTCGGTATCTGAAAGGCGGGTAGGCAGCACCTTGCCTTGATTCACCAAACTTCGACCGCTGCTTCGGACTTCGGGCTTAAAAAAATGTTCCCATATTTGAATAGACATAGGAACCATTGATACAAAACATTAGATTCGAGAACAAGTGAAATTCTTGGTCCGTAAACTCGACCATTCTCTAGTTTTTGTTTATATCTTCCATCTGAAAAAGTGTTTATTGATAAATGGGGCACCAAACCCGGTAAGATGGGGAGTATCGACATGAAACTTTAATTTTCGGAGATTGGACACTATGAATAACGTAGCTTGGCTTCGCTTCGGCCTTTTGACTTTGATTGCTTTTCAAATGAGTTCACAAGCGCACGCTGAAAGTATTTTCGATAAATTGTTAAATCCGGTGACTCCAGTCCTTCACGATTTATTTCCCAAGACAACTCAATCGGTTTTATCGCAAAAAGACGAAGCGCAAATTGCTTTTGATAACGGCCTCGTAACCGAAAGCCAATATAAAAAACTAATGGAAGGTTCTTCGGTCGATTATTACCGTGAAATGGATAATGGATTCACGATGAGACCCACGGAATTGCAAAAAACTTTAAGCCCCTTCATGCCAGGGATTACCGAAAAAGATGCGGTCGATCGAATGGCTCGAGGTCGAAATAATTGGATTGTTTGGACCTTCGGTAACGATAATTTTTGGAACAGTTTAGGTCACGCCACTTTCGGCGGTCTTGATTTTATCAAAACTTTATCTTCTCATCCGTTGTTACCGTCATCACGAAGCAATCGTTGGGAAACTTTGGGTTTGGTTAATGAACCTTGTTTTAAAGAATCAAAAATGGGCCGCGAAGATCGTTGGGGCTTACGACTTGATGAAAGAATTGTGTCGGCCGAATGTCCACCGGATCCATTTGAAGATGCCACGGCCTATCCCGGAATTAAAACTGGATCACGCGGAACTATGTTACCGTACCAAGGAAAATCGAAATATTTGGAAATTGGATCATTTTACGGATACGCGACCGGAATCATCGGCTTTCGATTATTTCCGAATCCAGATTTCGATGT
>CAXSEH010000221.1:0-4056 GCA_964236345.1 uncultured Bdellovibrionales bacterium
ATTTTAACTTACACGATGAATTTTTGAGTGAACTAAAACCACCGCCGCGAAAGTAAACATAAAGAAAATAAAAAAGATCGGCAAAGTGATAATCACTAGGCCGATGTCGTAGATTCGCTCTTCGCTTTCACCAAGC
The DNA here is from genome assembly GCA_964236345.1 of uncultured Bdellovibrionales bacterium. Taxonomy (GTDB): domain Bacteria; phylum Bdellovibrionota; class Bdellovibrionia; order Bdellovibrionales; family Bdellovibrionaceae; genus Pseudobdellovibrio. The sequence continues at coordinate 137 of CAXSEH010000221.1, forward strand.
AAGGCAATCTCGCAGCGCCCGGTCATTATAATCTGGGCGATGAAGGCGACAAAACTGCTAAGCGCTAGGGTTAAAGATGCTTTCAGTATGAAGCGTTTCCCTACCTTCTTTCGCAAGCAAACGATGGCCAATCCACCTGCCACCGGACCGAGAATTCCGAAAAAATAATAATGCAAGAAGTTGCTGTTCCAAAAAATTTCACACATGGGGTTGCCCATTCAGAAAGCTTTCTAATTCGAGCATCGTTAATTCACCATTCGTAATCATCAGCGCCCGGGGTTTTTCTAACCACGTTCCTAAATTAACCGACCGTACTTTTTTCCCGTGGACGTCGAAATTAAAATCATCTAACACGTGCATGTGACCCGTTATGATCAGGTCGAACTTTTTTTCTTCGTAAGCACGCTTAGCGTGGCTTCGGATTAAATTTCTGATTTCTTCGGCATTATTAATTCCGTAATGACCCGTTTTTTTCCGGCTTTTTTGACTTTGCTTTTCGCCGAACCATTTCCAAAAAAACCCGGGCACAAGGTGACCGATAGGTTCTATCCAGGGGTTACGAATTTTCGCGCGGTATTCTAAATATTTTTTATCATCGGGATTGATGAAGTCGCCATGTTCTAAGCGAATTTCTAATTGATCAATTTTGATGTAGGCGCGATCTTCGATAACCGGAATACCAAATCGTTTAGTCCAGAAAACGTCTACGTGAAAGTCGTGATTGCCTTCGAAATAAGTGACTTCCCCACCATTTTTTTTAAGTATTCCAATTTGATCGACTAATTCTTTATATTCTTTTACGAAGGCTGCACCATTCGATAACCAAAAATCGAATATGTCTCCGAGGAGGAATAAACGATGTTCTTTTGGATTTTGATTAAGGTAAAACAAAAAACGCAACAGGGTTTGCCCGTTGCGCTCTTTAAGACCGGTCAAGTGAATATCAGAGACGAACCATGATTTCACTTAATTATTTTGAAGATCAAAACCTTGTTTTTTGCGGATGAAAGCCGGCACTTCTAAAATATCGCGCGCCATTTTACGGGCTTCTTCAACCTGCTTTTCTTCATCCATCATCGTCAGTTGTTCAGGGTGGCCTTTATCGTTAGACATCGCCTGACCCGTTTGCGTTTCGCGAAAAGCTTTCGCCTTTGCTAAAAGTAAATCACGGGCAGATGCTGAAGTCGAAGCGACCGGAGAAATCTCGGCCGTTAAATCACTTTCGATGGCCGCCGGAATATTCGGCGCCGTCACCGGCGTCGGCGTTGTTTCGACGGGTGCTGCCACGATTTCATTCGTAAAAGTTTTTAGCGATTCCTGAACATTGTTAATGGGTGGCAAATGCTGCGTAGGCTGGGGTGCCGCCGGCTGGGGCGCGGCCGGCTGAGGCATTGCCTGCTGAGGCGCGGCCATTTGCATTCCGGGTGGCATCATCGGAGCTTGCGGCATCATCATTTGGTGCTGCTGCTGTTGTTGGTACATGGGCTGTTGCGGAGCCGCTTGTTGATACATGGGCTGATGAAATTGCGGAGTCCCTTGCTGAGGTCCTTGATACACCGGCATTTGCGGCACGTCGAAAGTAATTGTCGGCGTTGAGTGCAAGAAATTTTGCATTGAATTGAAAGTTGCTACACCTTCAAATTTATCTTCGCGAGAAAAACCCGTTGCGATAACGGTCACGCGAACCTCATCGTCGATCGTTGGATCGATGACGGCTCCAAAAATAACTTCCGCATCTTCGCTAGCCGCTTCGGTAATTAACGTTGAAGCTTCGTTCACTTCGTAAAGAGATAAGTCAGAACCACCCGTAACGTTAATGATGATACCAGTTGCGCCATCAATTTTAACATTTTCAAGTAATGGCGAAGAGATCGCTTGGGTCGCCGCTTCAACGGCACGGTTTTCACCTTTTGCGGAACCGGTTCCCATCAGGGCTAAACCTTTGTTCGCCATAACGGTGCGAATATCGGCGAAATCTAAGTTGATCAAACCACGAATATTGATCAAATCAGAAATACCTTTCACCGCCTGAAGTAAAACTTCATCGGCTTTTTTAAAAGTGTCTATTAAAGGAGTTTTATCTGATGAGATTGATAATAATTTTTGATTCGGAATAACAATTAAGGCATCAACATTTTCTTTTAGTTCGGCTAACCCGCCCTCAGCGTGCTTCGTGCGTTTCTTGCCTTCAAATATGAAAGGCTTGGTCACGACCCCGATGGTTAGCGCTCCCAATTCCCGCGCAATTTTTGCCACGATTGGTGCTCCGCCCGTACCGGTTCCGCCGCCCATGCCGGCCGTTACGAAAACCATGTCTGAACCTTTTAATTGTTCAACAATTTGATTGTAAGATTCAATGGCGCTTCGGCGACCTACATCCGGATTAGCGCCGGCGCCTAAACCTTTTGTTAGGTCCGCACCGAGTTGGATTTTTTGGCCCGCTTTACTTGAATTCAAAGCTTGAATGTCGGTATTGGCCACGATGAAATCTACACCGTTCATTCCGCCTTCGATCATCGTCGTGATTGCATTGCTGCCACCTCCGCCAACGCCGACCACTTTAATATTTGCTCCAATGTTTACATTTTCTTCTAATTCAAACACGTAACCTCCAGACGACTAAAATAAATCGTTAAAAAACTTTTTCACTTTAGACGTCACACCATCTAAAGCGCCGTTCCCAGTATGGGAAAACATCGACCCGCTGTCTTTGCGAACATAAAAATCTTTACGTAAATCTAAAGCGTGAAATAAAAGTCCGATTGAAGTGGTAAATTCTCCGCCCTTAACGACGTCTTTTAAACCGCCGACTAATTTGGGAAATCCACGACGAACCGGAATATCAAAAACAAATTCGCCCATTTCGACCAAACCGTCTAAACCACTGGTTCCGCCCGTGATAACGACGCCCGAGCCTAGAACCGGTTGCAAACCACTTAATCGAATGTCGTTCGCGATCATGCTAAGGCACTCTTCCGCCCGCGCTTCTAATATATGTGACAATTCTTTGCGAGCGATGGTACGAGCCTTACGGCCGCCCACGCCTTCGACTTCCACCGTTTCATCGTCCGAAACCAAAGAAGCGACGGCCGAACCATGACGTTTCTTTAAATCTTCCGCCGCGATTTGGGGAGTGCGTAAACCAACTGCCACGTCGTGCGTGAAATGCGAACCGCCAACGGGTATTACGGAAGTATGCGCAACGCTTCCGTTGATGAAGTAAATTAATTTACTGGAACCGCCGCCGATATCGGCTAAACATACGCCCAAGTTCTTTTCGTCATCGCTTAAGACTGCAAGGCTTGCGGCTAATTGATCTAATACAATGCCGGCCACTTTGAAGCCCGCTTTTTCGATACACTTAATTAGATTTGAAATGGCTGACTGACTTGCGGTAACTATATGTACGTTCGCTTCTAGGCGAACACCCGTCATACCGATGGGATCCGTAATACCATCTTGCGAATCTATCTTGTACGCCCTAGGAATTACGTGCAACACGGTGCGATCGGCCGGAACAATAATCGCCTTTGCCGCTTCGATCACGCGCTCGATATCCTGATTGGTTACTTCTTTATTTTTGATCGCAACCATTCCTTTAGAATCAAAAGATTGAATGTGCGAACCACTTACCGATATCCAAACTTCATCCGTCGTATAGCCCGACATCAGTTCGGCTTCTTCTTTGGCTTTACGAATCGATTCAGTCGTCGCTTCAATGTTGACGACCACACCTTGTTTCAAACCTGAATTGGGCGCGATACCCACACCAATAACATCGATTTGATTTTCAGTATGGCCCGTGGAATTATTTTGACTGACCGTCGAGTAGATTAATTTAACGTGTGAAGAACCGATATCAAGTGAAGCCAGTACAGGTCCTGTATTTGTCGAAGTACTCATCCTTAAGTCCTTTTTAA
>CAXSEH010000222.1:0-3977 GCA_964236345.1 uncultured Bdellovibrionales bacterium
CGCTGCTCACCAGCGCCTCCCTGGCCGGTGTCACCGCCTGGCAGAACGCCGACTCTGACCCCTTTAAATCCCAATTCACCCATAGCCAGCAAGCGTTTGCGGAAGGAAAGCTTCTAAAAACCGTTCCGCTTATTTCGCAAACCTGTAAATCTAAGTTCACAGCGGCCAATTTAGCGTGGGTCCTTAAAAATTTGGTAGCGGGACAACATTACGGATGGACTTACGGCTTTTGGCAAAATCGTGAAGGGTACCTTGGACAATCGCCTGAATTGATCGTCCAGTGGAATGAAAAACAGAAACAATTTATGACCGCAGCATTAGCGGGTACCCTTGCAGAGGGTCAGGATGCCGATAAAAAAATTCTAACTGACCCGAAAATTCGGCAAGAGCATCAGTATGTTGTCCAGGATATTCGCGAAAATCTAAACACAGTATTTTTGAAAACGAGTATTCGCGAAGAAGAAGTTCGAGTCGTGAAACTAAAACATTTAGTGCATTTGAAAACTGATTTTATTTGCGAAGATGTCAGTTTTGAGCAGGCTTGGCAAGCCATCTGCACCCTTCATCCAACCGCCGCTTTGGGCATTTATCCTCGCGATAAAAAAGAAATGCAGAATTTTTCGCAGCTCGACCTGCAAAGTGTGCGACTTAATTTCGCGGCACCCTTCGCAATGATGAGCGACGACCATATCATTTGCATCGCCGCGATCCGAAATTTTTATTTTTCAAAAGAACAAATCACGATCATCTCGGGTTGCGGGGTAACCCAGGCCAGCGAATACGAAAGCGAATTGGCCGAGCTGCAAACCAAAAGGGAATCAGTTAAGCGCATGATGGGTTTAACCGAATGACCAACTTAGATCTGTCACAAAAAGTTTTTGAATTTTTAAAACAAGCGTCCGTAAAAACGGTGGTCGTTTGCGCCGGCGCACGCAACGCTCCGATCGTGGTCGCTTTGCAGCATACTCAATTGGATATTATTCATTTTTTTGAAGAGCGCAGCGCCAGCTTTTTTGCCTTGGGCCTTATAAAGGCCTTTCGTAAACCAGTTGCCATTATCACCACTTCGGGGACTGCGGTGGCCGAAATTTTACCGGCGGCCATTGAAGCGACCTACCAGGGTTTACCGTTCGTCATCGTCACGGCAGATCGGCCTAAAGAATATCGTACGTCCGGAGCGCCCCAATCTATTCAGCAAGTTGGTCTATTTTCGACTTACGTTGAAAATGTTTACGACCTGGACGTGCAGACTGAAAAATTTAATTTTGAATGGAGTTACAAAAAGCCGATCCATTTAAACGTTTGTTTCGACGAACCCTTGATTGATTTGGCCTCAACGGCCGGCACTGACTCGGTTTTATCTCTCAGAGAGAAAAAACCTTCCGTGCATACCTTCCGCGAAATAATCATAAAAAAACCGCTCATCATTGTCGGCGAAATGGACGCCCAAGATATTCCTTCGGTGCTAAATTTTATTCAACGAACAAAAGCGGTGGCCTACGCCGAAGCGTTAAGTCAGATTCGCAATTCGCCTTCCATCCAAAACCAGATGTTGCGATCGACCGACTCGTTGATTAAAAAAGCATTTAAAGAAAAAATATTCGATTCGGTTATTCGAATTGGCGGAATTCCGACGCTTAGGTTCTGGCGCGATCTTGAAGCCGAATTCTCGGATGTGCCCGTTTATAATTTCTCATCCCTGCCGTTTAGTGGTTTGGCGCGAAAGTCAGAACTTTACGAGATATCTCAGCTTAAAGACGCGCTCGTGCAAGGTTCAAACGAATCATCAAGTTGGGTGACGGATCGCGATGGGGAACTGAACGCTCGAAAAATCAAGCTGATGCAAAAGTTTCCTTTAAGCGAGCCGGCCTGCGTGGCGCAGTATTCGGTCACGATAAATGAAACGCCGGTTTATTTGGGTAACTCGTTACCCATTCGCCATTGGGACGCCTTCGCTGAGTCGGCTTCCATTAACCTTTACGCGAACCGCGGGGCTAACGGAATTGATGGACAAGTATCGACCTACCTAGGTTGGTCTGAAAATTTATCTACATCATTTTGCCTGATTGGAGATTTGACGGCGATGTACGATTTAGTCGCGTTAGGTTTAACTCCGCAGTTGCGTCCGAATAGAAGGCGCATCGTGGTGCTCAACAACTTCGGCGGCCAAATTTTTCAACGCGTTTTTAAAAACGACGCCTTTACAAATCGTCACCAAATCCAATTTAAAAACTGGGCCCAAATGTGGGATTGGGAATACCGATTGGTGACGACGGCCGAGGATTTCAAATTATTTAATAACGATCATGACCTGAATGTCGTATTCGAGATTCAGCCGGATGAAAATCAAACCAAGCTTTTTTGGGACGAATGGGATCTAATATGCCAGAAAATATAGTTTTTGCTCTGCACGGGTTCTTAGGGCAGGGATCCGACTGGAATTTGGTCAAAAAAAATATTCCTAGTTCGCAGTTCGAATTCAAAGCGATCGATTTGTTTTCGCCAGAAGCTCAGCCCGTTTTAGAATTTGAAGAGTATATTGAAGAGCTGACCCGAACGATCAAAGAAATGACGAGGGACCGGAAGAACAAAATATTCTTGGGTTATTCTTTAGGGGGCAGGCTAGGTCTTCATTTGCTAGAAAATAATCCAGACCTTTTTGATCATTATATCTTTTTGTCGACCAACCCGGGCCTTCCAGAACATGAACAAAACGAAAAAAATAAGCGCTTAATGACCGATATGAAGTGGGCCTCGCTGATAAGCGAAAAAAATTGGGACGAATTTCAAAAAGAATGGAATGCCCAAACCGTGTTTCTTGGTTCTACGGCCGAGCCACAACGCTACGTAACCGATTACGATATAGATAAATTAAAGCGTGCCCTTGTGATGTGGTCCGTTTCTCAGCAACAAGACTTTTCGGACATCATTCAAGATTACCAAAATAAAATCACCTGGGTTGTCGGCGAAAAAGACGAAAAATACGTGGCTCGCGCCGAAGAGATGAAGCAAAAAAAAATCCTCTTAGATTATAAGAGGATTTCTTCAGGGCATCGAATTTGGTTGGACCAACCAACCGAGGTCGCAAAATTACTGAGCGGCCCACTTAGCTAAGTTGGTATCAATCCATTTTTCATAACCCGCAACGGCCGTGTAAACCACTTGCTGATCACATAAACCTTCCGGATCGGTTCCGCGGCTGGTTACGCCCACTAAGATGTTTTTTTGCGTTGTAGGATCAACAAAGTAAGCCGGGCCACCTGAGTCACCGTGGCAGGCACCATGACCTTGCGATTGATCTAAAGTAATTTCTTCGGCTGTTTGACTAACGACCGGCATGTTATCCGTTTGTCTTAAGAAACCGTCGCCTTCACCTGCTAATTCTCCGGTCGAAGGATCTTTTTGGTAAACCGAAACGCCAAATCCCGCCAATGTGAAGTTTGTGCCAGCCTTGATCAAGCTTGCAATTTTAGCATCAGCGCGGGTGGCGATCTGAAATCCGTCAGGCATTTCACCTGCGAAGTGGATTAATCCCAAATCATTGTCGCTGCCAGATCCTGAACCCGAAATCGTGTTTTTCATATAGTCTTCGTGTCGAGTGGCGCGGTCGATAGGTCGTACGTTCGTTGTGTCTTTTTTTGAAATCTCTTCGATGACAACTGATAAATCTTTTCCAAAATACACTAGGGCGCCAACAAGTTTTACTTTCGGCGGAGCAACCAAACAGTGAGCCGCAGTTAACACGACATTTTTCGCAATCAAGGTCGAAGTGCAACCAGCCGTCATTTGTTCGCCGGCTTTATTTTCATAAATCATGAGCACGCCCACGATTCCATTTGCCTTTTGGAAATCCAAAGTTGAATCCACGCCGCCGATAATGTTGCTGGCTAGTCCGCGGCTTTGATATTTTTGATCACCGTTATTTGAAGTTGGAGCGCATGAAGCAAATAAGCCGACTAAGGCCAAAGCCGCTGCTG
>CAXSEH010000223.1:0-3974 GCA_964236345.1 uncultured Bdellovibrionales bacterium
TTTTCGTCAATCATCACGACCCGGTCGGCATCGCCGTCAAGCCCGATACCCACGTCGGCGCGGTACTGAACAACCGCCTGCGAAATCAGGCTTGGGTGTAAGGCCCCAACTTTATCATTGATATTTGTACCGTTCGGTTGATTTCCGACGTGAATCAGTTCGGCTCCAAGCTCTTCAAAAATGGCGGGCGCTACTTTGTAGGCCGCGCCGTGGGCGGTGTCTAAGACAATCCTTAAACCGTCTAAAGTGTATTCTAACGGAAACGCACTTTTTGCGTAAACGATATAGCGGCCCTGCGCATCTTCGATCCGCTTTGTCCGTCCTATATCTTTCGCAGGAGGAAGCATTTTTGAAAGGTCGTCTGAGGCCACCAAAGCTTCTATCTGTTTTTCTAGTTTATCATCTAACTTAAATCCGTCGGGGCCGAAAATTTTAATCCCGTTATCTTGGTACGCATTGTGTGAAGCCGAAATCACGATGCCGGCGGCGGCGCGCATCGTGCGAGTTAAATAACCGATGCCGGGCGTTGGTAAGGGGCCCACAAGTTGTACGTAAATTCCCATCGAATTAAGTCCGCTTGAAAGCGCTTGTTCGATCATGTAGCCCGAAAGCCTAGTGTCTTTTCCGATGACAACTCGGTTTGCCTGAGAAGGGGAAGAAATAATCTTTTTGCGAATAAGATGACCGATCGCTTGACCAATTTTAACAACCACTTCGGGAGTCATCGGAAACTGATTTGAAGTCCCGCGAATGCCGTCGGTACCAAACAATTGCGTCGTATTATTATTTGCCATGTTCTCGCTTAACTTCCTATTTTGGGTTTTCGATAATTTCAACGCGGATTGTGCTGGGTCTGACTCCTAAAACTTTAATTCCTTGAGGAACTTCAATTTTCGCCGGAGTCATTTCCACTTCGAACAGTCCGGCTTTTTTATCGGTTAAATCTAAGCTCGTTGATTGTAACTTATCTTTAAAATTTTTCAATAAGGGTTGAGCGCCCGAAACTTTGATTTTGACCTTGTCGGTCGATTGCCCTGCAAGCGAATAGCCGCTACCCGTGATGATATCCACATCGACATCTTTCGTGACGACGAAATCTCGACGGCCCAAAATAGATAACCAAAGAATGAGCGAAATAAAAAGCGCCACTAACTTATAGGATGCGTTTTCTAAGACCGATTCTTTAAGGACCCGCACCTTGTCGGATGAATTTGCTAAAGCTCTCATAGGACCGCCTCGGACTGATAGGCTTTATATTTAAAACCGAAAACGTCGTACAGCGCTTGGCGAACTTCGGCTAGCTCAATTTGGGTGCTCATGTGGCCGCCGGAAACTAAGCTGATCGAGCGCGTTTCTTCCGAAACGACGATCACGAGCGCGTCGGTCTCTTCCGTTAAGCCGATCCCTGCGCGGTGACGAGTTCCTAAATTTTTATCGAGCGCAGGGTTTTTACTTAAGGGTAAAAAACATCCGGCCGAAATAATTTTTCCGCCGCGGATAAGTAACGCTCCATCGTGCATGGGCGCTTGCGGATGAAAAATACTTTGAATCAATTCGGCCGAGATTGCCGAATCAAGGGCCGTTCCAAGTTCGATATGGTAATCGACTAGAATATCTTTTTCGATGACGATCAAAGCGCCGTAACCGCGTTCGGCAACGCTCATCACGCCTTTTGCGATCTCTTCAACGATGTGGGTCTCCATAGCTGAAGATACATCCGTGAAAAGAGGGTGACTTCCGATGTGGGCTAAAGCACGGCGGATTTCCCCTTGAAACAGAACGACGATGATAACGAAAAGGTTCGAGAAAAATTTTTCGAGTAACCAGTTAACGGTATAAAGTTCAAACCACTGGCTACCAACGTAGGCGATCGCTAAGATTCCTAAGCCCGATAACATTTGAATGGTGCCCGTTCTTCGAATCAGATTCAAAACGCGGTAGACGATCAACCAAACTAAAGCGACATCGAATAAATCCTGCCACCTTAAATGGGACAGGATAAAAAGGATGTTCTCAACAAAATTTGAAATAAAAGTCATGTCGCAGGAGCTGTTTTAGTGCCGGCCGGTGCGCTTGCATCGGCTTTCGTATCAACCGGTATTCCCGGACCCATTCCGCCGCCGCTTGATTTATTCGAGCGCACTTTCGTGATCTCGCTAACCAGAGCGCCACCGCAAAGCATTTCAACTTCGTTCGCATCGATTGTTTCAAACTCTAACAGTGCCGCCGTGATTTTTTCTAAAGATTCGCGGTTTTCCGTTAAAATCTTTAAGGCCCGTTCGTACCCAGTATTAATAATCTTTGAAATTTCAGCATCAATTTCTTGCGCCTTCGCTTCCGAGTAATCTTTTGTTTTTTGGCCGTAACCCATTCCCATGAATACCGGATTTTCGCCTTTTTCAAATGCCAACGGACCTAGGGGGCTCATACCCCATTCACAAACCATACGTCGTGCCATGGCGGTCGCGCGCTCGATATCGTTTGATGCGCCCGTCGTGAAATCTTTAAACACAAGCTCTTCAGCCGCTCGTCCACCGAAGGCAAACGCGATCCAATTTTCAGCCTGCATCTTTGAAAAACTTAAAGAATCTTTTTCGGGTAAAGTTTGGGTGAGGCCCAGCGCCATCCCGCGAGGAATAATGGTCACTTTATGAATCGGATCAAGACCCGGCAGAAGCTTACCGATAATCGTGTGTCCTGCTTCGTGGTAGGCCGTCGTTCGCTTATCTTCGTCACTAATGACCATCGATTTGCGTTCGCTTCCCATGATCACTTTATCTTTAGCCTTTTCGAAGTCATCCATCTCGAGATATTTTTTATCGTGGCGTGCCGCAACTAGCGCCGCCTCGTTAACTAAATTTTCTAAATCAGCCCCCGAAAAACCCGGAGTACCGCGGGCGATTTTTACGACGTCGACGTCGGGTCCCATTGGCGTTTTGCGAATGTGGACGCCTAAAATTTGTTCGCGACCTTTTAAGTCAGGCTTGCTGACGATAACTCGTCGGTCAAAACGTCCCGGTCTTAAAAGAGCCGGATCTAAAACGTCAGGCCGATTTGTCGCGGCGATCATGATGACGCCTTCGCTGGATTCGAAACCATCCATCTCGACTAATAATTGATTTAAAGTTTGCTCGCGCTCATCGTGTCCACCGCCCATGCCCGCGCCGCGATGACGTCCGACCGCATCGATCTCATCAATAAAGATTATGCACGGAGCGGCTTTCTTACCTTGTTCGAACAGATCACGAACACGACTTGCTCCCACGCCCACAAACATTTCAACAAAATCAGAACCAGAAATTGTAAAAAACGGAACGCCCGCTTCACCGGCAACGGCGCGTGCTAGTAAAGTCTTACCGGTTCCCGGAGCGCCCACAAGTAATACGCCTTTTGGAATGCGGCCGCCAAGGCGCGTGTATTTTTTCGGATCTTTTAAAAAGTGAACGATTTCTTGCAGGTCATCTTTCGCTTCGTCAATCCCGGCTACTTCTTTAAAGGTAATGCGATTTTTATTTTCAACAAGACGCGCGCGCGATTTTCCGAACGACATGGCCTTACCGCCGCCAGCTTGAATTTGACGCATAATAAAAATAAACATTCCCACGATCAACAGCAAAGGTAACCAATTGATTAGCAGTGATGATATAAGACTGTCCGACTGAGAGTTTTCATACTTCGGCGTGACACCCAGTTTTTCTAACTTTTCTAAACCCTTATCGCCAACGTTACCCTGAATCAGGAATTGGCTGCCACCGTATTTCTTTTCGAATTCGGATTTAACTTCGCCCCGAATTTCGCCGCGGTCTTGAATGAAGACGATCTTATCTTCAATCACTTCTTTCAGCTCAACGGCTTTCATAAATTTGGGGTAATCGAAGTCAGTAATTGTTTTTTGGTGTTTCATGTCCCAAGCGCGAAACATAAATATCGCCATTATTAAAAGAAAAAACCACAGGGCAAACGTTTTTTGATTG
>CAXSEH010000224.1:0-3952 GCA_964236345.1 uncultured Bdellovibrionales bacterium
TCTTTGATGTTGTAACCTTGCTGTTCAAGATTCTTTTCAAGGTTCTTCATCGATTCAATATTTTCTTCAAGACGGTCGACCTGAGAATCCACAACGAAGACGACTCCATCAAGACCTTTTAAAATGAGTTTTCTAGACGCATCATAAATGACTTGGCCCGGGACAGTATATAAGTGAAAGCGCGTATTGAAGCCACGAATTTCGCCTACTTCCAGAGGAAGAAAGTCAAAAAACAAAGTTCTTTCGATTTCCGTGTTTAATGCCACAAGTTTTGATTTTTGATCTTGCGCCAAAGTTTGGTAAACCCACTGAATGTTCGTGGTCTTACCGCCTAATGAAGGCCCGTAGTAAACGATTTTACAGTGAATTTCTTTGGCGTTGTGATTGATGAACGACATTTACAGCTCCACACGGTTTTCTAAAGCGCGACCCATCGTGCGGTCGTCAATAAAATCAATGTCAGAACCCATCGGGATCCCGTGAGCAATACGCGAAAGTTTCAGCTGTTTACCTTGCAGTACTTTGGCAAGGTACAAAGCGGTGGTGTCGCCTTCGAGATCGGCGTCGAAAGCCAAGATCACTTCCTTAATATGCGGACGAAGGCCGTTAAGACCTTCATCGATTTTGGTCAGAAGTTCTGGAATTTTTAAATCTTTTGCGGTGATTCCTTCAAGCGGCGAAATCACTCCGTGCAGAACGTGGTAACGACCGCGAAACGCGCCCGAAGATTCAATACGAGAAATATCCGAAGGCTCTTCAACCAAACACAGCGCTTCGCTGTTGCGATGAGAATCTTCGCAGTACTTACAAATCACGCGGTCGGTGTAGTTAAAACATTCGGTGCAGGTATGCACTTCGGCCTGCACCCGCTGAAGGGCTTCGGACAACTGAGTCGGGTACGACTCTTTCGAACGTAAAATAAAATACGCTAAACGCTGCGCCGTCTTTGGGCCAATGCCGGGTAAGCGGCTAAGCTCGTGAACTAATTTTTCTAAAGCGGGTATATGTAACAAATTAAAATCCTGGGATGTTTAAGCCGCCGGTGATTTTAGACATCTCTTGCGTCGAAGTGTCTTTGGCAACTTTTAAAGCGTCGTTTACGGCCGAGGTTACAAGGTCTTGCAACATTTCAACGTCTCCGCCGGTCATGACTTCCGGATTGATCGTTAAAGCTAAAACTTTATTATCGCCATTTACTTTGGCCGTGACCGCGCCGCCACCCGAGGTGCCGGTGAATTCACGCGTAGCCAATTCTTCTTGGACTTTTTTCATCTTTAATTGCATTTGGTTGGCTTGCTTCATCAGTCCGGCCATTCCGCCCATCATATTATTTTTCATAAAACTCCCTTAGCTGGTCAGTCGTCTATCAGTTTGGTTTGATCAATTTGATCTCGCCCTTAAAAACTTCTTTGGCTTTTTGCACGCGCGGATCCGTTTCCCACCGCTCTCGTAATTTTTCATCGGCCAAAACTTGTTTTTTTGTAGCCAATGAATGAGCGGTTTCTCCGGTGCTATCGACACGACTTTTAAGCACCTCAAAAGTGTAGCCCTGCCCGAACTCTGAATCAATCAATCCTTGCAGTTTTTGGCGCATTTCAGAATCCTGAAGTTGCTCGGCTAAGAAAGCTAAATTGTTCGGGGCCTGCAACGATATTTTCAGACTTTTACTTCCCACGAAGATAAGATTTTCAATCTTAGAAGCAAAGAAGCCATCCGCCGATTTAACTTTTTGGATAAACTTAAGCCAAGCGTCCGAATCCAGATCTTTTAAAATCCGAGGAGTCGCCGCAGCCAACGCTACCGGTTTCTCCTCAACGCGCTTTGGGAGAGGATGGGACTCCTGCGTTCCTAAAAGAACTTTAAGATCCACAATCTGGGGAGCTTGGCTCATTCGAAGTAATGCGATTTCAAAAACGATATGCGAGTCATCGGCACGGCTTAAATCGGAAAGTGATTTGATCACCATGTCGAAAAGCATGTGTAAGTCCGCATCTCCAACGGCGCTTATTTTTTCGATCAGAAGCGCGATTTCGTCATCGGGCAGGTCGATCATCATGGTCGCCTTTGGATCGATTTTCAGAACCAAACTGTGGCGTAACATTTTGGAAAGATCTTCTAGAAAAAGGCTAGGGTCTTGACCGGACTGACTTAATTTTTGCAAACACGAAACAATTTCGGTGGATTTGCGGTTGATCAAGCAATCAAAGACTTCGAAAACCAACGCACGCTCGGTTAGTCCTAAAACTTGACTGACCTGCGATTCGTTCAAGTGACCGTTCGTGAAGCTGATGACTTGATCTAGTAAACTTAAACTGTCGCGCATTGATCCATCGCCCTGACGCGCGATCAGCCATAAGGCGGAAGCGTCAGATTCAATTTTTTCTTTCGCGCAAATCATTTTTAAGTAATCGGCAATTTGCTTTAAAGGAATGCGACGAAAATCAAAGCGCTGGCAACGCGATAAAATAGTTTGCGGAATTTTATGAACTTCGGTTGTCGCTAAAATAAAAACGATGTGCGCGGGTGGCTCTTCCAAGGTTTTTAAAAGCGCATTGAAGGCACTTGTCGAAAGCATGTGGACTTCATCGATAATAAAAATTTTATACTTACCAGAAGAGGGCATGAACATGACATTGTCGCGTAAATCACGGATCGCGTCGACGCCATTGTTCGAAGCTCCGTCGATTTCGATCACGTCGATCGATCGTCCGGCCGCGATTTCAACGCAACTTTCGCATTCATTACACGGCGTAAAATTAACGGGCCGTAAGCACCGTAAAGTTTTCGCCAAGATGCGCGCCGAAGACGTTTTTCCGGTTCCGCGAAGGCCCGTGAAAAGCAGGGCGTGCGGCAAGCGGTCGTTTTTTAAAGAGTTCGTTAAAGTTTGGGTAATATGATTTTGTCCGACCATTTGGTCGAAAGATTGCGGACGGTATTTTCGCGCGATCACTTGGTAAGACAAATTGGTTCCCTTAAAAAAGAAGTGCTAGGTATCCCATATCGCGAAGCTTGTTAGACACCGTTGCTTCCTTCCGGACCTAGCGGAATTCACTAACCAGTCAACCGTATGGGACCTAGCACTTATGGGTGTATCTGATAGGGGGTCTTCGAGCAGTGTTTAACACCACTGGTCATGTCGATTTAGGGCTTAATTTCCCAATCAAGCTTGCTGTTGCAGTTCTGAGGATTGGTTTTTAATTTTTGCAGGCTTACATTGGGAATGGCGATCGGAAAATTGCTACTAGATTTAGCAGCCAAAGCCAGGCCTCTTTCAAGGGCCCTATCAAAAAACGTATTCAAAAAAACGTTCTTTAGGCGTCCTGAAGAGTCCGACAACTGCACGCAAGGGCTGCCATCGCAGTTTTTAACTTCGGCTTTGATTTGGCCCTCGACGTCGACTTCGCAGATTTTGAAGGTTCAAAGCCGGAACCGAAGCGATTTGGTCCCAGTAGGGTTTTAAATTGCGAAGATCAGAATTCACTTGCAGTTCAACCAAGGGAACAATCTCTTCTTTTAAAAAAGGCTGCAAAATATCGCTGACCAAGACCGGAGAATCTTGAACCTGGTTCGCGGCAAAAACGCTAAATAACGCGAATGTAAAACCCTGTTGATTTGAAAATCCGGGGTTTTCGGCGATGGCCGAAACATGCGCGCCCTCGATGCGGTCTGAAATTTCCGGCACAAAGGTTAAGGCGTGAGGGCTATTCTTCATAAACTGATTTATCTGTTGGTCATCATTTAAATCGGGCCACGGCATCTGACTTAAACTTTGCATCAAGGCTTGCTTGGACCCGTACTTTGCGAAAAGCTCATCTTCCACTTTTTTTCTGAAGGCTGCCGGCGAAGGTCCCCGGTCCGTGGCCAAAGCTTCCGCACGAAAAACCTGATGATCAACGTAAGCATCAACTTGTTTTTCGAGGTAGGCGGGGCTTTTCATTTTTTCTTGAAGTTC
>CAXSEH010000225.1:0-3950 GCA_964236345.1 uncultured Bdellovibrionales bacterium
CGGATTTATTCGCCTGGCGATCGAAACGCAAACGCCGATTATTTTAGCCGCCTGCCCTAAGGCTGACGACATCTACACCCTGTACGAAAATCCTTTGACCGATTTTATCTACCGTCGATTCAAACTTCCGTTCGCGGTTCTGCGCGGTGTTGGTTTTTCGCTGATCCCCCGACCGGTTAAACTTTTTCATCGCATTTCCCGCGCCTATGCCCCCCCCTTTCCGGCGGATAAATATTTAGACGATAAAGTCGTGCACGCTTTTCATAAAAAAATGGTGAAAGAGATGAATCGTATGATGAAGGATGAGACGTAGACACGGAGCTTAAATCGCCCCGTTCCAAAAGAAGTGTAGCTCCCCAGCGAGGCTGACCTAATAATTCCTCTGCGACTTTGGCCGCTATGGTTATCGGGCTTTTATGCTGCTTTCTGTATTTTTACTATATTTAGCGGCCTGCCTGCGAAGTAGGCCTCGATTCCGGTGGGTTTTATTCTTATTTCTATTCGCTGATTCGCGATCGATTTTTTAAGCGGATCAACGACTATCCACCGATCACCACCTAGGCTTAGCGTATGATCTTTTCCCATCGTTCGGTATTCTTTTTGGCAGAACACATCATCCAAGTTTACACCCGCAAGTACCGGTCTGTAAGCCTGTTCTGGGTTGTGTGCCTTGATCGCGAAGCGATTGTTGTGGTCGGGTAAATAAATTTCTTTTAAAAAACGGTTCGCCATCGTCATCGTCGTAATATTATTTATTCTAAGCTCAGGGATAAGCCTATCTTGCATTGTTCTAAAAAGTCTTTCGACTCGTCCTTTTCCCTCTGGACTTTGCGCATAAATCACATGCGTTCCGAGCTCTTCAAGGGCGCGCGCGACCTGACTAAAGCCGCTTCGCTTAATGCCACCGTAAACTCCGGCCTGGTCTACATACAACGCTTTAAACATACCGCGCTTCTCAACAACCCGTCGTAACACGCGCATGCAATCAAGCATGGTTTCACCGGGACAAAGTTCTGCATAAATAACTTCTGACGTTGCATCATCGATGGCAGCAAGTAAACACGTCGGTTCATTACTGAACCATTTATGATGACTGCCGTCGAACTGGATCAGTAATCCCTCTTGCGTTTGACGATGCCTGCGGTAGCGCGGCTTACTGCGGCGCTTTTGCTTATGCTTAACCATGCCGATTTCATGACACCACCTACGCATCGTTTCTGGCGCAACCGTAATACCATAATTATCTCTTATTTTTTCTCTTGCATGACTTATATTAAAATCAAAAAGTACATCCTTCATTATCTTTTGCACGGCTAGTTTTATTTCATCGGGCTTTTTATTCCACGGTCTTTTTCTACGATTGCGATGTCTAAAAAAACTAAGTCCCTCAACTTTATACCTCGCCACATATCTTCGTAATGTCCGAGGTGATACTTGCAATAATTTGCACGCCGTCTCGGAAGTAATCTTTGCTGATTCATATTTACAAACAATTTCAATCTTGAACTGATCTGATACGCCCACAACTAACTCTCCCATGCCAATTCCCTCCGAAACGCTTAAATCCCTTAATTTCTTAAAGAATCAAAGCTTTCCAAAAGTACCTCCTGCGGTCAAAGTCGTTGGGTAATTAAAAGAGGACAGAGTCGCTGGGTAGATACACCCGTTCCAAAAGAAGAATAACTGTCCAAACATTCTTCATGACCAAGAATTTGACTCTCACGACAAAAACTTAAGCTTTAGACCTGTCCTTCCGATTGCACAGAATAAGGTGTTACGACCGTGGTTCGCTGGATCACATTGAGACATATTATTTTGCTGCGCTAAGGGGAAAAATGAAAAGATATTACAGACAACTTGGTGTTCTGGGTGCGACGACCGTTCTTGCTTTGTTTTATACGAACTGCACGCAGGGTGGTTTCAACGCCGCCAGTGTCAATGCGATGAAAAGTTCTTCGACTTCAACGGAAACGAATACTTCGAATCCGATTCCGATTTCACTTCCCACTCCGGTTCAACCCGTGGTCCCGACCACGCAAAAAGTTTTTATGGCCAGCGGAAAACTGGGCCGAACGATTATTTCTTGCGACGGCGGTCGAAATTGGATCCGCGATCAATCAGATGACGACAGTCTTCATTGCTGGGCGCCCGCGACGGACCCGAAAA
Organism: uncultured Bdellovibrionales bacterium; assembly: GCA_964236345.1. Lineage (GTDB taxonomy): Bacteria > Bdellovibrionota > Bdellovibrionia > Bdellovibrionales > Bdellovibrionaceae > Pseudobdellovibrio. The sequence goes on from CAXSEH010000225.1 coordinate 2,167, forward strand.
GTGTTGAGTGTGACCACGATCCAAGATCGAACACGGGGTTGTCGGCAGAGGGTGGTTGGTTTTTTGCGAGTTATGGTTGGGGTTACAACGGAACGGTTCGTCGCAGTCGCGATGGCGTGAACTGGACCACCATAAAATCGGATGGATGGGGCGGAGGCCTTGCCTACATCAAAGGATTATTGCTGCTCGCTTGGGGCGAAGGATCTATTTCAAATAACCAAGGTACTGAGTGGACACCGATGGCCACTTCAGATTTTGAGTCCCTTAACCACGCTTTTTTACAAAAAATCGGAGACAACGTTTTGGCCGCTGGGCGTTCGGGCTCGCGAATCAGTCCCGATCAAGGAGCGACGTGGAACCCCGTTCCGGCCGACGTTAATCTTTCGCGCACAACTTACGGAAACGGTCGAATCGTCAGCGTTTCAGCCATCGTTGGCGCCGAGGGTACCGACAACAAAGGAATATCATCCGTTTCGTTAGATAATGGACTGACGTGGAAGGTGTACCCGATTTGGGCCGCGCCCGGACAGGTGCCTTACGGAATCGTTTTTAATGGCAAAGAATTTGTTCATTGGACCTACGGTAAAGTTTGGAAAAGCACGGACGGAATCACGTGGACTTCGACGGTCCTTGTGGGCTCGTTACCTTTTGATTTTGTGGTTAGCTTTAATCCGGATACAAAGTCTTACGCCGCGATCATGACATCTTGGGGTGGTTGGTACGGCAATCAACGCGCCTACCGAAGTGACGACGGCGTAACCTGGGAAGAGCTTCCCGCAACCGCTTTCAAGGGTGGTCATCCGATGGCTTACATGGTCGTCAGTGACATGGATTCTAAATACTGTAAGTAATCTGAAATTAGAATATTAAGGTGCTTCGAAGCGTTTTGAATAAACGGCTTTGCAACTGCCGTCTTCTAGATTGAGTTCGCCGACGATTTCCCAATGGGTATTATCGGCCGTCGAAGGAGATGTTATGAAAACGCTGTAAAGTAAAGTGCCCGCGCCCACGCCCAAAGTTCTTTGCTCAAGAATTTTGACTTTGTCGGGCTTCACGTTCACTTTCGTTGCTTCAGACTGTAAAACTGCACTGCTTAAAATTTCAAGGCAAGCTTCATTCGCAACCTTACGCTGAGGCTTAGGATTTTTAGTGAGCGCCATGACTTCGACAACTGTAAAAAATATAAAAATAAATGTCTTCATCCAAATCCTCTTTTCTATCCCTTAAACTTTTGCCGATAAGCCTTCGGATGTCTAGAAAAAATTACCGGACCGTCCCCATCTTCAACTTTCTTGAGAGCAAAGTTAAATCCGATTGAATCTTCGGTCCAAATTCTGAGGCGCTCAGTTGAAAGGGCATCGTTTGTTGCGATATGCAGTCAAAATAACTTATTGGAACGGCTTGGACCACGTCGGGTCCATTGCCTTTATAAACTTGCAGCAGATAAATTCCAACGTGCGATAATGGTTGCAAGCTTGAGGTGAACTGTTTGCAAGCGGCAAATCCCCAAACGTTATACATTTTATCAACGATTCCTTTTTCTTCGAGTCTGATTTCAGTACGGGATAAGTGATTTCGTTTGACGAGCGGTCGGTAATAATTCAATGAGGCTTGCACGGCTGAGTGTAGAAGGTTGTCTTGTAAAAAATGATTTTCTCCGTCCAGGCACCTATTTAAATCCGGTTGAACTAAGGAAATGATTTCGGAGCCGATCGAGCCATCAATATAAAGACACGACGAAACAACCGGTTTCGTGTGAAATAGCCGCCGGTCCGTTAAGCTCG
>CAXSEH010000226.1:0-3926 GCA_964236345.1 uncultured Bdellovibrionales bacterium
TGCTTCTGTTGATGCTTTCTCTTCAGCCAATTCATCCTCCTTGACGAATAAGACACTTCGATCCAATCAAATAGAGAGCAACACAAATGCCAACTGACCTTCGGTCTGGTTCAAGTGATTTTTATTGGTCATGTCAAAAAAAAAGGGGTGTGATCCTTAAGTCTAGGAAAAAAACGGTCAGATGGCTGACTGGTCCTGTTAGGAATTTGTCGCTAGCTCGACGAGCCTTTAATCTTAAGGTCCTGAAGGAGTGAAATAAATTGATCTACTAAAACCGCGTTTCCGGCAACTAGACTTTTTTGATAGGGATGATGCAAACTACCTTCGTAAGTTTTTACGACGCCACCCGCTTCTTCGACGATGATTTGTCCCGCGGCGGTATCCCACGGCTTTAAATTTTTCTCCCAAAAAAGATCAAAAACGCCTGCACCGACCAAAGCTAAATCGTACGCCGCAGCTCCGGGACGTCGAATACCGCGCGCAATGCGCACAAGGTGCGAAAAAATTTGCAATTGCTCTTCGATGAAGCCGGGCTCTTCGGCGAAGAAACCCGTTGATAGCAACGCATCTGAAAATTTTGTCGTTTGGGATACTTTCAACTTTTGGCCATTGCAAAACGCGCCTTGCCCTCGAATGGCGGTGTAAGTCTGATTTAACATCGGCATATCTACAATTCCCAACTCGAGCTGGCCGTTCACTTCTAAACCTAGGGAAATGCAAAAGATGGGGAAGCGGTGTACGTAATTCGTGGTTCCATCAAGGGGATCCAAAATCCAGCGCGAACCCGTCTTAGTGCGAATTAATTCTTTTTGATCTTTGTAATTCGTTTCTTCACCTAAAAATTCGATTTCCGGGGCATGTTTAAACAGGTAATTTTTAATGATTTCTTCACTGGTTTTATCGGCTTCGCTGACTAGACCTTGCTTTTCCTTATTTTCAATTTGGTTAATTTTACCAAAATATCCCAATAAACAGGCCCGGCCCAGTTTTACGGCCTCATGTGCGATCTCAAACCTAGACTTTTCCATATTTTTTTACTCCGAATTGACCATTTTTTTAGATTTAGTTTAGAATAAAGTTTAGAAGTTATTTTCAGTCTAACAAGGAATATGTATGAGTCAAAAAACAAATTCGATGCTTAAGCTTGCTTTGGTTTTCTTCATCTCGTTGCTTTCATTTTCGATTGGAACTTACGTCGGAAAGAAGTACTCAGACAATCAGTACAAACTTTCGCAACTTGAACCTAATAAAAAAGACGGTCACGAAACACCGCATGAATTTGCAAGTAACGCTGAAGGCGATAGCCACGGTGAAGGCAAAACCGAAGCAAAACGAGAATCAGATTCGCAAAACTTAACGGATTCTGAAGTTGCAAAAATTGCCGAAGAATTTGCGACCGAGCAAACAAATGAAGCTTCGCATGACGAAAAAGTGATCCAAACGACCGACGGCGACGAAAAAGAAATTAAGACCATAAATGAAAAACCGGCAGCACACACGGCTAAGGCAATGCCCGCGAAGGCAACAACAACGGTCGCAGCGCGCCCGGTGGCCGAACGCGCTCCTTCAAGCTTACCGCCCGCTAGGGAAGTAACCCCCGCCCACTTCACGGTACAGATTGGATCTTTTCCGTCTGAAACTGACGCCCAGAAGATGACGAAAGAATTATTAGCTAAAGGAATTAAAACTTCCTACGTACCGGCTCAAGTAAAAGGGCAAACGTACTACCGAGTTAACGTTGGACTTTTCGGAACGGCGAAAGAAGCAGACGATTACAAAAAAGAATTTCAAGAAAAAACAAAGACCGCTTCGGCCTTCGTACAACGGGTTCAGTAAGGTATCGTAAGCCCTATTTTGATCGCCAATACGGGGACGGACTGGGGACTCATGTTTTTTGAGTTCAGCATTTTAAATTCAACTTCGGTTAAAAAGTAGCTTAGGCGCGCCAGGGCACTGGCTCCAATTCCATAGACATTTTCTAAATTCGAATCAACCGATGTGTAACTAGCTAAAAAATTGGTATCAACCGTCGTCTGCGTTTGTCCTAACCAAACTTTCCCGAAAATATTCAGGCTGAGTCTGCGATCGTCCGACATGAGTTGATAAACTCGATATCCTAATCCTAAATCGTATTCCCGAATGGTTTGTTCTATCTTTACCGAGCCGTTCCCCGTCTTATCGTAAAATTGGTTGAATTCAAATTCTGCATGAAACTGCAAATATTGAATTCCTAAACCGTATGCTTGGTACTGTCGATTGGTGCGCTCTTGACCCGTTGAATCTTCAAAACGATATTGCAATTGGAGAGGAAGAATATCTACGAAGTTATCTGCCGCCACGGGCGTTTGAGCAAAAGCGTTGGTAGCGAATAGGCAAAATGTTAAAAAAAATATTTTCATGGTTTTACGATAACAAAAGACGAATCTTTTTGGTCCTTCTGTGATGAATCTTTTTGTTTACAAGTCATTAGCTTCTGTTGATCTTCTTGTTTGTAATTAATGTACTTCAGCAAAAGATCGCAGCTGCCCTGATCCAGTTTTACCTGGTCTTCTTTTTCAGCTAATTTAGCCACATATTTAAATAAACTCAATGGATCTACCGTGTCATTTTCGCCGAGGCCATTCACTTCGACGGCCATTTCTTTTATAAAATCTAAAATCAAGTGGGCCGTTATTTTTTTAGACTGGGATTGGCTGATGTTTTTAGCTTTCGCTTGCAGCTCCGTGAACTGAACCATGAAACGTGCGTACGGCGTTCCAATTTCGTAGGCATAATTAGTCAAAGCTGCTTTGATATCGGAATAAAATTGCGCGCTTTCATTAACCTTATCGAAAATTGTTTGCTTAGTGGCAAACACCCCTTGTTGATCTTTTTCTAAGATCAACGTGCGCCTTAACTGGTAATCGGGAAGCGACCATCGCATGAATTCCACATCTTCCGTGTAAACCCAACCCCAAAAGTCCGCCAAGCCTTCATTGATCCCACGTAAGAAAGTTTCGTTGAAATATTGATTTTTTTCTTTTTCAGTTAAATTGGCCGTTCGGGCGACGGAAAGCTTACGAACGAACGTGGCCTTTTTTTCTTCGGCATGAATGGATGCCGCGATGGACAAGGCTTTCTCGGATTTAGTGGCCGGCAGAATAACTAGTTTGAAGAACAACGAGTGAAAGTGTTCATGAGCGATGATGCCCGCGTTGATTGAAATCGGTAAGTTGTTCATGTCGAAAGGAACGAACATCATCGAGTCGGTTTGACCGTTGTAAAAAGCGTTATTTTTTTGCGTCCCATTTTGTGAATCGATGATTTGCGTTTCTAGACCGACCGATCGGGGCCAATGATTTACGTTTTCTGCTCCCATTTCTTTGTCCAGCAACGCAAGATTTTGCAGATGGAAATAAAGGGTGGCCATTTGCAATGAGATAAAATCTGAAGGCGCAAAATAACTTCCTGCGCGAACGAATGCGGCGTGCGGAGCAGAACCTGTTAACTGATCTGTAGTTGCGCCAGGCGAATAAAAAAACTGCGCGTAATTTCCGGCCACTTCATTGAGTTTGTCGATGCCTTGAAGCTGTACGATTTGTAAAGTATAACTCGAAGGCGACGTTTGCACACCGACCTGAACCATGACGTTACCTTGTGCCTCTTGGGTGTCGGATTTCTTCGAGCAACCGCCATTGAAAAGAATCATCAGCGCAGTTAATAAAATTATTTTTTGATGCTGTAACGAACCCAACATGAAACCCCCGAGTCACCATTGTCTAACTGCGTTAAATCTAGAGTATTTCATCGAAAATCTCAATTTTTATGGGTATTTATGTGGGACCCATGGATGCTCGTGAAACCATTACATATCAATTAAACCCCGCGCAGAAAAAAGCCGTCGAAACTTTAGACGGTCCTGTATTAATTCTTGCGGGAGCGGGCTC
>CAXSEH010000227.1:0-1893 GCA_964236345.1 uncultured Bdellovibrionales bacterium
GGCATAGAGCCAAAGTCTACTCAGACTTCCTTGAGGTTGTCACGAGATGGTGCAAGCAGGTAAAATAATTGGACTCTCCTGTTTAATCTAAACTTCACTTAAGGAAAGGTGACTTATGTTATCTGTTTTAAAAAATGCGATCAGCCAACTTCAAGCCCAAGATGAAACTTTAATTGGTCAGCGAATTGATCACGACCCGGTGGTCGAAGGACTTGTGAGCGACCTTGTTGACGAAGTCATGGTCATCAATAGCGAAATTAATTCGATTAGACCACCGCAGGCCTCACTGGTCGAAAAAGCAAAAAATAAAATGGATTACATCGCGCAACTTCGTGGACGTCCGTTATACCATAATTACATTGGTACGGGCGCAGGTCGCGGCCCCTTTGTGGAACTTGAAGATGGCAGCGTAAAGTTAGATTTGATCAACGGGATCGGAATTAATTTAATGGGCCATAGCCACCCAAGAGTCATGAAAGCTGCCGTGCGAGGAGCCCTATCCGACGTGATCTTGCAGGGCAACCTACAACCTAACAATGATTATTGGAAATTAGCGGAAAAATTAGTGAAGATCGCAAGCCGAAAAAGTAATTTAAAACATGCGTGGTTTTCGACTTGCGGAACGATGGCAAATGAAAACGCATTGAAGATGGCTCGTCAGAAAAATTCCCCGGCTCGCTATATATTTGCAATGAAAAACGCGTTTGCCGGTCGCTCAACAATGATGGCGGAAGTAACTGACAACGCGGCCTACAAGCAGGGGCTGCCGCAGTATAATGAAGTTGTACACCTGCCTAATTATGACAGAAAAGATCCCCAAAGCGGCGAAAAAGCTTTAGCTAAAATGAAAGAAGAATACGCGAAGCATCCAAAAGAGTTTTCGTGTTTCGTTTTTGAACCGATGCTTGGCGAAGGCGGATTCATTCAAACTCCGCGCGATTTTTATGTTCCGATGTTGGAATTTTGTAAACAAAATAAAATAGCGGTGTGGGCGGATGAAGTGCAAACTTTTGCGCGTACGGGTGAATACTTTGCATTCGAAACGATGGAAATTGGGCAGTACGTAGATATCGTAACCATCGCAAAAACCGTGCAATTGGGAGCCACGCTTTACACTGAAGAATACAATCCCAAGCCGGGCCTTATTGCCGGAACATTTTCGGGCGGAACTTCCTCAATGACGGCGGGCCTTGAAATTCTGGAAATGCTGGAAGAAGGCTATCTTGGTCCAAATGGGCGTATCCTTAAAATACATTCCCGCTTCGTAGAAGGTTTAAATCATTTGAATAAAACAACGTGTAAAGGCTTAGTAACGGATCCAGGCGGCATGGGCCTGATGATTGCCTTCACTCCGTTTGATGGAAAAAAAGAACAAGTTGAGTCCATGATTAAAAAATTATTCAAAAATGGATTAATTGCATTTAGCTGTGGAAAAGATCCGGTAAGAATTCGTTTCTTAGTACCAGTCATCATTGAAGACTTAGAAATAGAATTGGCCTTACAAATTGTCGAAAAAACAATTTTAGAAGGCGTCTAGTTTGGATTTAAAGCCCGATGATTCGCAAACCGAACAAGCGCGGTGGATTGATAACTGTCGAAAGTTAATCGCTTTAGACAGTTCGCCAACAAGCTCAACGGTTGAAGTAGCGGGTTACCTTGAGCAGCTTGCTCTTGAAGCGGGTTTTTTTGTCGAAGTGATTCACGAAATACAAAATGGCGTGACCCAAGCTAACATTTTAGTTCGTCCCGAAAAGTTTACGCCTGGTGATTCTGAATTTTTGTTGCAGACTCATCTAGACACGGTAGACCCCGGCAATTTTTCATTATGGAAAAAAAATGGTTTTAATCCGTTCGACGCCACCATCGTCGATGGCAAAATCTACGGGCTCGGAG
>CAXSEH010000227.1:1903-3906 GCA_964236345.1 uncultured Bdellovibrionales bacterium
CGAAAGCGAAAGCCGACTTCATGGCGGGCCAATACCGCCGGGCGGAAGTGAAGCTTGATTTTATTTGTAAATTAAATGCTTTAAAAAATTTAAAAGGTCAAAAATTTAACAAACTTAAACCCGTTTTAGTCGGAACATTTGGTGAAGAAACTGGAATGCAGGGGGCGCTTAGACTCATCCGAAAAAATAAAATCAATGCGAAATACGCCCTGGTGGGCGAAACGAGTGATTTAAAGATTATTCAAGCTTCAAAAGGATTTGCGGTCGTCGAAATTAGAATTCCGATCACCGACGGCGAACAAGGCTATAAAGAAGCGCGTCGTTCGGTGGAATCTACTTCGACACAGACGAAGATTTTTTCGGGACACTCTGCGCATTCCTCAACGCCTCACATCGGCGATAATGCCATCAAAAAAATGCTAGATTACCTGCAAAAGTTGCCCGAAAATATGGTATTGATTGAAGCCGATGGGGGTACCCGTTTTAACATGATTCCCAATCAAGCCATGGTCGAAATTGACTTAGCGGCGCACATTAAAAATACCACGCTTCAGAAATTAAATAAAATTTATCTAGCACTTCAAGAAGTTGAAAACGACATGCTGGAAGTCGAAGACAAAGATTTCGAACCCAAATTCTCTACGTTAAGTATCGGAATCATCCGGACCCATGAAGATAGCCTGCTCTTAGGTGGATCGTGCCGTATTTTGCCGAACGTCAGTCAAGATCAGTATGAAAAGTGGATGATGAAAATTCAAAAAGTTTGCGAGGACTGCGGAGCCCAGTTTAGGATCACGGATTACAAAAGACCTTTTCGTACGGCCGATAATTCCATATTAATCAAAACCGCTCAAAATATTCTTGAAAAAATGAACCTTGACTCGAAATGCAGATCACTTGCGTCAACCAATGAGGCCAGCCTTTTTACGCGCGTCAACATCGACTGCATTTGTATTGGCGCAGGCGTACGCGAAGGCAATGTACACACTGCCGAAGAGCATGTTAAAATTGAAGATCTCGAAAAGGCCGTCGTTTTTTATCAACAGATGGTCGAAAGGTTTTGTTTATGAGTTTTTTAATAAGAGCCGTTAAGCGTGATGACCTAAGTCAATTAACTGACCTAGCCAAACAGTTTAATCTTTTAAATTTACCAGGAGACCGAAAGGTTTTATCAGAAAAAATTAATCGCAGTGAAGCTTCGTTTGCCGGCGATCTTCCCAAAGAAAAGGCTGAATATATTTTTGTGGTGGAGGACACCGAAGAAAGTATGGTCATCGGCAGCTCCCTGATTATCGCAAAGCATGGCAGTGAAGAAGTTCCCCATTGTTATTTCAAAATTTTAAAGCGCGACCATTTTTCAAAAGATTTAGGAATCGGTTTTATTCACCAGGTTCTTCGTTTCCAATTAGACACGGATGGACCGACGGAAATTGGTGGACTTTTAGTTGATAAAGGTTACCGTCGGCGCCCCGAACGATTAGGAAAACAAATTTCGTTAAGCCGATTTGTATTTATGGGATTGCATCCTGAAAAATTCGAGTCTCGTGTCTTGTGTGAATTAACTCCGCCGCTCACCGAAGAAGGTCGCAGTGAATTCTGGGAAGCTTTGGGTAGAAGATTTACGGGACTACCTTACCAAGAGGCGGACAATTTATCCCAAACGAATAAAGAATTTATCGAATCACTTTTTCCTGAAGAAGACATCTATCTTTCATTGCTGGATTCCAAGGCGCGCTTAGTATTAGGCCGCGTCGGTGAAGCAACGAAGCCCGCACAACACCTATTAGAAAGTATCGGATTTTCATACTTGGAAGAGGTTGATCCTTTTGATGGGGGACCTCATTACGGGTCAGCAACCAAAGATATCCTTCCTATTAAGTTAGGTCAAAAACTTCGAATTGCAGAAATAAATGACGCCACTTACAAAATGCAAGGCCTAGTCGGCGTTGGCGAAGCGGACTTTCGCGCCACTTTGACAAGCTACGAAATCCGCGACGGGGTTG
>CAXSEH010000228.1:0-3901 GCA_964236345.1 uncultured Bdellovibrionales bacterium
AATTTTATTTATTTAAACTGAAAGAGGCCTTAGGTATGTGGAAAGAACTATCGGAACTGAAAGATAAAAAAATTTTAATCGTGGGCCTTGGAAAAACGGGTGTCGCTTTAGCGAAATTCCTAACCAAGTACGAAGCGCAAGTGACGGTAACTGATCACAAGTCGAAACCCGAGCTTTCGGCTCAGCTTGAGCAGCTTGATGGTTTTACGAATATTAAGTTCGAGTTAGGCTCGCATTCTCCTAAAACTTTCTTGTCTCAAGATTTGGTCGTCTTGTCTCCGGGCGTAGCACCGCACCTGAAGATTTTCGAATACGCTCGCCAGCAGGGAATTAAAATTACCGGTGAATTTGAATTTTCATCGGGATTCATAAAAGAACCTATCGTTGGCATCACGGGTACGAACGGTAAAACGACGATCGCTCGATTGGCCGAAGAAATGTTAAAAGAAAGTAATATTGACGTGTGGGTCGGGGGTTCGACCGAAATTCCGATCACGAACTATTTATTACAAGAGAAAAAAGCTAAAGTTGTTTTAGCCGAAGTTTCAAGTTTCATGCTTGAGCATTGTGTTGAGTTTGCGCCGGCCAACATTGTTTTCAGTAATCTGGCCGAAAATCACTTAGAGCGGTATCGTTCAATGGAAGAGTACGTGAATGCGAAACGTCGCGTGTTCAAAAACACGAATCAGGCAACGACTTCAATCTTGAATGCCGACGATAATGCCGTTGTTGAACTGGCGCGCGATCCGGCCGTACAACGTGGACGCATATTTTATTTTTCTAGAAAGCCAGCATTAGAGCCGCAAATCATGAATATCGGGGGCGCGGTCAACGTGGGCGATGAACTTCGCGTTCGTACGGGGCCTGAGATTGAAACTTTCTCGATTAAAAACATGAAATTAAAAGGCAAGCATTCGATCGAAAACGTAATGGCTGCATTGCTGTTGGCCCGCGAGCACGGCGCGACCCACGAAGCGGTCCAAAAAGTGATCGACCGTTTTATCGGTCTACGCCATCGTTTAGAATACGTACGAAAAGTCGGCGGAGTTTTATTTTACAATGATTCGAAAGCAACTAATGTGCACGCGGTTCTTCGGGCCCTAGATTGCTTCGAAGAAAATGTAATCATGATCGCGGGTGGTAAGGATACAAATCTAAACTACACACCTTTGCAAAACATGGTGAAGAAAAAAGTAAAAACTTTGATATTGGTGGGCGAAGCAAAAGAACGCATCAACCGTGACTTGGGGGATTTTTCTGAAACGTACCTGATCGGTACTTTTGAAGAAGCGGTCCTCATTGCTTACCAAAAGTCTAGGATCGGCGACATTGTTTTGATGTCACCGGGCTGTTCTAGTTTTGATATGTTTGACAGCTATGAAGAGAGAGGCGATTATTTTAAAGAGATCGTGAAAAAATTCAAATGAGAATAGGGTTCAGTGCGCAGCCGATTTTTATCTTCTAGTTTATTTCTATCGCTCGTTACCTTATTTGGTATCGGGCTGGTCCAGGTCTACAGTTCAAGCTACATTTTCGCGACCGAGTCCTACAACGACGGACTTTATTTTTTTAAGCGACAGTTGGTTTTCACGCTGATCGCCTTCGTCGTTTTAATTATCACTTCGCAAATACCATTCAGTTTTATTCGCAAATGGGGCTGGGCCATCTGGCCGGTGTCATTTGCCTTAGTTTGCGCCACGTTTATTCCGCACGTTGGGGTTCGGGTGGGCGGCGCCATTCGTTGGATTCAACTTCCACTCGGAATCAGATTTGAACCGTCCGAGATCTTAAAATTAGCTTTCAGCTTTCTATTTGCCAGTTTGGTCTGCCGTCATCAAAATTTTTTAGGCCGAATCAAATGGGGTTGGTTGTTTTTTTTAGTCGTTCTACCTTTTGCGGTTCTATTGAAGCAGCCCGATTTCGGAAGTTTCATGATCATGTTGCTCGTCGGGACGGCGCTGTTATTTACCTTTGGGCTGAATTTGCGTTGGCTCGCGCTCGCGGGCCTTTCGGCCCTTCCGGCTTTGTATTTTATCGTGTGGCATTCGCCTTACCGTCGCGCGCGCGTTCAGGCCTTTTTAGATCCGTGGTCAGACCCGGCGCAAAAAGGATTTCAGGTGATTCAAAGTATGTTGTCGGTGCATTCGGGAGGCCTAACGGGGCAGGGAATTGGCCAAGGGCAGGGCAAGCTTTTCTTTCTGCCTGAAGCGCACACCGATTTTACGATGGCCGTGTTTTCTGAAGAGATGGGATTTATTGGTATCGTCATTTTGATGAGTTTGTATGCCTTCGTTGTTTTTCGCGGATTTCAAATTGTTTTGAAAACGGAAGATCTTTTTAAAAAAACTTTGTCTTTGGGACTAATCCTGACATTCGCCTTTTCGGTTTTTATTAACGTCGGGGTTGTCATGGGTCTTGTACCGACGAAAGGGTTAACGATGCCGTTTTTAAGTTATGGCGGCAGCTCGTTAATCGTCTTGGCCTTTCTTTTTGGAATCTTATTGAATATTGAAATGTCGGAAGATGAATTTGCCAGAGCGGGCTCGCGTTGAAAAAAACGATCATCATAGCCGGCGGCGGCACCGGTGGTCATATTTATCCGGCCATCGCGATCGGACGCGCATTAATGAAGCTCGCGCCAAACATAGATGTCCGTTTCGTCGGAACGGCTGCGGGTTTGGAAAAAAAGATCATGCAGCGCGAGCAGCTTCCGCTTGATTTGATCCAAAGTGGTAAGCTTAACTTTTCGGGTAATCCCTTACAGAAAATAAAGACGATACTAAAAATGCCGTTAGGAATAGTGCAGTCTTTTTTTTTAATTCTAAAATATAGACCTATTTTCGTGTTAGGGGTGGGCGGTTACGCCTCGGCTCCCTTCTTAATGACCGCGGCCCTAATGGGAAAAAAAACCGCGGTTTGGGAGCCGAATGCTCATCCGGGGATGGCAAACCGTATTTTATCGCGATTCGTTTCGCAGGCTTACTTGGTATTCGATGAAGCAAAAAAATATTTGCGTTCAAAAAGTTTTAAGGTCATCGGCATGCCTTTGCGGGAAGAAATTGATTTAGCCCAGATAGCTCAGCAGAAAAAAATTTCCAACAATAAGCTTACGATTCTTTGCTTTGGCGGAAGCCAAGGTTCGTTATTTCTAAATAATGCTCTATCGGATTTCGTTCTTCAACATCCGGAACTTCATTCAGAAATTGAAGTGATTCACCAAACCGGATCGCAGGGCTTTAGCGCCATGAAAGAAAAGTACAAAGACATTCCTTGCGTACAAATTCACGAATACATTTTTGATATGCCTAGTTTTTATAAAAAGGCGGACGTCCAGTTCTGTCGGGGCGGGGCAAGTACCATTGCTGAAGCTGCCGCTTTCGGCATCGTCCCCATCATCGTACCGCTGAACGCCGCCGATAATCATCAGCTACGAAATGCCGAAGCCGTGGTTTATGCAAACGCGGGGTTTTTGATTAAGCAAGACGAATTCAACGCCGAAAATTTTTATCAAATCATTCTGAAATTAAAAAACGATCCGTCGTACCGAATGCGGTTATCAGACAATTTAAAAACCTTAGCCCCACATCAAGCCGCAAATGAAATTGCGAAGGATATGTTGCAGCAAGTGAGCCTCATATGAAATTAAAATCAAAAAATATCGACAACGCTAAATTTCACTTCATCGGCATCGGCGGTATAGGTATGTGCGGCTTGGCCGAGCTGCTGCATAATTTGGGGGCCGGTGTGTCGGGTTCTGACGGAGCCGAAAACGCAAACACCGACAGGCTAAAACAATTAGGCATCACGGTTTACAAAGGTCACCTTGCCGCACAGGTCGGGGATGCCGACGTCGTTGTCTATTCAAGCGCCATCCCCGGAACGAATCCGGAAATGGTTGAGG
>CAXSEH010000229.1:0-3819 GCA_964236345.1 uncultured Bdellovibrionales bacterium
TTCTTAAGCCCAGCCCTAGCGGAAATTCCTCCGCTAGGGTATTTTCCGTTTGACACCCTTACATCAGCCTATAATTTCTACTTCCATTTTTGATTAGGGCTGGTCAGACCATAAACTCCCTGTTAAAGATTTCGGATCTTAACAAGGAGAAATTATGAAACTATTATTAGCATCAATTCTGTTATCTAGCTTTGCCTACGCAGCCCCTATGGCCGTTGATCCAGGAACTTACACGGCGATCGACACTGAAACTAAAACCATCATCGCGACTTTGTTGGTTCGTGAGAACAAAACTTTGAATTTTAAAGTTAAATCTCCGGATTTCACGATGCCTGATCCAGGCTGCGAAGGTCCATGGACAGTTGAAGAAAATAATTTCGTTTCCGATTTGAAATGTCCGTTGGATTTTTTATCTGAAGTGCACGTTAGCATTGATATCACCAAAGCAACTCCAGCTGCGGTTCGCGCTCCTGAGGGCGTAAATGTTCAAGTTGTGATTGATGCCGTAGGTCCTGATGCTTTCGAATTTAATCTTAAAAAAGTAAACTAAAATTCTCTGCCAAATCGCAGTTTCCGCCATGGGCCTTATTCTTAAGGCCCTTTTTTTTTATCAAAAAAAGCTCGACGCAATCTATGTCGAGGTAGACCACGGTCCATTAACATTTAGTCTAAGTTCAGTCTGGGTAGACCTTCGTAATTCCTAGACAATGGTCCTGAACAACCCTGTCGTTTAGTCTATTTTTCAACACCTTGGTCCAGTTTAGATATGACAAAAGTCTAGTTTTACAGGACGCGACTAAAGCTGGTGGCTGGCTGGCCGAAAGGTTATTCAACAAAACGACTAAGACTCGACGAGACCAACTCGAGAAACCCTGAAGGAAGTGACTGTCCCCGGAGTTTCGCCTGTAGAGAAGGTAGCGAAAAGTTAAAGTCCCAACGTGTATATCCGGAAACTTCTAAAATAGGTGAAGTTTCCGCCAAACGAAAGAGGTCTAGTTATGGGAATGAGAATAGCAACGAATATGGCGTCAATTACTGCTCAACGAAGCATGACGGCAAACAGCCGCGAATCGCAAAAAGCGATGGCGCAGTTATCAACTGGTTCACGGATCGTTACTGCGGGCGATGATGCTGCAGGTTTAGCAATCAGTGAAAACTTAAAGTCGCAAATCCGTTCATACGGTCAAGCAACACGAAATGCCAACGATGGTATCTCGATGATTCAGACTGCTGAACAAGGCATGGGCGAAGTTTCAAATATGGTTACAAGATTAAGAGAACTTGGGATCCAAGCAGGTTCTGATACAATTGGTGATACTGAGCGTGGATTTATCCAAAAAGAAGTTGCAGCGATGAAATCAGAGATTCAACGTGTGGCTGATTCAACTACTTTTGGAACCCGTAAATTATTGGATGGTTCAGGCGGAACTTACGATATCCATATCGGTACAGGCGCAAATGAGAAAACAGATTGGATCGCGTACGATTCATCAGTTTCTAACGTACAAATCGACAACTTGGGAATCGATGGACTTGATTTTTCTTCTAAAGAAGGTGCCCGTGAAGGTTTAGCTAAACTTGATGTTGCCCAAACCAGCGTAAATGGTTCACGTGCGACAATGGGTGCATTATCAAATCGTTTGAACTCAACGGTTGAAGTGTTAGCGACCATGAAAGAAAACATGTCTGCCGCCAACTCACAAATTCGCGACACTGACATTGCGGCATCTAGCTCTCAATTAGCTAAAACCAACATCTTGTTGCAAGGCACGACGGCGACTTTAGCCCAAGCCAATCAACAACCGATGATGGCAATGAAACTGATCGGTTAATAAACCCCGATTAATATTTATAACAAATTTTTTTTGGGTGAGGAGATGACCTCGCCTTGTCCAGAAAATAACCTTGTCGTAGGTCTAGCAATAGATCTACGATTTTTGGCATCAGGTCTGTACAGGACCGGAAGACGGGCATTAAGTCTTTCGCAAAATGAGCCGATATAGAAGGTATGAACATCAAAAACTTTACCGGAGTTACCGCAATAACTACCCCTGTTGGACAGGTCAGTAAGGTCGATCGCCAGATCAAAACGGATATCTCGAACGAAGATCGCGATGCAAATGGACAGCAGCTTTTTGGTCGAAACAAGAAAAAAGCGAAGATGACGGAAGAGCAATTTCAAAAGGCGCTCGCGCTTTTGAAAGAGAAGAAGTTTATTAAAGATATGAACTGGATTGTGCTCGATGCCGAAGACAATGGCGTTAGGTACGCTTGGGTGAAAGACCAGAATGACGAAACCATTCGAAAAATAATTGAATACGATTTGTGGGAACTTTTTGACGATCCTGACGTAGAATCCACAAAGGGACAGCTTTTAAAGAAAATCGCCTGATTATCACGACCTAAGTTTTACCCTTTCACGGCCTTAAGACATTTTTTGCCTACTCGCATTTTGTCTAAGCCAATCAATTGACTCACAACATTTTATTTTTATCTGCGATAATTTTCTAATGGCAGGTATTCGCGTTTCAGGTTTAGCAAGTGGACTTCCACCAAACTTAGTCGATCAAGTGATCGAAGCTGAGCGCTTACCCGTGAAAACCATGCAGGAAAAGAAAACCAAGATTGAAGACAAGGTAAAACTTGTACAAGATTTCGAGTCAAAAATAAATGACATCAATAAAAACTTAGCTTCGGTTGTTGGTGCGCGCGGTTTCGTCGACAAAAAATTAAATTCTAGTTTCCCCGACATCATTAACGGAACGTTGGATCCGGATTTAGCCCAGGCGGGCGAGTGGAATATTGAAGTCACTCAGCTGGCCGGAAAACCTTCGATCGTCACGAACGGTTTTCCAGATAAAGATAAAACTACTATTGGTGTAGGTTACATTAAGTTCGATACTCAAGAAGGTGAAAAAGAAGTTTACATTAACGAAGATAATTCAACTTTAGAAAAGGTGGCAGAGACCATCAACAACTCGGGCGCCGGCATTCGTGCCGTTGTAATTAACGACCGCAGTGATAAGGAAGATAGTTTTAAGTTACAGCTGACCGGAATGAAAACTGGTTCCGATAACGAAGTCTCTTTTCCGCAAGTCTATATGCTCGACGGCCGCCGTGATTTTGAATTCGTAAGCAGTATTAAGGCCCAAAACTCGAAGTTTAAATTAGACGGGCAAGAATTCGAAATGACCGATAATTTAATTAAAGACGTTATCCCGGGCGTCACGCTAGATTTAAAACGCGCCCAACTTGGAACACCGGTTCGCCTGAACGTTGCTGAAAATCATGAAGTCATCGCCGGAAAACTGAAGGGATTTATTGACGCTTACAACGGCGCATTGGGATTTATTCAAACCCAAAATAAGTTAACAAAAGATAAAAGTGGAGCCGACCGATTAGGTCCGTTGGGTGGCGACAGTATGTTGCGCATGACGGAAAGTCGCCTTCGTTCAATCATACAAGACGTCCAAACGACCCCGAGTAAATACAAACGAATTATCGAACTTGGCGTTGAATTCAATCGTAATGGAACTTTGAACTTCAATGAGGAAAAGTTTTCGAAGATAGTGAATACCGATCCAGAAGGCGTCGCGACTTTTTTAAGAGGGGATTTGCTAAATAACGGCTTTATACCTTCGATGAAAAAAAAGTTGAATCAAATTTTAGATCCGGGGAGCGGTACCGTGACTAATCGCAGGAAAAACTATCAAGACGAAGTCACGCAGCTGGATAAGCGTATCGAGCGAAAAGAAAAGAATTTGGAAAGAACCGAAGATCAACTTAGAAATAAATTTGCAAAGATG
This sequence comes from uncultured Bdellovibrionales bacterium, assembly GCA_964236345.1. Taxonomy (GTDB): domain Bacteria; phylum Bdellovibrionota; class Bdellovibrionia; order Bdellovibrionales; family Bdellovibrionaceae; genus Pseudobdellovibrio. The sequence continues at coordinate 3,807 of CAXSEH010000229.1, forward strand.
GAAGAAACTATGT
>CAXSEH010000230.1:0-646 GCA_964236345.1 uncultured Bdellovibrionales bacterium
AAACTGCCGAACAAGACGAGCGCCTTTTTGCCGAAGAAAACTTTTTCGGTAATATCGAAGAAGATTCATTTCGCCGTGATTTTACAATTAATTCTTTATTTTATGACCCCATCGATGAAGTCATTGTTGATCACTGCAAAGGTCTTGAAGATATTCAAAGCATGACGTTGCGAATGATTGGCTCTCCAACCGAAAGGTTAATGGAAGATCCTATTCGTATATTGCGTGCCATTCGGCTTTCACAAAAATTGAATTTTACGATTGAGGGCACTTTACGCGAAGCTATTTTGAATTTAAAAAACGAACTGAAGCGCACGGCGCCTCCGCGGCGTCGCGAAGAATGGATTAAAATTTTTCGCCTGCAAAACCTTGAGCAAACGCTGATGGAGCTTTTTGATTTAGGGGTTTTCGAAACGGTTCTTCCTACCTTTCACCAGCTATTTCTTGACGAACAAAAACGCGAAGATTTCCTCAGTTCAATGCGCAAACTTAAATTTGTAGGTTTCGACTTGGACGACACGACAGAATTATTTTCGGCGGTCTTACACGCTTATCTTCAGGCCGAATACCCCACTGATTTTGACATTACCGCGATCTCTGAAACCGAAAAATTTATGTTATTTTGTCGAAATGAATTGGGCGTCTT
>CAXSEH010000230.1:656-3694 GCA_964236345.1 uncultured Bdellovibrionales bacterium
TTATTTAAAAAAGGGTGAACGCCGACAAAAATCGATGTTGTTCCACGCTACTTTTTTACTGTCTTTGCGTTTGGCGTATTTCATTCACGAAATCAGCGCTTCGGAATTTGTTTTCTGGGTGGGCGAGCACGAACGGTATTCTAACCCTCCCCCCTCCGTCGCCGTAGATAGCGGCAAAGAATAACTCTGCATCCGCAGTGCTCGGCCGGCCGAAAACGTTGCATCGTCTAACTTTGAGACAGGTTTCTAGACTCATTTGCGATTTAAGGGTTCTGAAGAACATAGTTTGGGTTTTAAAATTGCTTTGTTATTCCTATTCAAGGAGTCCACATGAGCATTAAAATCTCTAAACGATGGTTGGTTTTTTCTTTGTTAGGTCTGCTGATAACTGGGACCGCCGGGGCCAATCAAGCGATGGAAGAACACGTACTTGAAGTCCAATGGGCGCCAACAGAATTTGGTCCCATAACTTTAGATAATATTATTTCTGAAAAATACTGCGGGTATAACGAAGGTCGATTCTTAGGTTGTCTGGCCGCTATCGAACGATTTGCCCAAACGACCATGATCGAAAAAGAAATTCAATTTGTAAGTAATAAATTCGAAATGGTCGCAAATTCTAAATTAAAAGACTTAGCATTTCGAGAATTACAATCGCATCGCCGCGTAAAATACAATGAGTTCAAAAAACTGAACAATGCTGTAAATTTAAAATCGGCCATGGATCTTTACGCCGAATTACGCAAAACAAATCCAAACCCAAAGCCGTACCAATCAGCCACGGCCGTTAATGAAGCGTTCGCCGTAATTTACGACCCTCACCATATGTACCAACCTTTATTTAAATACGACGGTCTGAATCAGATTCAGCAAAAACCTTACATCGGTGTTATCACTAAAAAAGTTGGCAATCGCGTCGGCATCAAGGCCGTGTACTTTAACACGGCCGCGGAAAAAGCCGGAGTAAAACCAGGTGATATTATCCTAACCATAAACGGAAAAGATCTTTTCATTCAAAGTGAACCCGAGCTTGATCAAGTCATGTTATTTTCTGACAAAGAAAAGGTAAACATGACTTTCGAAAGAAAGGGCCGGAGGTTTTCTGCAGATGTTGTGTTCAGTTACGACGGATTAGCAAAAGTTGTTGATCGTACAATTGATTTCAATGGTGCGACGTATGCCTTTTTACAAATGCGGGAAGTACCGGGTGATCTAGATCCAGAAGCAACTTGTCGGGTTTTTTCAAAAATTCTGAAGAACTTCGAAAAAAATACCAACGGAATGGTTCTTGATTTACGAAACAACGTCGGTGGAACAGGCGATACGGCCGCCTGCCTGGCAGCATTATTTATCGACAAAAACAAAACGATGCATATCGAACAAGATATGGCCGATGTAAACAGCCGCTCGGTCGAAGGCACCGAAGTCGGAAATTCGTTTAATAAAAAGCTAGTGGTTCTTGTGAACGCTAAGACGGCCAGCTCGGGTGAACTTTTAACAAGCGCCATTCAATTTTACGCACGTGGTTTAATCTTAGGTGACCGCACATATGGTAAATCTATTGGCCAAGTGACCGATACCTTCGGTCCGCAAAAGTATGAAGAGTACGTTACCGTTTCAAAAGCGTTCATGCCGGATGGAATTTCATATCAAACAAAGGGATTAACGCCAGACTTTTTTGTTTTTCGAGATGGCCTGAAGCCAAATGAAGACGAAATTGCGATGTTGCGCGAAGAAGATTTAGCACTATTCCCCCTGCATTTTGAAAATCGAGAACCAATGGTCAAACGATCAAAGCCCTTGGCCTTTCCGGCAACCTGCGTAAAAAATGACGATGTTAAAAAATCTTATGATTCAATGAAGGATACTGATTGGACCAAAGATTTTCAGCTACAGTATGCACTGAAAACCTTAGAGTGCATGAAGTAAATTATTTTTTCAAAATCATCTTATGGGTTGAACTTGCAATTTGGCCCGGGACTTCGATCGTATAACGAATTTCAACGTCGCTAAAATACTGAATAACCGTCATGTCCAATTTTAATGTGACATCCATTCCCCGGAAGGTAATGGGACCGTTGTAATGGTACGTATAAACAGTTTGCTGACCGCTAACCGATTTCTCGGTGGTTCCTTTTGCATCGATGGGACCGAAGTTGTAACTAGCATCAGAACTTGCAGAAACCGAATAATACAGCGGAAAAACGGTGGCTTTTTGGTACGCCTTAACATCGCGATCGAAAAAACTTTGCTGGTCTAAAGTAATTTGCGTATGTCGCAGATCCTGCGGAACCGAATCGAATGAATACAATGAATAGTTACCAACCATTTTTTCCCAGCTCGAAAAAGGGACGGCCTTCGTACAATCAGTTACGTTTATTTGACCGTTCATTTCGGATACGGCTCCACCATCATCAATTCCGTCGGCCGTAAAGCTTGCGATAAATCCTTGGGACGATACGGTTTCTACTCGAAGCGAAGTTCTTTTTGCTACTAACTTTCGTGTCGACGCACCGTTAACTAAAAAACTCATGGGATTTTCTTGATACTCTTTCACTGCATAAGCTTTCGGGATTGTAACGGTTGCGTAGGGCTTGGTGCTTATTGACGGATTAAATTCGCACGCATTCGTGATGGCCTCACCGTATAGTTCAACAATTAAATTGCTGGGACTTGAAACATCCGTGCGCGCAACGGCCGTTTGCGCGAGCCATACGGTCCCGAACAAGCTTCCGCTCAGGGCTTTAGCTTCGTAACGTGGCCAGCTTAGCTGATTCGCGCGAAATTCAGGATCATCTGCGGATACCGTTGCTTTACAAGCCGCCAGGGCCAGGAGTGATAAGGTCATGATCAGTTTAAACGTTTTCATATAAATCCTTCTGTGAGTGTGTTTTCCGTGTTTATACCCAAGCTTTTTAAAATGCGCGAGGCCCCGGCCGGGAATAGTGTACGGTCGTGTCCGTTGGTACAAGGTTTGTAACGTTATTGGTAAAACTTCTATCCAAAGGAAAATACTGAGTGATGTCATTCATGATCGA
>CAXSEH010000231.1:0-3689 GCA_964236345.1 uncultured Bdellovibrionales bacterium
TCTTCCTGAACAAACTGAAACTTTTGAACACTCATGCCGAAATTCCGTTTTTATCAGCCAAAGATTTTGCGATATCCATAATGTAATCTTCTTGGCCCGCGATAATCTTACGTCGTCCCAGTTCAAAAAAGACGTCTCTAGGATCTAAATTTAAATCTTTAGAAATACGACTAACCGGTTTCATGAAACCAGAAAAAACACCCGCTAAACCGCTGATGATACTTAAAGAATTAATGGTTGGCGGAGCCGGCATAAGTTCTTTTTCGGCGATATCACTTGCGTCGAGCATTTTATAAAAATCAATTCCGGTCTGGTATCCCATCCGGTGAAGAACGGCGACTAAGACTTCAAGTTGAGCATTACCCGCTCCCGCGCCAAATCCCCGAGCACAGCCATCTAATAAATCGGCGCCGGTCTCGACGGCCGCAATGGAATTTGCGATCGCCATACCTAAATTATTGTGCGCGTGAAAACCCACGGGGATGGTCAAACCATTCACTAATGTTCCAATGCGTTCTTTTACATCTTCAGGCAAGTAGTAGCCCGCCGAATCCATAATGATCAGCGTCTGCGCTCCGTAAGATTCCATTTTTTTTGCTTCTTCCAACAAGACTTCTTTGCTGGCCATGTGGGACATCATCAGTACACCGTAAGTCGTTTTATTCTGCTTACGCGCGTACTCAATGTGGCGCTGAGTAATGTCGGCTTCCGTGCAGTGGGAAGCCACACGAACGACGTCAACCCCATATTCAATGGCCATTTTTAAGTCTTTATCGATCGTCGCAAAGCCAGGAATCATGTGGATGCCAAGCTTTGACGTTTTTAAATTTTCACGAGCGGTTCTTAAATAAACTTCATCAATGCATGCGGATTCGCCCAACTGTAATGAGGACGCGCCGATTCCATTACCATGACCGATTTCAATGATCGGAACGCCGGCTGCATCCGCGGCTTTGCAGTACATCGCGACTTGCTCTTTTGTGAGTTGATGGCGAATGGCGTGGTTGCCGTCTCTAAGTGTGGGGTCGCTGATTAAAACTTTTTTCATAAAACCTCACTTTTATTTTTTGCGTACTGTTCGGCCATCGCGAGCGCCGCACAGTTGATGATATCTAAATTTCCCGCGTAGGCCGGCAGATAATCGCCCAAGCCTTTAACTTTTAACGTGATAAAAATCCGTCCATCTTCAATAATGGGTCCAACAATAATTTCGTAACCCGGAACATAAGTGCGCACGGCCTCAACGATTTTATTTAGCACCGGCTTTAATTTTTCGATGTTCGGGTCTTTTACTTTTGCCATGATCGTCGTTTGCATATTGATGCAGGGAACCGCGGGGTTAAGGTTCAAAATGGCTTTCGATCTTTTTGCACCCGAAAACTTTTTAATACCCTCTTCGGTGGTGTGGATATATTCGTCCAAATTTAATCGGGTGGCCGGGCCCGCGCTTTTTGAAGCGATGGCCGAAACGACTTCGATATAATCAATTTCATTTTGAGTTTGTCCGATGGCGTAGGCTACGGGAATTGAAGCCTGCCCACCGCAAGTAATCATGTTGACGTTATCGTCTTTTAATCCTTCAACTAAATTCACGGCAGGAATGCACATCGTCCCGATTTTAGCCGGAGTTAAGTCGATCACGAATTTATTCATTTCTTTAAGGACCGGCGCGTGTTCGAAATGGCTGACGGATGAGGTGCAATCAAAAACGATTTCGCAGCACTCGGGATTTTTTTTAATAAATTCAAGGCCTTCAGCAGAAACTTTTACGCCTAGGGCTTGCGCTTTTTGAATTCCTTGTGAAGCAAAATTCCGACCGATAAAAGCGCCACATTCAAGGTACTCCGAGCGCATAACTTTAATCAATAAATCGGTCCCGATGTTACCGCTACCTAAAATGGCTACTTTCATCTTTTTCATTCTGACAATTATCAGACTCTGGGCAAAAATGGTCAAGGCAAAGCGGCTGTGTTATAATGCAGGCCATATAATCGAATTAAGATTCGTAGTTTGAAATTTGTTCTAAACAAATCTCGCGAACGGACTTTTGGTGTGTTCTTTTTTCCACCCACTCGACCGTTTTTTGCAAAGCTTCGTCGACGTTCCATCGAGGTCGCCATTTCAATTTGCTAGCCGCCTTAGCGCAGTTCAGGCCGAGGTAGTTAGCCTCATGCAACTGCGCCCCACTCGTGTCAATTTCATACCGAATACGGTGATTCCAAAAAGAGTTCATTTTTATAAGGATCTGCTCCACATCACAATGGTCTTGCTGAGTGGGGCCGAAATTAAAGCCTTCGGCAAAATCAGAACCGTGCTCATAAAGCTTTTGCGCCAGGGTTAAATAACCGCTAAGGGGCTCGAGCACATGCTGCCACGGTCTTGTCGCCCGAGGGTTTCGAATGGAAAGAACTTTATTTTCTAAAACCGATCTAATGATATCGGGCACTAAACGATCCGCCGCCCAATCTCCGCCGCCGATCACATTGCCGGCGCGACCGCTGGCTAAATAAATTTGTTCCTTATTAAAAAAAGAACTTCGATAAGCCGAAGTAACAAGCTCAGCACAACCTTTACTGTTGCTATAGGGGTCATGTCCACCCATAGCTTCGTCTTCGGTGTAGCCCGCTAAGCGTTCTTTATTTTCGTAACATTTGTCACTCGTAATGTTTACGATCGCCCGCGTGGACGAAACGGCGCGTACACTTTCAAAAAGATGCACGGTACCCATGACGTTCGTCATGTAAGTTTCGACCGGATTATGGTAAGAATAACGCACTAAGGGTTGCGCCGCCATGTGAATCACGATTTCAGGCTGGGCCGCGATCACGGCTTTTTTTAGTTTTTCTAAGTCACGAATATCGTCAAACTGAGATTTCATTTCATGCTCAAGCTTGAGTTCTGCAAATAAGCTAGGTTGAGTCGGTAAACCGAGCGAGTATCCCGTCAGGTCCGCGCCCGCCTTCAGCAGCCAAAGACTCATCCAACTTCCTTTAAACCCCGTGTGTCCTGTTAGGAATACTTTTTTATTTTTCCAAAATTGCGGATCTACCATTTTTTCCACGGCGCTTTACCAGACGTCCACATTTCTTCAAGTTGAGTTTTGTCGCGTAAGGTATCCATCGGTTGCCAGAATCCATCATGATGATAGGCCTGCAAATTATGAGATTCCGCCAATTTTTCGAGAGGTTCTTTTTCCCAAATCGTTTTATCTCCTTCAATGAGATCGACCACTTGAGGACTGAGAACAAAAAATCCCCCGTTGATCCAATTGCCATCGCCGACCGGTTTTTCTTTGAAATTGTTAATGGCGGTCCCCTCAATACTTAAGGCACCAAAACGGCCTGGGGGTTGAGCCGCGGTCAAAGTCGCGAGCTTTCCGTGAGCTTTGTGGAAGGCTAATAATTCAGTGAAGTTCACGTCAGCTAAGCCATCCCCGTAGGTCATGCAAAAATCCTCATCACCTAAATATTTTCGAACCCTTTTTAGACGGCCTCCGGTCATGGTGTCTTCACCGGTATCCACCAATGTGACCTTCCAGGACTCTGACGTATTATGGTGGACTTCCATCGAGTTATTTTTTAAATCAAAAGTCACATCCGAAAGATGTAGAAAATAATTCGCGAAATACTCTTTAATAAAATAACTTTTGTATCCGCAACAGACGATGAAATCATTTAATCCATAGTGCG
>CAXSEH010000232.1:0-3681 GCA_964236345.1 uncultured Bdellovibrionales bacterium
AAGAACTTTACTTATAAAGGATAAAATATGAAAAAAATATTTTTCTTACTTTTAATCATTCCATTTTTTAGTTTCGGTGAAGAAGAAGTCACACCTTTTCCGGCGGGCCGCAATACCGGCGCCGATACCGCAGAACCGTCTGCCGAAATGGGCCATGCTAAAGATGGCGTTACTGAAGGCCGGGCTACCGCCGAGGGTCTGGGCTCTAAGGTTTGCGACTACTGTATTAAGGAAATAGGCCTTAATTCGACCGCACAGAACTTTACTCCAGGGCAGAAACAAAATGGCTCTAATGATTCGGAAACTACAAACGTTAAAAAGGGCAATTAGATCCGCGCGAAAGAGTCTCATCTTGAGACTCTTGTTCTGTTCCATTAGGCACCTGTCAAACTTGTCTACACTCTCGATCTGAGACACAATTCTAAGTCATTGAAACATTTCAGGTATAATAACTTTCGTCGAACTAATAGTCTGGCACCGCGTTCGCAATGATATCTAGTAAGAGAAACGCAGGAATAAGGAGACTTACATGAAAGCTTTAACTCTGACTTTGGTAACCGCTTTAACTTTGATGTCCGCCGTATCAAATGCCGCAATGATTCAGTTGAAATGTGGAAAATGGATCACCGACACGGGTGTAAGACGTGACAACACCAGCACGGTATTTACTCCAGGCCGCATCGCCGGAAACACTGCCTTGAATTCAAATTCTGACAGTGTTCTTCGTACTAAATAAAACCTGCATTGGCATTTGAAACTAATCTAAATCGATGTCTTCCGTATCAAAGGATTCTACCTTTTCGGAAGCTTTAACTCGACGTACTTTTTTTGAAGGTTGGTTTAAAAATCGATGCTGACCTTCACGGATTAACTTCACCGCGCCACGGGCGCTTTCGTTAACGAAAGAAGCGACCGGTGAGCTTACTAAATAGTTATGCACTTTCGCTTCAATGGTGACCCCATCGCTTTCATATTGCGACGCCGAAAAAATGAGACAAGCTAAGATCAAACATTTCATAACAAATTTAAGTTCATCCATTCATGACCTCGCCATATTTTTTCGTAACCGTTTGGATGGCTTCAAGTAATTGAACTTTGGTGAAAGGCTTTGTTAAATATTTAAGTGCGCCTAAAGCCATGGCCTTGTCGATGACCTCTTGTTCTTCAATCGAGGAAATAACGATGCATTTTGAATTAGGAGAAATGCGACCGATTTCCTTTAAAATATCGATTCCATTCTTTAAAGGTAAAACCAAGTCTAAAAGAACTAATTCGGGCTTTAAGTTATTGATCTTGATCATTGCGTCCATTCCATCAATGGCCTCACCAACAATTTCAATATTTTCATTTTTTAAAGTAAAGCGATAAACTTCCCGTAAAAAAGCGGCATCTTCTACAATCAAGCATCGTGTTTTCATGCTTTTATTTTACAATTTTTTTTAAAAAGCCCCACTTGATTTTTTCAAACTGGTCCTTAACCTCAAGATGAAGGTCGGGCTTTTTTCGTCTAGGTCTAATTGCCGCAGATCTGAAAAACCGTCACAATGAAAGGATGAACTTTATCCAATCTTTTTCCGCCGTTTCAATCCTAGCGTTTAGCCTTTTCGTCTTTGCCGAAACCGCAAAAAAAGCCGAGGTCGTCGATGCGAAAAATAAAAAACCCTTCCCCGTCAAATACGTAAGCGACGCCGACCAAAAAATTTTAATCAAAACGCTGACGCTGGCTCCGGTCTACGACAATGTAAACGGAATTTATTCAGTCCCTATCCAAAAATTGCTAACCGAATTATTGCAAGCCGATAAGGTCTGGGGCTTCGCCGAATTTCCTGATCTTGGAAAAAAGATATTCGTTGAAACGTATGATTCGAAACCAAAAGAAGTTTTAGACATTTTAGAAAAAACGAAAACTCAGGGTTTGCTTACCGCGATTATCACAAAAGGTCCGCACGGCCTCAGCGCTAAATTAAAATTATACACCCAAGACCAAGGATTAATTTTACTTGAAGAAACGTTCCAAGACTTGAGCGCCTTTGAAGTGGCCAAGGTGCGCGAACAGTTTGTGACCTTATATCACCAGCTCAAAAATAGACTTCCCTATCAAGGAACTGTACTTAGCCGTCGGGGCCTTGAAGTGACATTAAACATTGGCGAAAAAAACGGAGCCAAACTGGGCCAAGAAATTTCTTTAGCCCAAATCCTAAAGTTAAATCGCCACCCCAAATTAAAAACTTTAATCAGCGTAGAAAAAGAAATCGTAGGTAAAGTTCAGATTACAAAGGTCGAACCCTATTTAAGCTTCGCCCAAATCATTTTCGAAAAAGAAACCGGCGTCATCGAAGTAGGCACAAAAATAATCCCAAGCGATTACATAGCCTACCCGAAACCAATCTTAAATCGCGATGGAATCATAACGGGCGACAGACCAACCACCGAAAAATAGCAGCGACAGACCAACAAAAAATATCTCGTGATCAATAAAGTCTTATCTTTCTCCGTATGTTGACCGTCGGTATACCGTGTTATGAAGACCAAATAGAATTACTAACCAACATCTCCAACATACTTCGATCTGACGGCCACGAGGGCCGTCAGAAAGGCCCTCCCAAGGACGGACAAACTCCGCGACACCCAGAGCAGCTAAAAAAAAAGACCTGCACCCGACTCCACAACAAACAGAAAAGCTCTAACCCCAAAAAAAAACCCCCAGGTCACCCCGGGGTCTTTCGCTAGCTCTGTGAAACAGAGGCCAGAAGTTATTCAGTACTCCGCAGACGGACTCGCCGCCCGCGACGATTACATCATACCTTCCATGCCACCCATTCCGCCCATGCCGCCGCCCATTCCGCCGCCGCCGCCGCCAGAAGATTCTTTCTTCGGAGCTTCAGCAATCATGGTCTCGGTCGTTAACATTAATGAAGCAACTGAAGCTGCATTCGTTAAAGCGCAACGAACAACTTTAACTGGATCAATTACGCCGTCTTTTAAAAGATCAGTGTATTGGTCAGTGTAAGCGTTGTAACCGTAGTTCGCAGATTTATCTAACATGATGTTATTAACAACAATCGCGCCGTCTAATCCAGCGTTAGCCGCGATTTGACGAACGGGTTCTTCGCACGCACGTTTGATGATTTTTGCGCCGAACATTTCTTCTTCAGCGAATTTAGTTTTATCGATTTTCATTGAAGCGCGTAACAAAGCTGTTCCGCCGCCCGCAACGATACCTTCTTCGACCGCTGCGCGAGTTGCGTTTAAAGCATCTTCAACGCGAGCTTTCTTTTCTTTCATTTCAACTTCAGAACCGCCACCTACGTGGATAACCGCAACACCGCCAGCTAATTTAGCTAAGCGCTCTTTCAGTTTTTCTTTGTCGTAATCAGAAGTAGTTTCTTCGATTTGACCTTTGATTTGAGAAATACGAGCCGTGATGTCGGCTTTTTTGCCGGCGCCATCAACGATGATCGTGTTATCTTTGTCGATAACGATACGTTTTGCAGTACCCAAGTTAGCTGCAGTCGCTTGCTCAAGTTTCATTCCAAGATCTTCAGAAATAACTGAAGCACCCGTTAAGGCCGCAACGTCTTCAAGCATCGCCTTACGACGATCGCCGAATCCTGGAGCTTTAACCGCGCACACGTGTAAAGTGCCACGTAATTTATTAACAACTAAAGTTGCTAATGCTTC
>CAXSEH010000233.1:0-3654 GCA_964236345.1 uncultured Bdellovibrionales bacterium
TTATTTGGTTCGTTATTCTTCAACTTCCGCTGTTTCTATTCGTGTTTTTCAAAGATCAAACTGCACTTACCATCATCTTCATCGGTATTTTTTCGGTAACACTAATCTTTTATCGAAAGATTCTCGTGAAAATCGCGATTATGACGTACGAAAAACGTCACTTGCAGGTACTTGATCACCTGATTTTACTTTTGAAGTCAGGAAAATCGGCGCAAACAAGCCTAAAAGTCGTTTTGGATAGCTTCACGAGGTGGGAAAAAGTGGTTTTTCACCAACTTGAATGCATTTTCGAATTAAAAAAAAATGAAAATGAACATTTATTCGAAGTGAACGCGATTTATTTTACGGAAATCAAAAATATTTTACGATCGAATCACCAAATCGCCGAACAACTGAAATCTTTTCGACAAGGTTTGAAGCTAAGACATGATTTGAGACATAAGTCGGTGCAGGTAACCCAACAAATCCGCGCACAAGCGCTTGTAGCCGTCTTCATTTACGCCATTTTACTTTTCATAAGTTTTGAATATTTTAATCTGAAAGGCTCACTAAGCCTACTTTGTGTTTCATTAGCGATGTTTATTGTGGGGCTATCGCTTATTTTTATTTTTGGAGGAAGAATTCGATGGAAGACGTAAGCCCGACACTCATTCTATTGTGGGATATCAAACGATCGCTTGAAAAGGGCCAAGCGGTCAGCCTTGGCATGAAAACTTTTTTGAACCGGAAGCTCAAAGGCGACTTTTTTATTCAAGTAGACCAGTGGTGGCTGGCTCAGAACAACCTGCTTTCTGCCTTTGATAAAAAAAACCTGACTATGACCCGGCGGCATTTGCTAGAAATCCTCGAGATCGGTTTGAAGGGACAATCGATCCTAGAAACCTTAAAGGGTTATGAGCAAGAGCTCATTCAAAGTTGTGAAGATGAAATACAGTCTCATCTGGCTCGTTTGCCGTTATTGTTAATGATTCCCCTTATGGGATTGATCTTCCCTTCACTGATGATTTTGTTGATTGGCCCGCTTCTGAAGGTGTTTGAATTCTAAGAAAAAGTGATTGTGTAATAAGAACCTTAAAGTTATTTTCATCTAAACATCCAAGGAGGGTCGCCGGTGTCATTTCCCCACAATGAACATTTAAATATTTTGGTGCATGAATTATCTAAAAAAAGTCCTAATAACGATATTATAAAAGATAAAACGGGGCTTCTGGGAATTCCGTACAGCCCAGACCTCATTGTCCTGATGTCCGAAGTTTTAGTATTCCTTTCGGCCTCAAATCAAAAAAAACCTTACTTGAAAGATAAACAAACATGAGCGATCCCCAAGTATATGACGATATATTGCAAACAATCGGAAACACACCGCTAGTTCGTCTAAATCACATCACTAAAAACTCTCCTCATCAATTTTTTGCCAAGGTAGAGTATTTTAATCCTGGCGGTTCGGTAAAAGATCGCATCTCGCTGGCCATTATAGAGGGCGCCGAAAAACGGGGCGAACTTAAACCGGGCGGAACTCTAGTTGAAGCAACATCCGGAAACACGGGAATTGGTCTAGCTTTAGTGGCGGCAGTTAAAGGCTATAAGTGCATTTTCGTATTACCGGCCAAAATGTCCGAAGAAAAGCGCTCGCTACTTCGCGCCTACGGTGCTCGCGTAATCATTACGCCAATGGGAGTGGAACCAGAAGACCCGTTAAGTCATTATTCAGTCGCAAAAAGAATCGCGGCGAAGATAAAAGAAAAGACGGGGAACTGTTTCTATACCAATCAATATCATAATCCCGATAATTTCGATGCGCACTACCATGTGACGGGGCCAGAGCTTTGGAAACAGACCAAAGGTGAAATTGATGTCTACGCGGGGGGCGTCGGCACGGGTGGAACTTTATCCGGAGTCGCGAAGTACCTCAAAGAAAAAAATCCAAACATTAAAGTCATTTGTGCGGATCCAATTGGTAGTATTTTAAATGATCTTTATACCCACGGAAAAGTAGTTACTCCGCCGGGACCGTATCAGGTCGAGGGCATCGGAGAAGATATGCTTCCGGATAATTGCAAATTGAATCTTTTCGATGGTTTTATAAACGTAAACGATCAGGACGCATTCACCATGACGCGAAGATTAGTTGCGGAAGAAGCGTTGTGCGTCGGTCCGTCAAGCGGGCTTATTCTTTTCGGTGCGATGAAGTATGCCGAAACCTTAAAAACACCTTCTAAAATCGTCGTCGTTATGCCGGATTCTGGACGCGCTTACTTAACCAAAGCTTTTAACGACAAATGGATGCTGCAAAACGGATTTATCAAAGAAGAAGAAATGAAAAAATTATTCAATATCGAAGTCATGGCCGAAGAGGAAATGAAAAATTATGTCTAATGCAAACAAAGATAAAATGAAATTCGCAACCCGCGCGATTCACGCTGGCCAGCAACCAGATCCAACAACCGGCGCGATTATGACTCCCATTTACCTGACGTCGACGTACGTTCAAGAATCTCCTGGCGTGCACAAGGGGTGGGAGTATTCTCGAACTCATAACCCGACCCGCAAGGCTTATGAAAATTGTATCGCGAATCTTGAAAGTGCAAAATACGGATTTGCTTTTGCATCCGGGTGCGCGGCCGCGACGACTGTCTTGCACATGTTGAAAAAAGGGGACCACGTCATTGCAATGGATGATATGTACGGTGGAACTTATCGGTTATTTGATAAAGTCTTGCAGAACGATGGTTTTGAGTTCAGCTACGTTGATCTGACAAATGCCGAAAACTTTTCGCGCGCTATAAAAAATAATACAAAAATGGTTTGGCTCGAAACCCCTACGAACCCTACCTTAAAATTAACTGACATCGAAGCTATCTGCAAAGTGGCGAAACAGAAAAATATTATCGTCGTCGTGGATAACACCTTTATGTCTCCGGTTTTTCAAAGGCCCATCGAACTTGGGGCCGATATTGTGGTTCATTCGGCTACGAAATATTTGGGCGGTCACAGTGATGTCGTGGGCGGAATCGCCGTGACGAACGACGAAAAAATGGCCGAAAAAATTGCGTTCCTTAGTAATTCAATGGGTTCAATCCAAGGTGCATTCGATTCCTTTTTAACCCTTCGCAGCTTAAAAACCTTACCCATTCGCATGAAAGCGCATAACGAAAATGCCATCAAGGTTGCAAACTATTTAGAGACGCACCCGCTTGTGGAAAAGATTGTGTATCCGGGGTTAAAGTCGCATCCGCAATACGAGCTGGCTCAAAAACAAATGCACGGTTTCGGCGGCATGATCACTTTTTTCATAAAGGGCGGTCTTAGCGCCTCTCGCAAATTTTTAGAGTCTGTACAGGTGTTTGCATTGGCTGAATCGCTTGGTGGGGTTGAGTCCCTGGTCGAACACCCGGCGATTATGACTCACGCGTCAGTTCCCGCAGAGCAAAGAAAAAAGCTCGGAATTGATGATTCTTTAATCAGATTGTCGGTGGGAATTGAAGACGTTGACGATTTAATTGCGGATTTAAAGCAGGCTTTCGAACGAGTGAATGGTTGACATAATTCGCAGTAACCGTTAATTTTCAAATCACTTTTTAATCAAGTGGCCAGGTAGCTCAGTCGGTAGAGCAGAGGACTGAAAATCCTTGTGTCGGCGGTTCAATTCCGTCT
>CAXSEH010000234.1:0-3601 GCA_964236345.1 uncultured Bdellovibrionales bacterium
TGATTAAACATTTCGGGCAAAACGATAAACCCAAACAGGCCGATTAAACCAAACATCACCAAGGCAACCGCCGCAATGGCAAAAGATCTTTTAAATCCTAGCGTCGTTAATCGTTTAACGGCCGGTTCTAAGCTAACCGCAAGCATAAACCCCAAAAAGATTAACAGCAGAATGTTTATACTCTTGTAGAGCAAATAAGTAAGTGCCACTAGACCTAGAAATTTGCAGTATAATCTAAATTTGGATTCATTTTCAAAAGCAGTTTGAATTCGGTTGGCCTTAAATGGTGGGTGCATCTACTCTGACAAAGCACGAATGGGGCCGCCACCGTTTTGATTCTAGATGGTTATAAAATTTTTGATGACCAAAAAAAGGGCCCACCGATAAAATAAGTGGAAATGCGCCCCACCTTAATTTTCAAGACTTAGGGTTGTTCGGATACATAAATTCAAGCAATTGCATTAAATGCCGATAGGTTGACATGATAACAAATCAAATTAATTTGATCGCCCTCAATGCCGAAATCGAAAAGCTTATTTTATCAATGAAGGCCGAAGA
Source organism: uncultured Bdellovibrionales bacterium (assembly GCA_964236345.1). Taxonomy (GTDB): domain Bacteria; phylum Bdellovibrionota; class Bdellovibrionia; order Bdellovibrionales; family Bdellovibrionaceae; genus Pseudobdellovibrio. The sequence goes on from CAXSEH010000234.1 coordinate 559, forward strand.
CAAAGTTTCTTTAATCGGCACGCAAGAAAAGACGATCAATGGTGGGTTGGAAATTCTAGTGACTTTGCTGATCATCCATTACGACGTGGCATTCGTCTATTCAGGTAATGAAACAATCAAAGACATTACTTCGGATCTACAAAAAAAAATCCCGCCGTTACTGAATAAAGCTTAAACATATAACGGCGCGGGTGACCTTAGTTAAAACGATCGTATTCTTTAAAAAAAGTTCGGGACGCTTCTAAAATCTGTTTTTCAGAAACGTTTTCTAAATTTTCCATTCCAATAATTTTAGATGCCAGTCCAGATTTATGCGATTCCAAATGAGTTTTGAAATGATTCTTGCCTAAGCTAGGTCCCAACAACAAAATCTGATCGGCCGACTTAATTTTTTCGGCCAATGCATCAAAATAATGCCCCAGCTGACTGTCCGTAACCTGATCTTTTTTGTTGTGGTGGTGGTCAGGTCCACTTTTTTTAACGTGAGATTTTTCAATTCCTTCAGGTTTTAGTTCAAAAATCTTTGCGTCTTGCGTGTCTAACCAAATAACGAAATTATTCATACGTTCTCCATGTTGATGTGAGCCTCGAAATGAGGCTTCGCATGACTATTGGCGCAAAAGGTTTCTATGTCACGGTTTACATTTTCAATCTGGTAGCCTGCTTCAGGGTCCTTTTCCGGGAAACTAGACTTCCCCAAGTCCCAACAATCCACGTCTTCATGTTTAAAATTAACAACTTGCCGGTTTAATGGACCCTGTGCCGGTCGACATTTTGCAAGTCATGAAGAACGAAACAAAGGAGCTTAAAATGCAAAATTCCCAACAAAAAGATTCAACACAATTGATTGAACAGGAGCGCGAGTTCAAAGTTTCGGTCGACCGACTGTTCTCTGCTTTCACGCACTCGGAAGCAATTAAAGCCTGGTGGTGGCCAAAAGGTTTACGTGCGGGGACGGCCGAAATCGATTTCAAAACGGGCGGCCGTTATTTTATTAATATGGAAGGATCCGAACACGGCGACGGTGGCATGACCGGCGAATTCGAACAGATTGTAGAAAATAAATTCATCGTCATGAGTGATCAGTTTGCCGATAAGAACGGTCGCGCCATCACGGCCGCGGAAGCGAAGATGCCCGGTCAATGGCCCGATAAAGTCTATATAACTTTCGAGTTTCTGCCCGCCGAAAAAAATTCAAGCCGACTGAATTTTTCTCAAAAAGGAATCCCGAAAGAAATGTATATTGATTGCATGCAGGGGTGGACGGAAATGTTTGATAAACTCGAAAGCTATTTGGATTCACCGCAGTGATAGGTGTTAAATTTCACGGCAGATCATAAACCCAAAGCAAGTTTTAGAAATTCCCATCTATCTTTACTATTATTCTCAACCCTATTATTCAAATTTACATTTTAAAATTATCGAAACCTTGAAAAGCTCTTTTGAAATAGTTTTGATCTAAGTGGAATAGAAGTCTTGTTCCTAAAAGTGGTATGCTCCCTGCTGTACTAGCATCCATGTGTAAGATCGCGAGCACGCATGATTGAGGGAAGCGCTGGGGGACTAGTTGTCCTGGCTCGGGACATAATGGCAACTATAGGGGAGTATAGAATGGTCAACGCTGTAGATGTTCAATTTCGGTTACGGTTCCTTGGTGCTGCAGGCACCGTAACGGGTTCTAAGTATCTTCTGACAAACGACCAGCGTAATATTCTTATCGATTGCGGGCTCTTTCAAGGACTGAAGGAGCTTCGCCTCAAAAACTGGGATCGATTTCCGATTGATCCCAAAATTATTGATGCGATTGTCCTTAGTCATGCGCATCTTGATCACTCAGGATATATTCCGAAACTGATCAACGACGGTTTCAAAGGCAAGATCTTCTGTACGCCAGCGACTTTTGCCCTCTGTCGAATTTTGCTAACCGACTCGGGTCATCTGCAGGAAGAAGAAGCGGAATGGCTTAATCGAAAGAAGTTCTCGAAACACTCACCGGCGCTACCGCTCTTTTCCGAAAAAGATGCGGAAAATGCACTTAAGCAGTTTGTTCCGAAAGCTTTTGATGATTCATTTGAAGTAGCTCCAGGTATTCGCGCAACTTTCAAATATGCCGGACATATTCTTGGGGCCGCCATGGCAGTCGTCGAAGTAGCACAAACTAAAATCGCCTTCTCGGGCGATTTGGGCAGACCCAACGACCCGGTCTTGTATGCACCGGCGAAACTACCTCCGATCGACTATCTAATACGTACTGTGGTGCGATATCACTTTCATCGACCTTCACGTTGGGTGGATTTTTAAGAATGGCCATAACATCAGCTAGAATCTTCTTTTCAAAATCTTTCGGTTTTAAAATTAGTCCGCGATTTTGCAAAAGTCTTTCGTAGACTAAAGCGTGGCCGTAATCGAACGCGAAAAGCAGGCGCTGCGCCTTCGGGTATAATTTTCCAAAGGTACAGGCTTCGGACGGAAGCGGATACCATGTTGGCGCCGCTTGTACAGAAAAGCTGATTATAAAAATCAAAGCGGCGCTTAACATTTTCATGCGCCACCTTTATCAACCAAGGTTACATTAAACTCATTCCATTTATAGCGTATTTTCGCGTCGACCGGTAACATGATGGTAGGATCTTTGATTTCGTAATAAAGGTACGTATCCCAATTTTCTTCGCGACCACCTGTCTCTGGCCACCCCGGTTTTAATGGACCCTGACAACTAAAGTCGTTCGCCACGAAATATATTTTTAAAACGAATTCGGGAATGAGGGGTGAAATACTCTTTGGGTCTGCAAAACGATTGTCTTGTCCACTTAATACGACGCAAGTTAACGGTAGCTTTTCTCCATTTATCATCACAAAGGAACCGTCTTTAACTAATATGCGGTCCCAAAAAAGGCGGTTAAAGTATTTCTTATTACTATCTAAGTGAGAATCAAACATCGCCGGTACTTCATGAACGGGTTTGCCGAACTCGAAAGAATAATCAATGCCGTAGTCGTGGATTTACGGAGTACGCGACGGTCTTTACGGATTTAAAAAAGCG
>CAXSEH010000235.1:0-3600 GCA_964236345.1 uncultured Bdellovibrionales bacterium
GGCCGCATTTTACCGTGAAGCAGACCGAAGCGTGCCTGTGGAAACTGCGTTTTTAATTTTTCAAATTCGTCGCTGGCATTTTTCAGGTCGATCTTTTCGCTTTCTTCGACGAGCGGATAAACCACGTAAGCCTGACGGCCCTTCGCCACTTGCTCGATCATAAACTGCAAGGCTTGCGGACGTTTGGATTCATTCGCGACCCGCGTTTGGATCGGCACGCGACCCATGGGCATTTCGTCAATGATCGAAACGTCAAGGTCCCCGTAAACCGTCATCGCTAAAGTTCGCGGAATGGGCGTCGCGGTCATGATTAAAAAATGCGGAGACGAACCCTTGTTTTTAAGGATCCCCCGCTGGGCCACCCCAAATCTGTGTTGTTCGTCGATGATCACGAGCCCTAGATTTTGAAATTGAACCCAGTCTTCGATCAGCGCGTGCGTACCGATTAAAAAATGAATTTCACCGACCGCAAGTTTTTCGGCAATGACGGCGCGCTCTTTTGGTTTTGTTTTACGGGTCAGTAAACCCACTTGCAAACCGATCGGTGACAGCAGCCTTTCGGCATTGCGAAAATGCTGCTCGGCTAAAATTTCGGTGGGAGCCATTAAACAGGTTTGGTATCCTGATTCGTTCGCCTTCAAGGCCGAAAGAAAACTGACCAAGGTTTTTCCGGAACCCACGTCCCCTTGCACCAATCGGTTCATGGGTTTTCCGCTTTCAAGATCCTTTTTAATTTCGGCGTAAGATCTTAATTGCGCGCCCGTTAGTTTAAAAGGCAGCGACGTTAAAAGTTTTTCAGTTTTTAAATCCTGTGATTTAAAAGCGAAACCCTTTTCATTTTTTAGGCCCGCTTTTTTCGATGCTAAATATAGTTCGAGCCAGAAAAATTCTTCAAAAATAATTCTTCGGTGCGCAGCCGATTTAAAATCGTTGTACAAGGCGCCGCTTTCGGGTTCGGGATGGTGGATCATGTACAGGGCTTGCTCGCGCGAAATTAATTTGTTTCGGCGCACCATTTCGAGCGGCAATTTTTCTTGGGGCCATTCTTTTATTTGTTCAAAAACCGAATGAATTAGTTTCGAAATTTTGACAGTGCTAAGACCTTCGTTTTCGACGTAAATCGGGATGAGATCATCTTGCAAATCTTCCGCAGGGTCGATGTCTTTGATATCTGGATGATGAAATTCGACCCGACCTCGATAATCAGTTACGCGACCCACGATACGAACTTCTTGATTGGGTTTGAATCTTTCGAAGTAACCCTTAAACGGCACACGAAAATAACGGCAGCGAATTTGCCCCGAAGAATCCTTAACCAAAACATCAAAAATCTTGCGTGATGATCTTCCCATGTTAAAAGACGCCACGCTGACGATGCGAGCTTTTACACTGACGATGTCGCCGATTTTTAAACTAGCGATATTGCGCGCGGCCCGGCGGTCTTCAAAGGCCCGAGGAAAATGCAATAACAAATCAGAAACGGTTTTGATTCCGTTGCGCGAAAACAAAGTTCCAAGCTTCGGGCCAACACCTTTTAAGAATTGAATTTCGGTCTCTAGACGAAGGGCCATGGTTTGATTTCATACTCAAAAAAAGCATCCGTCAAACAAGCAAAAAGGGTACACTTTTAAGCATGACTCCCACTGATTATTTCCGAATACGCCTGACCACCATTCGCCCCCAAGAACCCATTCCGTTTGAGGTTTTCATTTTTATTGACGGGAAAATGATCACCTACTTAAATGCGGGCGATAAGATCCAGGCCGCGAAGGTAGCTACCCTTCATGACAAAGATACCGGCGAAACTTTTTTCGTCACGAATGCAAATAAGCAAATTTACCGCGACTACGTGAAAAGTTCGATGAACTCAAGCCTGATCACCAATAACGAAAAAGCCGCGATTCTACGCGAAAGTTCAATTTCGATTTTAGAAGATCTTTTTGAAAACCCGGATGTCAGTGCGGCCCTGGCCGATTCAAAACCGATCGTCGCAAATCTGATTCAGTTCATGCAAGATGCGCCGGATTCAATCGGAAACCTGATCAGTTTATCGGGACATGATTTCTATACTTACAATCACTCTTTTGACGTCAGCATTTATTCTTTGGGATTGGGTCAATCGCTGGGCTTCGACGTAAAAACTTTAGAAGAGTTAGGTCAGAGTTCGATTTTTCATGATGTTGGAAAAAGAAATGTTTCCTTAGATATCCTTTGTAAAAAAGGTCCACTCGACGAGCAAGAGTGGGTGCAGATGCGCATGCACCCCCAGTACGGATTAAAAATCCTGAACGAGTTTCCGGGAATTTCTGACGCCATCAAAGCCGCCTGCTACGAGCATCATGAGTCTTGGACCGGCGGGGGCTACCCCCAAGATATTTCGGGCACCGAAATTCACCCCTTCGCCCGCATCGTGGCGCTGACCGATACTTACGACGCCATGACCACCCAGCGCTCGTACAACGTGCCTATGAAACCCTCAGAAGCCCTGAACCTGATGAAAAATAAGTTAGCCGGAAGATTTGATCCAGAAATGCTTAAGGCGATGTATTCCGTGCTCTTCAAAATGGATGCTGCATCATAAATTGACACCTCCCGTCTTCGCTCACTAGCCTGAGCCCCAGTTGAACCCTGGGAGGTTTTATGAATCGAACTTTTTTTCGTCGGCCATTCTTTTTATTTATCGTTACAATTTTCAGTCTTTTTTCGCTGAGGGCGATGGCCTATCCGCTGTATGGAATCTTGGGACGCTGGGTAGCCCTTGAAAATATTGAAGGCCAAGACGTTCGATTTCAACTGCGTTTTAATTTCAATGCGTATCAAACCGAAATGTCGGCGACTTGCCTTTACCCCGACGGCGCTTGGTTACAGGCCCGCGCTGGCAGCGCGACCGCGTATCAAGGCAATGAAATTTACATTCAGCAAAATAGCAACGCGGTGATTGATGATGGTTTTCATTTTTGTCGCGCGACTTTGCAGCCGGCTCGTTGGACTGCGTACTTCGATGGAATAGGCCGCCTGATTTTATTCGTCAACGTTCCTTACCAATCGCGCCTAACATTAGTTCGCGACGAGATATAATCTGACATGGCGGCTACGACCAATGCTCCCATAAAAGTAATCATGATCGCGCTGGGCGCAAACTTAGGTATCGCGATCACCAAATTTATCGGAGCCATTTTTACCGGAAGCGCCTCGTTACTGGCCGAAGCCATTCACTCACTGGCGGATTGTACCAATCAAATTTTTCTTTTGATCGGCGCGAAAAAATCAATGAAGCCTGCCGACGAAAAACATCCCTTAGGTTACGGACGCGAAAGTTTTTTCTGGTCATTCATGGTCGCCATTTTACTTTTTTCGATGGGTGGATTATTCGCGATTTACGAGGGTTACCACAAACTTTCAGATAAAGGCGGCGAACTGAAATACCCGTACGCGGGCCTTGCGATTCTTATCGTGTCGATTTTGCTTGAGGGCGGTTCTTTCTTTGCCTGTCTGAAAGAGGTTCGAAAACAGAATACCTTTCCCAATCTTTGGCAATGGTTTCGTAAGTCGACTTCCTCAGATCTTGTCGTTATTTTTTTAGAAGACTTTGCGGCCTTG
>CAXSEH010000236.1:0-3591 GCA_964236345.1 uncultured Bdellovibrionales bacterium
CGGCCGTCGCGCAATATATGTTACCGCAATTGATTCCCAGTTTTCTAAAAAAAAACGAAGAGATTCAAATTTCGCTGGTTCATGGTCTGTCTCGTCACCTGACGGAAATGATTATTAGCTCGCAGATTGACGTGGGCTTTGTTGTAAATCCGTTTGAGCATCCTGACTTAGTCATCAAAGAACTGATTCAGGATCGGGTTACCATTTGGAGATCAAAAAAAGAAGGCGCCAATAATGATGTCTTACTTCTGGAGCCAAGCCTGCTGCAAACGCAGAATTTAATACCGAAGATGAACAAAAAAGGTTTAAGGTTTAAACGCACAATCGAATCAAATAGTTTAGAAGTAATCGCACAGTTGCTTCAAGCCGGTGCGGGGTGCGCGATCTTACCCGAGCGAGTGATGAAGGCGTTCTGCGATTCCTCGATCGTGCAAATGAAAGACGCTCCAGAATTTACGGATCGCATTTGTTTGGTGTACCAACAAAAATTTCGAAAATTAAAACGCGGGCAGGTCTTTATTGAACATGCGAAGAACGTAATATAGGTTTCAGGACGTCGAGTTGACCATCAATCTTAACCTCGGCTCTTAGATCTAAAATACTTTTCACTAACGGAAAGACGTGTACGTTTTCAAAAGCGGGAATTCGAAGTCCTTTTTTAAATAGGGAACCGGTTGCGATAAATAACCCATTCATATCCGTAGTCGATTCCACATCCCAACCATGGGTAGCCTTATTCATCGGGTTCGCCGCTTTGCCGGTAAAATCATCTTGAAAACCTATGTAAACGCCCGGTTCGCCGACGACAATGATATCGCCTTTGCGGTTGATATCGTCTAATTGCCACCGTTCTGGATATTCATTGGCTTTATAAACCCTGAAAGGACCCGGAATTTTTTTAATGTCTTGGTAGGTTTTTTCAATATCCGCATCATCGTTAGCATACAAAAACACCAGGGCGCCCTTACCGGAAGTTTTGAATTTTTTGAGTGAAATGGCCGAGGACAAATCAACTGTTTTTTCAATCGTCTTCATTCCATGGTCAGAAACGACCACGATCTGAACGTCCATTTTCTCTTCTTCGATAAATTTTTCTAAATGCGATAATGAAGAATCGACCGCTAAGACCGATCTTTTTGTTTCTTCCGCGTCGGGTCCGAAATAATGTCCATTTGAATCAACATCCGAAAAATACAGACTAATGAAATGGGGCTTTTTATTATCCGGCAGTTTAAGCCAATCGGTAACCCAGGTCACCCGCTGGTCGTTGGAAATTTTGGCATCGTAGGGCTTAAGATAAGTGGGGTCTATTCCGCCAATTGTGGCTTCGGATCCCACCCAAAAACAAGTCGCCGAAAGCATCCCTTCTTTTTCCGCCGCGGCCCACAGTGGGGTTCCTCGATACCAGCTACCATCATTGACCGATGTGTTATCGCCGATGGCGTAAAACTTTTTGCGTCGTTTCTCGTAAAACTTATTACCGACGATTCCGTGGTGCCCCGGGCGCAAACCGGTTATCAGCGAGATGTGGTTCGGAAAAGTTAAAGTCGGAAAACTTGGTATAAGTCCCTCAGCCCGGACGCCCGCTTTAGCCCATCTGAGTAAAGTGGGTGGCTTAAATTTTTCGAGGTAATCGTGACGAAATCCGTCGATTGAAATCATGATCACTATGGGTTTATTAATTTGCTCTACCGCGTTGACCCGTTGGGCCGCAGGAAGCTGGGATGCCGTCTTTGTCTCAGTATTTTGACAGGACAAAAGAAAACAGAAGACAACTAAAAAACCGCAAAACAATTTTTTCATCGCTAAGCTCCTGGCTCATGCCAGTTTGCTAATAAAGTTTTGCTAAATCAACGGAATACTTTCCTGGCGCGTAGTTCATCAGTCGGTCAGCGTAAAGTTTTTGAAATGTTTTGTCGGAAGTGGCGTAAGACGCGAATGGGAAAATAGCGATTCCACCACGGGGAGTGAATTCTCCTATCACCTCGATATATTTTGGTTTCATTAAGTTCACCAGGTCGTTACAAATCTTTTGGATGCAATCTTCATGAAAATCCCCATGATTTCTAAAACTGAAAAGGTAAAGTTTCAAAGATTTACTTTCAACCATTTTTGAACCGGCGATGTAATTTATGAATATCTTTGCGAAGTCAGGCTGACCGGTCTTCGGGCAAAGAGATGTGAATTCGGTGCAAATAAAAGTCGTCCACGCAATTTGTTGGGGATTTTTATTTTCAAAGGCTTCAAGCAAATTTGGATTGTAGCTTTTGGCGTATTCCGTGTGCGACTCTCCTAAAGCAAAATTTTGTAATTCTTTTTTCGAACGCGAAGACTGTTTTTTCATTCCATTATGACTAAAACAAAGGCCTTTTAAATGCAAGATTTATCCAATGATTTCAAGATCTTAGAAAATTTTTCTTGAACGATTCGCCGTGATGTGCTACGACTTGTAAATGATTTATCAATGGCTCTATTCGATGGCGGACCAGTACTCGGTCCTAAACGTCTTTCGTTACATCACCGTCCGAACTTTCATCTCGTTTTTTACCGGTTTTTTTCTCTGCCTTATCTGGGGTCCCCAGTTCATCGAAAGCCTCAAACAAAAACATTTTGGTCAATCCATTCGTGATGACGGGCCGCAATCTCATTTAAAAAAAGCGGGAACGCCCACGATGGGTGGATGGCTCATTTTATTAAGCACAATCGTCCCCTTAGTTTTATGGATTGATATTCAGAATCCTTTAGTTTTAGGAACGGTTTTTATCACTTGGGGTTTCGGTTTGGTTGGATACTTCGATGATTACCTCAAAGTATCAAAAAAAAATTCCAAAGGACTTTCGGGAAAAGTTCGCTTGGCCGCAGAATTTTTAATTTCGGGCTTAACGATTCTTATACTGATTCATTATTATAAGTTAGGCACCTCCGTGACGGTGCCCTTTGCGAAACACATCGCTTGGGACCTAGGATATTATTACGCGATATTTGGAGCCTTCGTTATTGTCGGAACTGCTAATGCGGTTAATCTAACTGACGGCTTGGATGGCTTAGCCATAGTTCCGGTCATCGTGGCCGCAACAACGTTGGGCTTATTCGCGTACATTGTCGGCCATTTTTCAATCGCTTCCTATCTGCAAATCACGCACGTGGCGGGAGCTGGTGAATTGGCTCCTCTTACCGCCGCGATGGTGGCCGGGGGCCTTGGCTTTCTTTGGTTTAATACTTATCCCGCCCAAGTCTTTATGGGAGACGTGGGAAGTTTAAGTCTTGGCGGATTTTTAGGAGCCATGGCGGTCTTTACGAATAACGAAATTCTGATGGTTTTCTTAGGCGGTATATTCGTGATCGAAGCATTATCCGTCATCACGCAAGTTATTTCGTTTAAGATGACCGGCAAAAGAATTTTTAAAATGGCCCCAATCCATCATCATTTCGAATTAGGCGGCATGACCGAAACGAAGATCATTGTGCGTTTTTGGATCATCTCGATCTTGCTGGCGGTCTTAAGTATCGCCACCTTGAAGCTACGTTAATTTTATTTATTTAAACTGAAAGAGGCCTTAGGTATGTGGAAAGAACTGTCGGAACTGAAAG
>CAXSEH010000237.1:0-3577 GCA_964236345.1 uncultured Bdellovibrionales bacterium
AATTGCATACCTTCAACAACCGTAACTTCAGTCTTAGCTGTTTTAGAATCTTCAATCGTGATAACGCCTTCACGGCCAACTTTATCCATCGCATGAGCTAACATTTCGCCAATTTCTTTGTCGTTGTTTGCAGAGATAGAACCAACCTGCGCCACTTCAGTCGAACCTTTAACCGGCTTCGCCATGTTCTTAAGTTCTTCGATAATCAAAGTAACCGCTTTATCGATACCGCGTTTGATAGACATTGGGTTGTGACCTGCAGAAACCAACTTAGCACCTTCGCGGTAAATGGCTTGCGCCAACACCGTAGCGGTCGTTGTTCCGTCACCGGCTTCGTCATTAGTTTTAGAAGCAACTTCCTTAACCATCTGCGCGCCCATGTTTTCGAATTTGTTTTCTAATTCGATTTCTTTCGCAACGGTAACACCATCTTTAGTGATTAGTGGTGATCCGAAAGACTTGTCGATAACTACGTTACGACCTTTTGGTCCAAGAGTGACCTTAACTGCATTTGCTAAAACGTTAACACCTTTTAAAATCGATGTTCTTGCGTCTTCTGAGAACAATAAAACTTTACTCATCTGAAATTCTCCTTAGTGAAATATCTGTGCGCCTTAAGCGCGACAAAATTAATTTTAATTACTGAATGATTCCTAAAACGTCTTCTTCACGCATCATCAAAAAATCTTCTCCAGAAAATTTGATTTCGGTGCCGGCGTATTTAGAGAACAAAACTTTGTCTCCAGATTTAACTTCTAAAGGAAGAATTTTTCCGTCTTCAGTTACGCGCCCTTTTCCGGTTGCTACGATTTCGCCACGCTGTGGTTTTTCTTTGGCCGTGTCGGGAATGAATAATCCACCTGCGGTTTTTTCTTCTTCAGCCATGCGACGAACTAAAATTCTATCGTGCAAAGGACGAACGCCTAATTCTTTTGCCATATAAATGACCCCCTATAAGATCCAGATTTCAGAGACGAAATTCTGGTATTTGTTAATGTATGCCTAGGTAATATGAAACGCGGCTTGGGGATGTCAAGGTCGGCGTCGAAAGATTAAATATCAGAGGGGATAATGCGCGACGGCAACTAACTTTTTTAGAGGCCGGAATCGGCGCGGGGCGCCTGAATGACCGGCGCGGGTTTTGATGAGAAAAAGTTGTCTGCGTAAGCCGTCATCAGCTCGGCCACTTCTTCGGCAGATAAACGTCCGGAAATTTCTTTAATAGCGGTGCTGAGGGACTTTTGCTTGGTTAAATAGCCCACGAAATAGTCTGAGATCGTTAAATCTTGAGCTAAGGAAAATTGTAATTCTTCTTTATCAATCATGTTCTGCAAACCCGGCGCAAGGGCGGCTTCAGTTGTGCTGGAAGCCGAGGTTCTCGATTTCCAAAGATTTTCTTTTAAAGATTTCACGCGGCTGCCGGCGTCTGAAATCATGGTCTGTTTCCACTCTCGGTAACTTTTAATGGGAGCGGTCACGGTTGGAGCAGTCGCGGAAGCAGGAGCCGAAGGAGCAGCGGCAACGACCACGCTTTTCGGAGAATGAATCGCGAGCGCCGCGGAACAGGGCATCGAGATATGTAAAATCGCTAAAGCGATGGCCGCGACAACAGACGTGCGATAAGAGATTACGTACAACATGCGACCAACTCCTTAACGAAGTTGTCTCATTACAAGACTTAAGCCGCCCTAAACGCACTCAAATGCTTATAGCCCCAGCCACTGTCTACTTCTGAGACAGAAGTGACAACAATTAAGGGCTGACGGTGACGACGGGCTTTAGGCCGCTAATTGCAGAAGTAGGCCGTGCCGCGAACGACAGAAGATTGAGCGCCGATCGTTTCGATCTTTACGTAGTCGGCCCCTTTTTGGATCGCCTCGGCCTTTAGATCGTCTAAAGCGTCTTCTGGTTTTGCGTTGATTTTAATAGAACGACCTTCAATCGGGCCCAAGTTTTTACATTTGTCTGAGGGCTTTTCCCGAGAAACTTTGATGTCAGTTTTTTGCGGCAGTACAGGATGAGATGAACATGAAGCTAAAAACAGGGCCAAGGCCGATATTGCGAATACACTTTTAAACATTTAAACCTCGCTTGTGGGGACATCTTTGCTTAATTGCGGGCTCGACTCAAGGCCCAGCGTGCGTTCAGCGTGGCAAAGTGTGACTAAATTTACCCGAGTTGAACTTAAGGCTGTGCCACGCTCAAGGTAAATCGAACAAAATAAATTCAGCACCGGCTTGCCACCTTAGATGTAACCGGGTTTCGTTTCGAGCTTGCAGGGCATCGCCCGGCCCGCAAGTTACGTCGTTCAACGTCACCGTACCTTTAATGGCCTGCAGCCAGTAGGACCTGTGGGCTTCCGTATTTAATATTCTTTCACCGAGTATGGCCGTTTTGAGTCCAAAAATATCCACATCTTGATTAAGACTGACCGACCCGTCTCGCCCACTGTTAGAAGCCAATAACACCAATTCAGATTTTTTTAATGAATCAGAAAAATCTTTTTGTTGGTAACTGGCAGGATAACCTTCGTTATCAGGAATAATCCAAATTTGTAAAAAGTGTGACGCTTGGTTTTTTAAGGGATTGTACTCTGAGTGCGTGACTCCCGTTCCCGCGCTCATTCTTTGTAATTCGCCGGGCTTCATGATGGCCGTGTTGCCCATGCTGTCTTTATGTTCCAGGGCACCGTCGACCACGTAGGTGATGATTTCCATATCGCGATGCGAATGGGGTGGGAAACCTGCACCGGCCGCCACTCGATCTTCATTGATAACCCTTAGGTTAGAAAAACCCATCTGAAGTGGATCGTGATAACTGCCGAACGAAAATGTGTGGGCCGACTGCAACCAGCCGTGATTCGCCTGACCCCGTTCTGAAGATTTTCGCGATTTGATCATTTATGTTTTCAATAAACTTCGTAACATCCACGCCGTCTTCTCGTGGATATCAAGACGTTGAGTCAAAACGTCCATGGTGGTTTGATCTTTTGCCGCTTCGGCCGCATGAAATCCGGCTCGGCTGGTCTTGATGACGGCTTCATGACCCAAAATTAGCTCTTCGATCATTTTTGTAGCCTTAGGAATTGATTTAGATTCTTTGATCGAAGAAAGCTTAGCAAATTCCGTGTAGGTTCCAGGTGCATAGTGCCCAAGAGCCCGGATTCTTTCCGCGATTAAATCTAAAGCGTTCCACATTTCGGTGTACTGACCCATGAACATCACATGCAGGGTTTGAAACATGGGTCCTTCGACGTTCCAATGAAAATTGTGGGTTTTAAGATATAAGGTGTAAGTGTCGGCCAATAATTTTGATAAATCATGGGCGACTTGTTTGCGATCTTTTTCTGAAATGCCGATATCGATTTTCATAAAGTCTCCTAGGCGTAAGGTAGACCTTCTTTAAATATGCGTCCAGTCAAATCCATAAGACAAAAAAAAAGACCTGAGGCTTAGGCTTAGCTTCAGGTCTGTTGTTTACTCATTGTCGGAAACAATTAAGTTCGTTCAACTGTAAAACATTTGATTCTAGGGCTTGCTATAAAAGTGTAAGCTTTTATTTTATTCCTTCGAGATCG
>CAXSEH010000238.1:0-3549 GCA_964236345.1 uncultured Bdellovibrionales bacterium
TGAAATCCTGATTCAATTTTTAAAAAACCCGAATCTATCTTCTGATCTGGGTAATGACTTACACATGCATTTGGCTTTCGACTTGTCTCGTTGAAAATCTGATCGCGGAAATTTTAATTTCGGTACTATTAATTTGGGTCTTTGGTTTCGTTCTGTTCTCATGGCTAGTGCTTTTATTTTTACCTGTAACAACGTTCTTAGGCGTGCTTCTTGGTTTCTTCTTTTCAGAAGATGGTACAAGTGTCTTTGCAATAAACAGATATAGCTTGCTAGGTTTTATTACAGTTTTGGTCGTATCCTACTTTTTTAAAAAACCTATAAGCGCGAATTCGACCCCATTGGAATCTCATCAAGCGGGGGGCGACACTCGAAATAAAGTTGGCAATTTCGTGCAAGTAGCGAAATATGATAACTCAAAAATGGTAAGATCTACGCTAATAAACAGTCTGAAAATTTACAAGAATGCTGGGATGTCAGGATTAATAGTTTATTCACAAGACTGTTACCGAAGCTTAAATAGCGGAGGCTCTCTTAACGATTTAAAAACCTGCGCATTGATCGATATTTTTAGTCAGAAACTCGACACAAGTACGACTAAAAAATTGCACGTAGAAAACGAACCTTATTTTGCCGTCGATAATTTTCACAAGAGAATTGGGCCTTCGTTTAAAGCCTTAGAATTAACAAGAGAACAAACAAACCAGCATCTTTTATCTTGGGAACAAGACCTTCAGGATGTGATTAAAGAAATTACGAATGAGCCTACTTAACCCCGCTAAAGGTAGAGGCATTCGCAGATAACCGTTCCTTTCAATTTTCCTTAAATGCGAGTATCATTTGAATAACGGCTTATTTTGAGGAGGACACTTGTCTAAAAAAATCCTTACACCCAAGCAGCGACATTTCATCAATGAATATCTACAGTGTAGGAACGCAACTAAAGCGGCTAAAAACGCCGGCTACTCCGCAAAAACAGCAGGGCCAGCAGGATGTCGTTTGTTAAAAAATGTTAATATTTCAGAAGCAGTTGAAAAGGGCCTACGCGAACAGTTGGAACGCGCAGACATCACTTCAGATCACATTCTTCTTACTCTGAAACGAATTGCGTTCGATGAATATGGCAATGGCGGTAAAATGAAGGCGCTGGAGCTTTTGGGTAAGTCGTTAGGCATCTTTCAACAAGAACCGAAATCAAAGCCCAGTAATAAATCGTATGCACTGTCGGCTCCGAACCATCAAAAACTTGAGCGGGAGCCGTCTTTACTAGACTTAATCCCACTCAACGTAAAATAGCCTACAAAGCTAAGAATGAAGATTTTCTGCGTCGCTCGAGTCGCCCAATTGATCTGCGTCGTACGCGTCGCAGAAATTTCCCTGTTTTTTGATATGAATGATTCGTCTAGAGTTGCTTCCTGATGACTTATCAAAACTAATGTCGATCCCATTCAATCTTAACGCCGGCGCCAAGCGACAGAGCTTG
This sequence comes from uncultured Bdellovibrionales bacterium, assembly GCA_964236345.1. Classification (GTDB taxonomy): domain Bacteria; phylum Bdellovibrionota; class Bdellovibrionia; order Bdellovibrionales; family Bdellovibrionaceae; genus Pseudobdellovibrio. Next base: position 1,481 of record CAXSEH010000238.1, read on the forward strand.
TCTGATAGAGTTTTTGGATTACTCGGCAAAAATCGCATTTCTGAAGGTGAAATGTTAAATTTGGTCGCATCGTTTTTAATTTTGTTAAGCAGGAATTGCGGTGTATTTGAAAACCCGCCCAGCTCTTGCGCGTATGACGAAATAAATGGATACAGCCCAGAACTATTCAGCACAACCTCGTTCGCTTTCTGCTGGTTCTTATTAAAAGCATCTATGCAGGTCCCCTGCGGCCAACCAAAAGCTGTTTCTGCGGCGGTTATAAATCGCCAAGCGTCAGCCATTCTCGGGTTTTCGGATTGAACCAATGTTGATATATTTTTTAGGCCTTCGGAAACAGCCGAAAGAAGCGCTCCAAAAATCAACGGCTGATAAATGGCAAATTCTTTCCATAGTTCTTTTTCTGACTTACGTTGGGCTCCATGAATTAAAGGTAGGCTTAGAAAAATCGATCGGCTGGCAAGATCTCCTCTAGCCACGAATTCATCGATGCCATTTGCAATGATTGGTCGCTTTGCATCTAAAACGATTTCTTCGTCATCGCTATAAAGCTTACGTTTTGATAGTCCGCCGCCGGTCGAAAGGACGCAGAGATCATCAGACATCCAGTCCGTAAGATGCGACATATTATCAATAGCCACCACGTAATTACTTCGAGCCATGACCATCAAATCATCAGTGCTTTTTGGAGGTCTTCGTAGCGGTGTGATATTCGGATCAGTAAAGTTTCGTAACACCCTGACCGTCGTACTTTTTGCTGTACCTTGCTCACCGTAAAGCACCAGAACCAAGTATGGTCCGTCAGTTCCTAAAGTGCTGATCAGCCAGCCAACTAATAAAGTAAAATCACTTACGGTTTCAATATTCAAAAACCGCTTTAGGCACTCGATTATCTTGCCCGGGCTTTCACCAAACAGAGGTGTCGGCAAAGGCAACATCCCTTTAGCTCGTCGAAATATTACAGGAGATTCGTTTAAAATTCGAGATCCCGAAGCGCTGACTTCAATCACCTGCCAAGTTTCATTGGTTAAATCGATATAAATTTTATCGCCAACATGAGCAACTCGAAAATAAACAGTTTTTTCTGGACCTTCATTTAGCGCCTTGGCTTCTAGAGTATCCAAAACCTCCTTGAATTGTTTATCTGGAATAGCAAATTTTGTTAGATCGTAATATTGCTTTCGCAGCCAAGTTTTGAAATTGATGCTTTTCAGAGGCAGGTTTTCATGATGTCCATTGCGCGGTATTGTAACATAGGCTTCCTTGTCAGATGAATGAAAGAACTCCATTTGATTGCAAGCTTCAAACAAAATCTCCGTAACCCGTTTATCTTTTTTAGTGCCCGCTTGTTCAGTCTGGAATTTTTCTAATTCTTCAAAATTATTCATGAGATCTCCAGTTGGCATATTTTTGCAATTCGCGCTTAGCAATTGAATCTAAAATTCCTAAAACAACTTTATCTTCAAGCGGAGGAACAAATTTAACTTGATTGAAAGATGTCACGAGAGATTTAACTAATTGCAGCTTTACGTTGCGCGCGAGCAGATGCCCTATGACGGAAGTCATCGTAGAGGTGCGAACACCTTCAACTACCAAGTCGTCGCTTACGTTTTTGAAATGCTTTTCTCCGGTGCTGCTATTGGATCCAGAAGAATTTTTGACTAAGCTCACCAACCATTCCGGTATTGGCGCAAAAGGCAAGTCGTTCACATGATGGCCTTCTTTCCAAATATAAGAATTACCATTTTCATGAATGGAAGGGGGCAGAACGATATAGCCCCCATCAGCCCGAAAATCTACTCCGCGAATTATATTAACTCGGCAAGGCAATGGGATATCTGTTTTGAAATAGAAGTGATATCCGCCACCACCCGACCTTGCGGTAGGTGTTTTCGGAATTTTACCGAATCTTGCTTCAAACTCCCAAAGTATTAAGTCCGCATTCGGCTTGGCATCGATGTCCAGAACGCAAACTCCCGAAACAAGGCCGGTAGCACAGCCGATGTTTCCGTACGGATAATGTTTCCACCATTCAGCAATAGTCGGTAAGTCTTTAGTAGCATCCTTGTAGC
>CAXSEH010000239.1:0-3472 GCA_964236345.1 uncultured Bdellovibrionales bacterium
CCCTTGAGGTCTGTTTCACCCGACGAAGCTGATTATCAACGTCGCGTTTCTTAATAGCTTCCCGCTTATCGTGATTTTTTTTACCCTTAACTAAAGCTAGCTCAACCTTGACGATTCCTTTTTTAAAATAAATTTTGGTCGGAACGCAGGTCAGCCCCTTTTCACGGAGCGACCCAAATATTTCGTCCAGTTCGTGCCGATTCAAAAGAAGTTTACGCAGTCTTTCCGGATGGTGGTTATTATAACTGCTGGCGGTGTATTCGCTAATGTGGACGTTTTGTAAAAAAGCTTCATTCCCTTTAAAAGCGACGTATGAATCTTTAAGCTGAATGCTCTTTGCCCGAATTGATTTTACTTCGCTGCCCGTTAAGACTAACCCAGCTTCAAAAGTTTCAACGACGTGATAGTCGAATCGTACACTTTTATTTTCTTGGACAATCAAAATCGACATCGTTTAAACCTTTAAAAAATGATACAGCGAATTTATTTCGTTGGGGCTTAGCTCTTCGACCCGTACCTTTTCGCTTTTTTTATTTAGCTCAAACCATTGGCTAAGTCGATCCAAATCATAGTCCTGGGCGGAAAGCCCCTTTAAATTGGTCGTTAAAACCCGTCGTCGTTGCCGAAAGCAAGCTTTGACGAACTGTAAGTACTGAGGCCGATTCTGGACGGTGGTAGCCCGGGGCAAGAATTTTAAAACGCGGCTTGCAACTTTCGGCGGTGGCCGGAAATCACGCGGACCCGCGTCGCAAACCGTATCGATGGTCCAAAATTCTTGGGCGAAGACCGAAAGCATACCGTAGTGTTCGTTTTGACATACCGATCTTATCCTTTGGGCTACTTCCTTTTGGAACATAAGGATCATGACCGGTAATGGGATTTGGTCTAAGCTTCGGTCAATAACCAACGAAGATGAAATTTGGTAAGGCAGATTACTAACCAAAATGTGGTCTTTTGCGAAAGCCCAATCTATTCGAAGCGCGTCACCCGCAATGACTTCTAAATTTTGAGATTTCCAAAATTGAATGAGGGCAAAATCTAATTCAACTAATATGAGGTTTGAATACTTCTCTTTCAGAATATCCGTTAGGGCGCCGCAGCCTGGCCCCACTTCGACAACTTTGTCGCATTTCAGTTCGGCGGTCGCGTCGATAATTTTTTGGATAACATGGTCGGAAACCAAAAAGTTTTGCCCCAACGATTTTTTCGCAAAAAGGTGTAGTTCGTTCATTCTTTTTTCTAATCGTTCAGCGGCATTCAATGCGGTGTATCCTTACTGTAAATCAAATTTAAAATCTACTTCAAGCAATTGCGATGAAGGCCCTAATGACAGGCCTGATTGCTCTCCCCTTTGCAGTCTTAACATTCCTGCGTAACCAATCATGGCGGCATTATCGGTACAATATCTTAATGGCGGTATTACCAATTCGAAATGATGTTGTTGGGCCATCTGCTGGGCCCTTTCACGCAACCGACCGTTGGCGCTTACTCCACCCGTAATCACGATCTTTTGACATTGAAAGCGTTCGGCCGCCTTCAAAGTTTTCTTTAGCAGAACGTCGACGATGGCCTCTTGGTAAGAGGCGCACAGGTCGCTTCGGTCCGCTGCGATTTCTTCCGTCGACATTTTAGAAACTAAACGTTGGGCCGATGATTTAAGACCGCTGAAACTAAACATCAGATTATCTTCTAAAATTAAACTACGGGGAAAGTCATATTTCTTAACGTTCCCACCTTTCGAGTTTCGATCAACCAACGCGCCACCTGGGTAACTAAGGCCGATCATCTTCGCAAATTTATCAAATGCTTCACCCGCGGCATCATCTTTCGTGGTACCGATCACCGTATAATCACCAACGCCCTTGACCCAATATAAGCTAGAATGCCCACCACTGACGGCCAGTGCCACGTAGGGATAATCAAAATCTTTTGGAGGTTCGTAATCATCATCTTTCAAAAATGGTGCTAACAAATGTCCTTCTAGATGATTGACCCCAATCAGCGGGATACCAAATGAATGCGAGATCGATTTCATCGTCATGATTCCGACGATTAACGAACCGATCAGCCCCGGCCGGTCCGTCACGGTTAATCCATCTATTTGCGGTAGACTTAAATTCGCTTTTTCAAGCGCTAACTGAATAAGGGGAAGTAGCGCGACCGAATGATTTCGGCTTGCGATCTCAGGGACAACTCCTCCGAATGGGGCATGCGCTAAATCTTGGTTAGCCGCGACTTGAACGACGACGCGGCCCCCAGCTTCAACGATTGCGACGGATGTATCATCGCAACTAGTTTCAACTGAAAGAACCCGATTGATCGTTTTCACAATATTATTTTTTTAATTTAACTAAGCGAATTTTTGCTTTTTTACCGGCTTCGGTTTTACCGTAGTTTGCAACCACTTCTTCGTAGAATGCCATCGACTCTTCTTTCATCCCGAGTTCTTGAAAGCACACGCCAATTTTATATTTAGCATCCGCAACTTCTTTTCCACGCGGAAAATCGTCTGCGTATTTTTGATAATTTAAGATGGCTTTCTTCCATTCACGTCCGGCAAAAAATCCTTGCGCAACGTCATAGGTATTAGCGCTTTTCTCGGACGGCTTAAGGGCGACGCGTTCCTTTCCCGTTTTCTTCGCATTTTTTGACGGTGGAGGTTCTTCGATCTTTTCTGCTTTAGCCGCAACGGCCGCCGCTTCTTGCGCTGCCTTTTTCTGAATTTGTTCGGCTTCAAGTCTTTGAATTTGGGCTTCCATTTTCGCGAGTGCCTCTTGCAGCAGGGCTACCTTTTGGGATTCTTGCGAATTCGCCGAAGACTTTTCTTTATTCGCACTGGCAATTTGATTTTCAAGACTTTCCACCCGACCATTGAGGGCGCGGATTAAGTCGTCACGTTCGTCTGCGGCCCGCGAACTAGTTTGACGCTGTTCTAATTGCGATTCGGGCGGATTGTACTGCTGATTATTCGAATTCTTTTTAGAGTACACTTGTGACTGTTCATTCTCGCCGACATCAGACCGCGTTTTTAAACAGCTTGATAAAGTGAAAAAGCAGATAACAAGCGCAGCGATTTTGAAATTTATTTTCATAAGATGTCTCCATTTTTTTGTCTGAGCAGACGGGCCGAATTTTCCGCTTTTTCAGCGGCTTGCCGAGCTTGAACAAAAAGATCTTTTGCTTGTTCGTATTCGCGCTCGCGATAAAGGATGCGGGCTTGTCTGTAAAATTCTTCGGCTTGGTGCCAGAAGCCTGGCGAATACCTGACGGCCTGAACGGACTTTGCGGCCTTGATCGCCGCATCCGCCAATGTGTAATCTTCAATAGGAGCCGGAAAATTTACGCAGCCGACTAAAAAAAAAAGACCGGCTGCTAAAATAAAATCTCGACAAATTAACAAAACCTTCACTTCAAACCTTTACTTACTTTGCGATTACTTTGTCGTTGGAACAAAGTTCGCGCGGCGATTTTT
>CAXSEH010000240.1:0-3457 GCA_964236345.1 uncultured Bdellovibrionales bacterium
GCACGGGGATCGCCGAAAGTAGTGCCTTCGTGTACGGATGCTTGGGATTTCGGTATAATTCATCCGCGGAAGCTAGTTCGACAATCTTACCGAGATACATAACCGCCACGCGGTGGGACACGTGCTCGACGACTTTTAGATCGTGAGCGATAAAAATATAAGTCAGTCCCAGTTTTTGCTGCAGCTCCATCAGTAAGTTAATAACTTGGGCCTGGATTGAAACGTCTAAGGCCGATACCGGTTCATCGCAAATGATAAGCTCGGGATTCACCGCCAGGGCACGGGCAATGCCCACGCGCTGTCGTTGACCGCCCGAAAATTCGTGCGGATAACGCGATAAATGTTCTGGGCGTAGTCCGACCAGATCAATCAATTCACGAACCCGGCTCATCCGATCATTTTTGTTTGGGAATAAATTATGGATTATGAGCGGTTCTTCTAATATTGCACCGATCGTCATACGCGGATTAAGCGACGCGTATGGATCTTGAAAAATAATCTGCATTTTTTTTCTAAGCTCACGAAGATCGTCGCCGTTGACGTGAGTAATTTCTTTATTTTTGAAAAATATTTTTCCGCTCGAGGGTTCGATAAGGCGAATCAGGCTTCGACCCAACGTCGATTTGCCGCAACCGGATTCTCCGACCAGACCTAAGGTTTCGCCTTTGTTGATTTCAAAGGAAATATCTTGAACGGCCTTAACCGCCGCGATTTGTTTCGAAAATAATCCACCGTAAATCGGAAATTGCTTCGTGATGTTTTCTACTTTAAGTAAAGAATTTGGATTCATAATGATTGAACCGTTTCTGTAGAGCCCGAATTGTAACACGCTACCCGATGAATACCGCGTAAGTTTTCAAGCGAAGGATCTTTCGTTTTACAAATTTCGGTGGCGTAGGTGCAACGCGCGCGAAAGCGGCAACCGCCATCTAATTTGTAAAGATTTGGGACAAGGCCCGGAATTGTTTGAAGGGTTTTAAGTCTTTGTCCGGTTTCAAAGTGGGGAATCGAATTCAAAAGCCCTTTGGTGTAGGGATGACGAGGTCGATAAAAAATGTCTTCAACTGTTCCGTATTCAATGACTTTGCCGGCGTACATGACAAGTACGTCTTGGCACATTTCGGCTACCACTCCCAAATCATGGGTAATTAAAATCATGCCGGCATCAAATTCTTTTTGCACTTTTCTCATCAAATCCAAGATTTGGGCTTGGATGGTCACGTCTAAGGCCGTCGTCGGTTCGTCGGCAATCATGAGCTGCGGCGTGCAGCTCATCGCCATCGCGATCATGACCCGTTGGCGCATGCCGCCCGAAAGTTGGTGCGGGTATTCCGAATATCTTTTTTCTGGTGCCGGAATTCCCACAAGTTTTAACATTTCGATAGCGCGATTTTTGATTTGTGCGTTTGATAAATCTTTTTTGTGAAGACGAATAGATTCTTCAATTTGGTCGCCGATGGTAAAAACTGGGTTTAACGAGGTCATCGGCTCTTGAAAGATCATCGCCATTTGATTGCCCAAAACTTCTCGCATTTGCGCGTCGGTTTTTTTCAAAAGGCTTTCACCTTTAAACAGTACTTCACCAGATTCGATCATTCCCGGCTTTTGAATAAGACGCATGATTGATAGTGCGGTCTGCGACTTGCCGCAGCCTGATTCTCCTACAATCCCTAAGGTTTGGCCTTTTTTCACTCGAAAGCTAACATCGTCAACGGGGTAAATGACTCCGTCGTCGGTATTATATTTAGTGCGAAGATTTTTAACTTCTAGAAGAGTGTCTGACATTTAGAAAATATACTGTTTGGGCACGTCTTCAGCAATCAGAAAACATCAAAATCAAAACTTTGCCGCTTATGATTTATATTCTTGTTTGATTAGAAGTGGCAAATCTGAAAATGAATTGAGCGTGTGCGTAGGTGAAAACGGTAAAAGCTCTTCAGGTTTCGAATAGCCGTAGTGAACTGCGACCTTGGTGCAGCCTGCAGCGATTGCGGATTTCATGTCAGGTCGCCCATCTCCAATCATCCAGGTGTGTGATTTGTCATACCCTGCTTTGGACATCACGTGTAACAGCGGAAGGGCTGACGGCTTGCGTTCTGGCAGCGAGTCTCCGCCGATCAGATCAACCCACTTAAGTTGATCTAACTTAAAATGCTTAAATATTTTTAAAGTGGGATGAATCGCTTTATTGGTAACGAGGGCCTTTGGACCTTCATAAGTTTTCAAAAATTCTTCGACCCCAGGGTATAGCGTCGTGTGTTGGGTTATATTACTTTCGTAGACGCTTAAGAACTCGCTAACTTTTTCTTCATTTTCTTTGGATTCAAGTAGGTATTCGGGAAAAAAATCATTCACTAGTTTTTGCAAACCGTCGCCGATGTGACTGGTCAACATAGGAAGATCAACCTCGCTACGACCGTAACGCTTCAACATAACGTTCATCGAAACTTGTAAATCTTTAGCCGAATCAATTAAGGTTCCATCTAAATCAAAAATCAAAAGTGGTAATTTTACGAGCGTCATCATAGGATCAACAGTATGAGAAAAAACCTTCCGAAAAGCTATGACTATATACAGAAATTAGCACCCGCAGAAAATACACTCATGATGGAAGCGCGAATGCATTCAGAAACCTTGGGGCTTCAATCTATTTCGATTTCGGCCACTGAGGCTCAAATTATTAAATTTTATTTGGGCACGATTAAACCGCACAAAGTCATAGAAATTGGTACCCTGACAGGGCTTTCAGCCCTGCACATCCTTGAGGTCTTACCCAGCGACGGTAAGCTGTTTACCATCGAAAAGTCACCTGAGCACGCAGGTCTAGCGGGAAAAGTTCTCGCACACGATATTAAAAATGGGCGCTGCCACCTCATGGTCGGCGATGCCCGCGAAAAATTGATTGAATTAAATTCCGAGGGGCCCTTCGATGCCGTATTTATTGATGGTAACAAATCGGCCTACCTAGATTACTTCAATTGGGCTCTAGAAAATACGCGGGTCAATGGTTTGATTTTTGTCGACAATATTTTTCTAGCCGGTGCGGTATGGGGACAGGCGACCACGCAGAAATTTAGTGAGAAACAGATTCTGGCCGTGCAGCAAATGAATCAAATGGCTTTCAGCAACCGAAATTTAAACTCGGTGATTATTCCAACTGAAGAGGGCTTGCTGATTTCGCAAAAAACATCTTAGAAGTTGTAGGATGCCGTTAGGTCTACCGAAATTATTTTAATGATTATCATCCTAATTTGAGACACTCTGACTTCATGAAAACGATTCTAGTGACCGGAACAAGTTCGGGTATAGGCAGTGACATCGTAAGGGCTTTAGATCACCATGGTTACCGAGTTCTAGCGACGGTGCGCAGCCAGACTGACGCCAATAAATTAAAGGCCAAGTTTTCGACCAACGTGATCCCCATGGTTATCGATTTAAGTGATCTGAAGCAAATTGC
>CAXSEH010000241.1:0-3435 GCA_964236345.1 uncultured Bdellovibrionales bacterium
AGCGGCTTAACGCTTCCTTCGTCCTGTCAAAAAGTTAATCACTATAAGATTTATTCAAGACCGACTCACTAAAATCCGAAAAGTCAGTAGATTCGTTTATTTAAAATATAAGGGTTTGTGAATATGGAAAAATACTTTGTTGCACATTTAGGAATTCAAAAAGGTCCATGGACGGTTGAAGAAATCGCCGAAAAGTTAGATCAGAAAAATCTAATGTGGAATGATTATATTTACGACGAAAAAAATAATGACTGGATTTTACTGCTTGAATCTCCATTGTTCACGACTTTATTCAATAATAGTTTTAAAAGCCCGATCAAAAATTCGGGTTCGCAGAAGATGCAGAATGATCCGGTGCGGGACCGCTCATGGTACATCTTGAAGCAAGAAAACAACTACGGTCCTTTTTCGCAGCTTGAAATGATTCAAATGTTACAAAGTAAAACTTTATTTGAATTCGATTTTATCTGGCGTCACGGGTTGGACTCGTGGAAGCGACTAGCAGAGGTGCCAGAGTATACTCCGGACCGCATCAAAGAAATTTTTGAGGCAATGAAAACCACGCCAACGACGACCGATAAAGAAATATTTTTTAGACGTAAGCACGCGCGCGCGCAATATGGCAGTAGCCTTTTGCTTCACGATCGCAAAAAACTTTTTAAAGCCGAAAGCTTTGAAATTAGTGCGGGCGGAGCGGGATTTACCGCGAATGATGCGCAATTTGATCTTGAAAAGCAATTGTACCTTCACTTTAAACCTTCTGACCAAGTTCCGGCTTTCAATGCAATTTGCAAAGTGGTGAATAAAGTGGGCTCTAAGTACGGAGTTCAATTCTTACACGTGTCTGCCGCGGCTAAAGAAAAAATCGCGAAATTCACGAATATTAAAAAGGCTGCTTAATTAACGAAACACCTCAAAAAGGATTTTGAATGAACACACTTACAAAGACCGTATCACTATTTTTGGTCTTGCTAGCGGCTACGGCCTGCAACAATAAGGCTACAAGCTTCGCGCTTCCATCTAACAGTGAAAGCTTCGGCCAAACGATCGTCTACAATAACAAAGTTGATATTCTTTTTGTCATCGATAATTCAACTTCGATGACCCAACACCAACAAAGGCTTTCGGCGCGCGTTCCGGATATGATCAATGCGCTGAACCGTCTGGGAATGGACTATCACGTCGCGGTCACGACGACGACGATGGCTTCTGGATCTTCTTATCCCATGTCTCGTCAAATTATCGGAACTCCCAAGTATTTGACGGCCGCAAACATTAACTTGCTGGCGCCACGAATCGTTGCGGGCGATACCGGATCCGACAACGAACGAGGTTTAGATTCATTAGCGTTTGTAACCGGAGCTTACGCCGATTCTCAAGCGCCTGGCTATATTCGCGCAGACGCATTATTCGCCGTCATCTTTTTAGCCGATGAAAATGATAACAGTTCAGAGTTTGGAAACGGCGACACCAATGACTTCATTAACTACATGAATACTTTTAAGCCTAATTTCAAAACTGGCGGCCGTGCTTGGCTAGCAAATTATATCGGAACCATTCAGAATGTAAGTTGCGATAACTTAGGCGGGTTCGTGTCGGTTGGAACAAAGTATATGAAATTGGCAGACGCTTCGGGTGGAATTAAGGAATCAATTTGCGCGCCTGACCTGGCGGTAGCCGTTTCGAATATCAAAGCCCGCATTGTCGAGATCATTACTTCGTACCGTTTAAAAGATGTTCCGAACAAGCAAACCATTAAGGTTGCCGTGGGCGGCGTGATGATTGCCGAAGACCCGGTTAACGGTTGGACATTAGAAACCGAAGTAAGTGGTTCAAAAACCACGTACGTGATCAAGTTTCACGGAACCGCGGTTCCGGCAGTTGATCAGCAGATCAACGTCGATTACACGCCGCTAGGTGCGGCGTAAAAAAAAAGGCCAGGTTTAAACCCGGCCTTTTTCATTTTTCATTATTCAAAAGAATTAAGGCTGTTGCATCAACTTCTCAACATTCAATTTTCCATTAGTTACTACTTTACCCGTCATGCTCGGGATCGCTACCGCAGAAGACATAATCGCGGCTTTCACCTGCGCGTAAGTTTTTTCCGGATGCGCTGACCAGTATAGGGCGGCAGCTCCCGCAACGTGCGGACAAGCCATTGAAGTTCCATCCCAGTTTGCTCCCAAAAGCGGAATCACGGTGTCAGAATATTTTCCTTCGACCGTCGTCGAGAAAACTTTTACGCCTGGTGCGGCGATGTCGACCGTCGTTGCTCCGTAGTTTGAAAACGAAGCTAATTTGTTGGCCACATCAACGGCCGCAACCGAAATGATATTCGGGTGATCGTAACTTGCCGGGAAGCCGCGCTTCGGGCTGGTGTCGTTATTGATCGTTGAATTGCCGGCCGCCGCTACGAATAATACATCGTGATCGGCCGCGTACTGAATCGCGTCGCGCAAAGCTTGGTTTTCCGCAGCGTCCGCTGAATCTTCGCCTTCTGAACCCCATGAATTTGAAAGTACTTTCGCGCCGTTGTCGACCGCGTAACGAATCGCTTTAATGGCAGCGTCCGTTGTTCCTTCGTGACCGATGAATCGCATCGCCATAATTTGCGCGTGCGGTGCCACTCCAGAAATTCCGACTCCATTATCACTTCGAGCGGCCACGTTACCCGCACAATGTGTTCCATGACCCGGGTTTCCGCCATTTAAAAGTTCGCCCAAATCTTTTGCGGCTAAATCGTAAGGCTTATTGTCGTTATCTAAAAAATCCCAACCGACGATGTCGTCAACTAGACCGTTGTTGTCGTCGTCTATATTATTATCCGGAATTTCTTTTGGATTTCTCCACATGTTCGGCGCTAAGTCTTCATGGGTGTAATCCACACCGGTATCAATGACGGCAACGATAATGTTGTTTGAGCCCGGATTGATTTTCAACGCGTTTTGTAAACCCATGTCATTCATTCCCCATTGCTTGGCGAATAATGGATCGGCGCCGGTGCCTTGAGAAGGCGCGGCTGGAATGGCCGGATTATCTCGAGGATCAGCTGCGAAAGGCGCTTGGGCTTCTTCCGGATGGGCGGCTAAGTAAGTTTGCAAGGCAGCCTGCAGACTTGGATTTTTCATCGGTTTAATTTTAAAATTCTTTTGAACGTGCAGAATTGATCCGCTTTCTAAGAATTTCATCGCGTCCGCTTGCTTCAAGTTTCCCTGAATGCGAATCCACTGTTCGGTGACAGCTTCTGATTTTAAACCCTGTGATTGAAAATAAAGTGCAGCCTGTTTTGTATAAACCGGTTGTGCTACTTTGATTAGCAAATCATCCGCCAATGCGGTGTTTGCGAGTGCAAGCGACAATCCTATTGTCAGTGTAGATAACTTCATGAAAACCCCTCCTTGAGATTGAACATTTAAAACGCTGGTTAAAAGTCTA
>CAXSEH010000242.1:0-3423 GCA_964236345.1 uncultured Bdellovibrionales bacterium
ATATCGGTGAACACTCGGTCAAAATTGTCGAACTCAACCTCAATAAAAAAAATGTCACCGTTAATCAGCTTCACGAAAAAATATTAAATCCAAATCTTTCGGGCCACGATAAAGAACTTGAAGTCATTGAATTCGTGCGCGCGTTTTTAGGTACCGGCGATTACAGTCAATCGCGCTGGGTGATGGCGGTGCCTCAAGATCAGGTGACGACGCGCCATAAGTCATTTCCATTTTCCGATCGTCTAAAAATTCAAAAAAGTCTTTCCTTCGAGATGGAAGAAGACATTCCATTCGATACCGACCTTTGCGTTTTTGATGCAAAAATCATTCATACGCAAGGCGTGACCGCCGAAATTTTAGCGAACGCAATCCCAAAATCTAACGTCGAAAGACTGATGAGCCTGGCCGCTAATTTTGGAATTCAGCCGCACCTGATCACCATTGAAGGCTTGGCTTTCGCCAACCTTATCGAAGAATGGGATCAGCCCATTCCAACCGTTAGCGAAAATTCGATGCAGTTTGACGAACTGAGTAAACCGAAAAAAAACGTTCAAGTCATTTTAAACATTGGCCATAAAAAAACTTTATTCACCGCTTACGAAAATAATCGATTGATCTTTGTGCGAAGTCTTTATTGGGGCGCGCACCAACTTATTGACGAAATTATCAAAAAGAACCAAATCACGGCGATCGAAGCCATTCATATTTTACAAAATCAAGGCGTCATCTTGCTGAACAAGCAGGGCGCAAGTTTTGAACAATCTCAGATCTCGAACACGCTGAGTAAATCCCTACGTGAATTAATTCGGGATTTACAGATGACCTTGCTTGAACTGCAAAGCGAGCTCAACGCCGAGGTCGGACAAATTAATTTTACGGGCGTCGCTTCGATGCTACCGAACCTGGGCGGATTTTTAACCCAGCATTTAGAAATCGCCTGTAACCCAATTTCGCTTCTACAAAATTATTCCAATTCAATGGCTGCCTTTACGACGCCCGATAATGCATTTAGCACCGAGGTCAGATTCGCGACGGCCTTTGCCTTAGCGATTGAGGGATTTAAAAAGCCCCGAAACCCCCCGATAAATCTTTTAAAAGGTGAATTCGCCAAACAGAATGATCAGTTCAAATATTTTATGCAGCAATGGGGAACCTCGGTACAAATCATGGCGGCCACATTGGTCGTTCTTTTTGTGTGGGCTTTCTTCAGAGACAGTTTCGCCACCGAATTAAATCTAAAAGGCGAAGAAGCGATCGCATCCCAAGCAAAAACGATCGCGCGCCTTCCGAAAAAGCAGGCGAACGAAGCCGGAATCAAAAAATACATTCGTGAAAATAAGAAAAAGGCGGCGGAACTCAAACTCGTGGCGCAAGTTGCGCAAATGAATTCGGCGTTGGAACTTCTAAAAAAAGTCAGCGAAGCTGCGCCAACGAAAGATCAAGTCAAAATCGACTTGATGAGCTTCATCGTTAAGGATGATACCGTCCAGATGAGCGGATACGCAAGTTCGCCACGCGACTTGGCTTCTTTAACCAAGAACTTACAAAGTTTAGCGATCGGAAGCGTGACCCAACAGACCTCAACCCTCGCTCCCCAAGCCAATAAAGTTTCCTTCGCGCTGACTTTTAAAACGGATCGGGGCCTTATCAAATGAGTCGGCTAGAAGATTTAAAAGAACAGCTCAAAGCGATGGCGGCGAACGTCGGCCAAAAAATTAGTGAATCACAAACCTACGTTCAACTACAGGATCGTTACCAGACGCTGACGCCCGCGTCGCAAAAGTTAGCCCGTGCCCTTGCGGCGTTAGGTTTACTTTTGATTTTAGTTTTATATCCGATGATGTTATTTTTTACGTCTCAATCGTCTATCACCGCTTTTGAAGATAAGCGAAATTTAATCCGCGACCTTTTTAAGACTTACCGCGAATCCAGCGCTCGGCCTAACATCAGCACGCCACCGACGGTCGATGCCCTGAAGTCTTCGATTAACGGAATTTTAACCCTAGCTGATTTAACGCCAGAACAAACAAACGGTATTACCGATATCAACGCCGAAGCCGGTCTCATTCCGCCAAACCTTGTTAGCTACGGAATTGAAATTCGACTTTCTAAATTGAATATCAAACAAATCGTCGATATTGGCGCTAACATTGTAGGTCTATCGGATACGGTAAAGATGAAAGACATGGCCATTACCGCGCACGCCGCCGACCCACGTTATTTCGATGTCGATTTTAAACTTTACTCGTTAAACGTACCCGAACCTATTCCAGATCTTCCGCCCGAGGTTGAAAAACCCGCAAAAAAAGGTTCGACCAGTAAAAAGAGCGGTGATACCGAATGATGAATTCAATTGTCATCTTTTTTAGATTTATCAAAAATAATTTCGGTAAATTTTTGCTAGGTGCGGTTTTAGTCATCGTATTTTTATTCGTTCTGTTTCCATTTTCTGATTTGAATGATTTGGTTTCGTCACAAGTTTCGAAACTCACCGCCAACCGGGTCTTTTTGCAATTTGATAATTTTCATATTAATCCTTTAACGGCCTCGGTCACGTTAGATAAAGTTTTCGTCGAAACTCCTCAAATTTCTACATTAACCGTGGAAGAACTCTCAGCGACGCCTTCCATTTCGGCGCTGATCCAGGGAAAACCGGGCGGCACATTCCACGCGCAAGGTTTTTTAAAAGGCGACCTCAAGGTTTCACTTACGCCATCCATGGCCGGAAAATCAGACGCGAAGGATGGCACCAAGGGCGATAAATATAATTTAGATGCGACGGCGCAAAATTTAAGTTTGAAAGAAATAAAAGATCTGGTGAATTTAAGCCTTCCGATAAAGGGACAGCTAGCTTTTTCTACGCAAGCAATTGCCGACATTACTTTTGGCGAACAACCTGAAGGGGAAATCACCGTTACGATTTCTAAATTTGAACTTCCGACCTCTAGCCTGACTTTGCAAGATTTAGGACGCGTTAATTTACCCGAAATAAAACTGGCACTCATTGAACTTAAAGGAAAACTCGCGAACGGAAAGTTCACCATCGAGTCCGGTAAAGTTGGCACAAATAAGGATGAATTTTACGGAGACATAAAAGGTGATCTAGGGCTTACGATCCAAAACATGGGCGGCCAAATTGTTCCGATCATTGGCGCCTATAATATTTCACTCGATATGAAAGCCAAACCGGCATTTAAAGAACGTGCAAAATTCTTTTTGAGCTTTTTAGATGGCTATAAAAAGGAACTTTCTGACGGCACCCAATATAAGTTTAAAATCCAAGCCACGGCGGCGGGCAGGCCGCCTCAGTTCACGCAGCTGCAGTAGCTTAAGTCCGAACTCCATCCCTCGGCCACAACCCTTCCCCCGCCTGCAGCTTAAGACTTAGGCTGCCAATGTGCATAATCGAAGCGCAAATCAGAT
>CAXSEH010000243.1:0-3402 GCA_964236345.1 uncultured Bdellovibrionales bacterium
CGTTAACGGCGATCACATTTTAGCAATCTGCGCGATGCACATGAAGAAAAAAAAGCAGCTTAATAACGACACCGTGGTCGTTACCCAAATGAGCAACTTCGGTTTAGAAAAGAAAATGAAAGAGTTTGGAATCAAAGTCGTTAAAGTAAACGTGGGCGACAAATACGTCGTTGAAGAGATGCGAAAGAACGGCCACAACTTAGGTGGCGAACAATCAGGCCATATCATTTTACTTGATCAGTCTACCACCGGTGATGGTACCATGGCGGCGCTTAGCGTTTTATCTGTCATGCGCGAAACTGGAAAAAAGATGAGCGAGCTTGCGAACGTTTTTGAAGATGTACCGCAAGTCCTTATTAATTGCCGTGTTCGCAGCCGCGTCGAGCTTGACCAAATTCAGGGTTACGCCGAAATCCTCAAGAAAAAGGAAAAAGAATTAGAAGGCGAAGGCCGCGTTTTTATTCGCTACTCTGGCACCGAACCTCTGATTCGAATTCTAGTTGAAGGATCGGATAAGAAAAAAATCACTTCCATTGCGGAAGAGCTAGCCACCTTTTTAGAAAAAGAAATTTCATGAAGAAAATCACGTTAGGCGTGAATATCGATCACGCGGCAACCCTTCGGCAAGTGCGGGGAGGCACCACCGCTTATCCCGATTTAGTCAGTCTAACTAAAATCATTAAGGCCGCGGGTGGTAAGCAGATCACGATTCACCTACGCGAAGATCGAAGGCATATTCAAGATGAAGACGTTAGGCATCTTTGCAAAAAATCCGCGTTGCCAATCAATCTTGAAATGGCCGTTTCTGACGAAATGTTGCAAATCGCACTTAAAAATAAGCCAAAGTGGGTCTGTTTCGTACCTGAAAAACGGGAAGAACTCACGACCGAAGGTGGCCTGAATATTATTAAAGTGTTCACCAATATCCAAAGGATGACGGCAAAGCTTAAGTCCGCGAAAATAAAAGTATCCTATTTTATCGAAGCTGATCTTACCCAGGTTCGTGCGGCTTACGAGGCGCATGCCGACGCGGTAGAATTTCACACCGGCGCTTGGGTTTTAGCTATGGGTGCTTCAAAGAAGAAAAATTGGAAGGCATTGCAGGCCGCAAGTCTTTTAGCACATGAACTAGGACTGCGCGTTCATGCGGGTCACGGTCTTGATTTTAAACACGCAAGTCTCATTCGTAAGATTAAACATCTCGTTGAAGTTAACATTGGGCATTCTCTTATCTGTTACTCGCTTGAAATGGGCCTTAAGAAATCCACGCAGAAAATGTTAAGCTACCTAAAGCGATGAAGCTTTCGCCCCGACTTCTTTTTGAAAAAACCCTTTCGTTAGAAACCGAGCTTGAATCTTTGGTGCAAGTGTTGGCTGCAAGTCTTGGTGATAGCTCGATCTTTTTATTGTCTGGCGATCTTGGCGCCGGTAAAACAACGACGACGCGCTACCTCTGTGAATATTTTGGTTTTCCCGACGCTCAATCTCCCACTTACGCCATTCATCAACATCATCAAAATGCGAAGGCCACGATCGATCATTTTGATTTGTACCGAATGCAAAGCGAAGACGATTTAAACTCAACCGGATTTTGGGATTTGCTGCAGGAAGGAAAAGGCTTGGTCATCATCGAGTGGTATGAAAAGATCGGTGACCAAGATTGGCTTTTTAGTGAAGCGCAAAAGCGAAATGTTTTTGGGCTTAAAATTCAGTTAAGCGCGAACAAGCGGGTTTTTAGTTTTTATAAATTAGAACTAAGTTTGAAAGACTAAGAAGCTGACTCTTCCGCTAATTCTTCGAGTAAAACTTTATCCTGCGGAGTCATCGCTCCCTTTTTGAATCCCATAAAAAATCCAACGGTTTTACTTCCCCGTTTAAGAGGGGTAATGCAGGCTTGCTGAAAGTCACCGAGGTACATTTCAAGTTGTTTTAAACTAAAGGTATCAGAGCGTCCACTGTCAAAAATGTTTTTGAAAGGGCCTTCGGATTCAAGGTTATATTCAAAGATCATGTGATTGATACCTTGGCGTCCCAGGTCTGCATCCATTTTAAAAACTTGGGTTCTTTTTCCATTCACTTTAAGAACGACAAAAGCGTCGAACTGTTTTTTGATTTCAAAACTGTACTCTTGATGGCGCTCGGAAATAAAATCCCAAATTCCGTCAACCGTGTCACCGGTCGTTGTAAACATTGATTTCGTGTTTGCCGAAGTCGCATCGGCCACAACGGGCTGCGGGGTAATTGCAACGAGCGGCGGTAGCGGAGTTGCCGAAACCGGCGGAGCGGGGTGGGCGGGTTTTGCTACAGGCGGGGCTTTAGCCTCGACGGGCGGTGGCGTCTTAGCTGCGGGCGCTGGAGTGGTACCCGACAATGGCTGAATTAAATTAAAACTAAATTTGGGAGTCCCGATATTCATATCGATACCTTCAAGCGCAGAAAGCGAATCGTCTTCACCGTCGTCTTTTTCGGATTCGCCCTCGGGGCTGGATTCAACTTCGGCGGATAAATCGAACTCTGCTGCGGAAGCGGCCGTCTTTTTGGGCGCACTTTCTAAGCGCAGTGCGAGGTAAGACAAAAGCCGGGGTGGGGTCAGGATAAAAATATGCTCGTCAAGTGCAACCAATTTTTCATTATACTGAAGTCCCAGGATGACCAATTGATTGTCCCAGGTCATGAATGGAATAAGATCTTCACTCCAAAAGTCGTAAAGGGCGTAGGCTTGTTTTGCTGCTTGGGCCGCGTCGACAAACTTTTCAATTTCTTCATTCCGAAGGCTTGATTTTAAACTGCTGCAACCTAGTTTCGACATATACCATTTCTCGTAGGCAGACCATTCAAGAATGTTGCTCTCGAGACAGATTCTAATCTTTGATTTATTTAACGCATCGGCCGCCAAAGTTTTCATTTTTTCTTCAAGTTCCAAGGCTTCTTGAATGAAAAATTCTTCCCATTGGCTCGAGTTATTCAAGTAATTCATCACTTTGCCTATCGGCTTGTGGACGGCCATTCTTGAAATTTCCTGAAAACGATTAACCGTTTTTTGAACGAAATTCATCATCTCATAAGAAGGCATTTAGGCCGCGGTTGAATACACGTCGAAGCTTAAGTCCGTAACGAGGAGCTTATGTCTAAACAATTGATATTGTTCATGTTATTTATGTTTATATCTTTTAATTTCAGCTCACCTCGAATTTCTCAAGAACCGGCGGAAGCGACTCGGAGTTTAAAGACCCCCGACAAAGGTCCCGTGTTGCATCCGCTCAGGCAAAAGCCTTATCAGAAAAGACTGATTTCGAAAGCTTAGACTTTGTAAATTTAGCGGCTAACTTCTTAGAACTTTTCATTTTTTTCAATTTCGTGTACATGTCAGTCCATGCAAAACAGACCAGCCCGGGTTTACCT
>CAXSEH010000244.1:0-3392 GCA_964236345.1 uncultured Bdellovibrionales bacterium
GAAATGATCAGCCTCGTGCAAAAAATTGATTTCGTGAATGAATTTTCGAAATTTGCTAAAAATCACAAATTTAAGGTGACGGCCGAAATTGAAATTTTCGAAAAAGACAAGGCCGTCCTAAAATCTAAAACTAAGATTGAAAGTGATGATGAAATTTAAGAAGTTTTCGCCCTTAACCGGCGAACTCATAAAAGAATATGATCAAGCCACTTCAGATCAGGTTAAGGACGCGATCAAGGTTCTAAGCGACGGCTTCGGGCAGTGGCGAAAGCTGGCTCCGGCCCACCGACAGCAGAAATTGCTTCCGGTCGTCGGTCGACTGACTGAGCGCAAGAAACAGTTCGCGGAAATGATTTCAACCGAAATGGGAAAACCTTTTGCGGAATCAGTTGCGGAAGTCGAAAAGTGCATCAAAAGCATCGACGCCTGTTTAAAAATGGACTTATCTTTTTTGCTCAGTACAAAAGTTAAAACGATCTACAAAGAAAGCGAAATTTCGCATGAACCGCTGGGGGTTATCTACTCGGTCATGCCGTGGAACTATCCTTTATGGCAAGCCATCCGGATGATTATCCCGGGTCTTTTATCCGGAAATACAATTTTATTAAAACACTCTGAAATCTGCCCCGAGATTGGTCAACTGATCGAAGAGCTTTTCGCCGATTTATTTACGGGGCCCCTCTTAAAACACCGTCTTGCAAGCCACGATATGACCGATCTCATTTTGGCGGATGAACGCGTGCAGGGTGTCAGCATCACGGGTTCAACGAAGGCTGGACTTAGCATCGCAAGTATCGCGACGAAATATTTAAAAAAATTCGTTCTTGAACTTGGCGGAAGTGATCCCTACATCGCCTTCGCCGATGCGGACTTAGAAAGTTCGGCTAAACTCATGGCGAAATCAAGATTGCAGAATACCGGTCAATCCTGCATCGCGGGGAAGCGGCTGCTCGTCCACGAAAGCATCAAGGACGCCTTCATTGAACAACTCAAATTAGAATTTGCGAAGTATGCATTTGGCGGACCGCACGATCAAAAGGCAAGCTTAGGCCCCCTTGCCGACGTCCGTTTTAAGAAATCGCTCGCCGAACAATTACGGGGTCTCACGCAGAATACGTCGGCTGAATTAGTTTTCTCGAAAAAACCGCAGCAGGGTGAAAAGGGAGCCTTCGTTGATTCGCAGATTTATTTACTGAAAGAAAATTCCCCGTGGCTTAAAGATCAAGAATTTTTCGCGCCCATTTTATTAGTCATTCCATTTAGAACCCCGGAAGAGGCCATCCGAATCGCTAATTCGACGATTTTTGGACTGGGCGGCGGGGTTTTTTCAAAGGATGTCGCCTTCGCGAAGACCATCGCTTCGCAGATGGAAGCGGGTCAGGTCGCAATCAACGACTTTATTAAATCCGACGTAAGCCTTCCGTTTGGCGGCGTTAAAATGTCGGGCGTCGGGCGCGAACTGGCGCAAAATGGTTTGACCGAATTTACCGAAATGAAAGTCGTTTCGTTTTCATGACGGTGTTATGATGTGGTCCGATTTTGAACACCAAATGTGGGCCCAATTCAAAAAAGCAGGCCTTCAGGATAAAGAATCTTACCTGATCGCCGTTTCGGGTGGATTAGACTCGGTGGCTTTACTGCATTTAGTCTTACGCTTGAAGCCGAAGGCTAAAATAAGGGTCGTTCATTACCACCATGGTCCCAGTCAGGAACCGGCGCAACAAAAATACGGCGGTGACGTGCGTGAATTTCTGTAACATAAGATTTCTTCGTTCACACTCGAAAATGTCAGTTTTTCGTATGAAAAATCGCGAGCCCCTTTGCATTCGGAAGCCGAGATGCGCGACGCTCGTTGGGCCTTTATAAAAAGCGAAGCTCAATCGAACGAACCTATTCTAACGGGCCACCATTCAGATGATTGGGTCGAAACCACGTTACTGAAAATGCTTCGTGGAACATCGTTGACGGGGATTGCAAACTTCAAAGTTTGGAATGAATCCATTTTTCGTCCGTTTCTTCAAACGGGTAAGGACGAACTTAAAAAGTACGTCGAACAGCATGCGCTTCAGTACATTGACGATCCGTCGAATCAAAGTGAAGATTATTTTCGAAACTGGATTCGCGAAAAATGGCTGAAAGATTTAGAGTCCCACCGAACCGGTTCTTGCGCGAATTTAACCCGCTCATTATGGCAAATGGTGGAAGAGTACCAACAAAACTCGACCTTCGACTTGAAGTTTTTCGCCGATGATAAAAGCCGTGGACTTGAACGCGCGTGGTTTCTAACCCTTTCATCGCAAGATCAGCTTAAAGCTCTCGCATTGTTTTTAAAAAGTCGGCACATTTTTGAATTTACGCGGGGACAGCTTGAGGAAATTCGCAAAAGACTCGACGTAAATCAGAAATTTCTGACATTTGAAATATTCGAAAGAAAATGGGTTATTAACGCAATGCAAATCATGCTAGAGTGAATGGGAACAACTTTTCCGTTTCGGATCATGCAGAAAGGGTCTTGAATGAAAGCCAATCAAAAAACGTTTGCCCTGTGGTTTTTTCTGCTCATTATGGCGATATTTATGTTTCGCGCTTGGGACATGAAACACCAAAAGACAATCACCGATTTTAATTACAATAAATTATTAAGAGCGGTCGAGCTTAAAGAAGTGATCGAAGACAAAGTCGTTTTCATCCAAGATCGCGGCGAAATCCGCGGAGAAATGAAAGCCGAATTTGAAAAAAAATACGGTGGCAGCCAGTTTTTAATTCAGGGTAATACGACCGATAAAGGTTATGAAGAGATGCAAAAACACGGCATCACTCCAAATTATGAAAATTCTCAATCCGACAGTTTGATTTCTTCGCTTCTCATTAATTGGCTTCCGCTTCTTTTGATCGTCGGAATGTTCATTTTCATCATGCGCCAAATACAAGCGGGCGGCGGGAAAGCGATGTCGTTTGGAAAATCGCGGGCAAGATTAGTTGAAAATAAAAACCGTATTACTTTTAAAGAGGTTGCGGGTATTGATGAAGCTAAAGATGACTTACAAGAAATCGTGCACTTTTTAAAAGATCCGAAAAAATACACGCGTCTTGGGGGCCGTATTCCGAAGGGTGTTTTACTCGTCGGTTCTCCGGGAACGGGTAAAACCTTACTCGCCCGTGCGGTGGCGGGTGAAGCCGGCGTTCCGTTTTTCACGATTTCCGGTTCGGACTTCGTTGAAATGTTTGTTGGTGTTGGTGCGAGCCGCGTGCGGGACTTGTTCGAGCAAGGTAAAAAAGCGGCTCCATGTATTATCTTTATCGATGAGATCGATGCGGTGGGACGTCATCGTGGAGCCGGCATGGGCGGTGGTCATGACGAACGCGAGCAAACTTTAAATCAGCTCTTAGTT
>CAXSEH010000245.1:0-3385 GCA_964236345.1 uncultured Bdellovibrionales bacterium
CAGGTGTGGTAAGTTCCGTTGTTCGTTAAATAAAAAGGATGTTACCAATGAAATTTTTGTA
Organism: uncultured Bdellovibrionales bacterium; assembly: GCA_964236345.1. Classification (GTDB taxonomy): domain Bacteria; phylum Bdellovibrionota; class Bdellovibrionia; order Bdellovibrionales; family Bdellovibrionaceae; genus Pseudobdellovibrio. The sequence goes on from CAXSEH010000245.1 coordinate 62, forward strand.
CGCAGCTTTACTAACTACTTCTTTGTCTATTCCCGCATTCGCAATTGATCTTTTGAAATGTAATCCTCCGATGGGTAGCGGCGTTCAGGAAATTGCGATCTCGCAAGTCGGCAAAAGAATCTTTATTACCGAGCTGACCTTTCACGGCGGTCGCAATAAGCCCGTCGTTATTTCGGTGGCCGATTACAATAAAAAAGATATTACGTACAGCAGTCAAGAAGATGGCTTAGTTCACCTTTACCAAATGAAAATCAATGGAACCATGATTCTATCTTATGAAGCCGAACAACGTGGCGTTATTGGGAACTGTAATTAATTTTGCGAATTAGTAGCCATAGTTAACGACTTTTTTAAAATAATCCGGCACGTCGGCCTGAACGCGCAGCCTTTTTTTAGTAAAAGGGTGCGTTAGTTCGATCGAAAATGAATGCAGCAACAAATTTTTGTGCTTGGTGGATTTATCTTTACCGTATTTTGTATCCCCTACGATGGGGTGTCCGGCATCGGCAAGGTGCACCCGGATCTGGTTTTTCTTTCCCGTTAATAATTTTATTTTAAGAACACTGAAAAATGCCGTTTCCTTGACAACTGCGTATTCAGTTTGTGCAAGCTTTCCATTTTCGGCTTCGGTTGTTGCGTGAACCACGTAATCTTCATCTTCGGTTAAATAACTTTCAATGAGGCCTTTTTTCTTATCCATCCGACCGTGAACAATGGCGTAATAATATTTAACGGTACTTTTCCAATTGTCTTTTAAATAAAATTGGACATCTTGCGATTTCGCAAAAATCAAGACGCCCGACGTGGCTTGGTCTAATCGATGAACGACAAAAACTTCTTTTTTTGAATGGGCACTGCCCTTACGGACATATTCAATTAAGGCGTTATGAATGGTATTCTTTTTTTCCCAAAGTGCGGCGACGGTCAGAAAACCCGGCTCCTTATTTCCAATGATAAGATCGGGATCTTCGTGCAATATTTCAAATCCCGGCGGTTGATGTTTCATAGATGAACTTTAACTTGATAAGGTCTTAACGAAAAGCTATATTCCTTTCTATGGGAATCATCGGAACAATCGTTATCGGATTTTTAGTAGGCTTAGTCGCACGGTTTTTTAAACCGGGTGATGATAATATGGGATTTATTTTAACCACGATCGTCGGAATTCTTGGCGCCTTCGTTGGAACTTATCTGGGGCAAGTCTTCGGAATCTACCAAGTGGGTGAGCCTGCCGGTTTTATTGGCGCCGTCATCGGAGCCATTATTCTGATGACCTTAATTAAGTCATTGTCCGGTCGCAAAAAACCCTAGCTGCGCCTGTAGATCTTTTCCCCCACCCATTTCGAAATATTCCATTTTGCCCCATGGGCCTCGTTTCCTCTAATTTAATAAGACCTATCCATGAGTTCTCATTTTGCATAGCTCGTAGTTAAGTAAGTATGCGAAACCTGAAGGAATTAGGTTTTCTTACATCTTTTTATTGAACTATAAAATGAGGAGAGCCTTTGACCATTAAAAATAAGGACGTGTCGCCTGGCTTAAAGTTTCAGGGTGGGGTTCAAAAAGTCGGAACGGGTATCGAAGGTTTCGACGAAATCACGGGTGGCGGGCTTCCGAAGGGTCGGCCGACTTTACTTTGCGGCGGTCCCGGTTGCGGTAAAACCTTATTTTCCAGCGAGTTTCTAGTGCGCGGTGCGACCGAGTTTGGTGAGCATGGCGTTTTTATTTCTTTCGAAGAAACCGAGCAGGAATTAACGGCTAATGTTAGATCATTGGGTTTCGATCTTGAAAAGCTGAAGCGGCAAAAGAAAATCGCGGTCGAACACATCTACATTGAAAAAAGTGAAATCACCGAAACCGGTGACTATGATCTTGAAGGGTTGTTCGTACGTCTTGGACACGCCATCGATTTGGTTGGTGCGAAGCGGGTCGTTCTTGATACCATCGAAGTTTTATTCGCAAGCTTAGGCGACGTCGGAGTCTTGAGAGCAGAAATTCGCCGTCTGTTTCGATTCTTGAAAGAAAAAAACGTAACGGCGATCGTTACGGCAGAACGGGGCGAAGGAACGTTGACCCGTTATGGAATAGAAGAATACGTTTCGGATTGCGTGATTTTATTGGATCACCGGGTGCAAGATCAGCTGACCACTCGAAGATTACGGGTCGTGAAATACCGGGGCTCGTCGCACGGTACGAATGAGTATCCTTTCTTAATCCGCGAAACCGGGTTTTCGGTTATGCCGATCACCATGATGGGCCTTGCGGCCGACGCTTCCAAACAACGGGTTAGCTCCGGAATTCCTCAACTCGATGTCATGTTAGAAGGTAAAGGGTATTTTGCCGGTAGCACCATCATGATTACGGGTCCCGCGGGCAGTGGTAAAAGTAGTTTCGCCGCGCATTTCATAGAATCCATGACACGTACAGGAAAGCGCGGATTGTATTTTTCGTTCGAAGAATCGCGTCAGCAAATGATCCGAAATATGGCTTCAATCGGGCTTGATTTGGAAACGGCCGAAAAAAAGGGGCTTCTTAAATTTGACGCCACTCGGCCCAGTTATTACGGACTCGAAATGCACTTGGCCCAATCCATCAGATTGATCGAAGAATACAAACCGCAAGCCGTCGCCATTGATCCTTTAACAGATTTAACAAGTATCGGTTCGACTACTGACGTGAAGTTGATGTTAGCGCGCTTGATTGATTACTTAAAAAATAAGGGAATCACGGCGGTCTTAACGGGTCTTCGAAACGCGCCTGATTTGGACCGCGAAGATAAAACCGGAATTTCGTCCCTTATAGATACCTGGATTGTGCTGAACTCACTGCATTCGGCCGGAGAGTACAACCGCACACTTTCAATCGTAAAGTCCCGCGGGATGGATCATTCAAATCAAGTTCGAGAATTTCTGCTTACAAAAAGCGGCGTTAGATTTGTTGATGTCTACTTGGGCCCAACAGGGGTTTTGACGGGTTCTATGCGATTAGCGCAAGAGGCAAAAGATACCGCTGAATCTCATTCAAGATCACAAGAAGTCGAACACTTAACTTCGCAGCTGCGTGGAAAAAGAAAATTTTACGAAGCCCAAGCCGCAAGCCTGAAAGCCGAATTAATGTCGGCCGAAGCCGAATTGATGAAAGCCTTAGCCCAATCCAGATTGCGCGAAGAAAAAGAACATTTCGACCGAGCCGCAATGGCGCGAAGCCGGACTAAACCAAAGAAGAACGGGAGCGTCAAATGAGCAAAAAAAAGAAAGTCGTTCGAAAGACAAAAAAAGTTTCAAAATCAAGCAAAGGAAAATCCGTGAAAGCAAAAGATTCGAA
>CAXSEH010000246.1:0-3325 GCA_964236345.1 uncultured Bdellovibrionales bacterium
TCATTTTATTAGCCGTCGTGCTTTACAAGATGAACGATTATTTTAAGCAAGAAAAATGGCAGCTGGCACAGAATCAACTGCGAACCCAGATCGTGTCGACGAAGACATCGGTCTCTAGCCAAATCGCTACATTGAAAAATGTTCTATCAAGCTACGAATACGAACTGAGCGAAAGCAAAATCAACTGGGTGCAGCTTGATCCTTTTTTTGGAATCGCCAAGGCCGAGCGGATCGGTGGTAAAAACTCGAATCAATATCGCATCGCTCAGTATGTGGGTCGCTCGGGGTCGTTTGGTGCAAATTGGAATACGGCGTTTCTGCAAAAAGCTTTATCCCGCCAGGTGGTTTCTTCGAATCAGCCGATCACCATTCAATTATTTCAAGATCAGGTGGGCGCCAAATTTATTTCGATTCGTTTTTCAAATTCAAGCGGCCGCGCCTTAATCGCCGTTGGGGGCGCGGAGTATTTTCAAAAATACTTTGATCTTTCCCGCGGCGGTAAAATGACATCGCTTTTAGAAACGACTGACCACATTCTTGCGGCCCATTCTGAAGCCGATTACTTGGGAAGCCAGATGGACGAAGGGGCCGTTTCAGAAAAAAAGTTTTTGGTTGAGCGCGAAGAAATTGCGGGAACAAATTTGATCGCGATGAATTTTATGAATCGAAAAAATTTAACGAAAGACTTTGCCGTTCCGTGGTCGGTTGTTGGCTTGATCATCGGCTTCGGATTACTCATCATCGGCGTTTTGATCTACACCCTCGAGCCGATCGAAAAAAGAATTGAAAAATACAAAGCCCAAGAGCGAGATCAAGTTTACAAAGATACGTTGGCCGATTCGCTAGCCACCCAAAGGCCGATCGAAGGCACGGGCGCCCAAATCTCGGCCGCACCTCAGCCGGCCGCACCTCAGCCGGCCGCACCTCAGCCGGCCGCACCTCCGCAGCCAACTACCGTAAGCGAGCGGACGAGCGAAATCGAAACTTTGGTTTCAGCCGTAAAGACCGCTCCTCTTGTCGAAGCGACCCATTCGGTCATCCCGCCCGAGCCGCCGCCCGAGACTTACGCGCAACTGATCACGAAGCCCCAATACAATCCGCCGCCGCCACCACCGCGCCTTGATCCCGTCCCGCATATGCCGGTAGCACCTCAGCCGGCCGCACCTCAGCAGGTAGAAGCCGCGCCCGAAAAAGAAAAAACCAAAACTGGAGCCGGTATGCTTGTCTTAGATTCTGAAGCCGCAGACCAACTGTATGAGTACATGACATCAACTTCTGAAAATATCGACTTGGATCAGGTGTTAGCTTTGGACGACCTTGACGTAGAAGAGTCGGCGAAAAGCACTGAGCAATACGTGCAGGAAAATCTGACTTCGACAAAAATAAATATTACGCAACAATTTGCCGAGACCTCGAAGCCGACTTTTACGGTACGTAAAAAAGATTTTAAAGTCGACGCGGTTGACGTTCCGATAAGGCGACCTGACCGATCATGAATATTCGCAAACACGCCTCTTCATTTTCAGTTTACATTTTGTCTCAAGATGCCGAGACGGGGGCCCGAATTCGTTTGGATCTAACCCAAGCAAAATACGACGCGTACTTTTTTGCGGATTTTGATGATATGTTGAAGCGGATTGAATTGGACCCACCCCATGTCATCGTGGTCGATCATCCATCCTTGTTAGGAACCTTAGCTTCATTTTTTGAAAAAGTTTTGGGAGTCTCGGCCGAGATTAGAGTCATTTGCTTGTCGGATCCAGATTATTTTCTAAGCCTTTTAGATTATCGTGATTACAACATGGTACAATTTTTTGATCGACACTCGAAGCACGTGTCGTTACAGGTTTTAAGCGCCGTGGATCTAACCTGTGAAAATCTTTACCGCCTTTACCAGAACGAACAGTTATTCATTGCGAATGAAGAAAAAAGTAAAAAAGTTGTTCAGCTGAACGAAAATATCGTGAAAGAGCGCACGGGTCCGCAGGTTCGGCCTTTCCAAATGCGAATTAGTGAATACCGCTCGGCCGAATCAAAGGAAGATTTGTTGCAGATATTTTTCAAGCAAACTCCGCTGCACTCGTGGGTTTTCTTGAAATACGTCAAATCAATTAGCACCTACATCGCGGTATCAAACCAAAACATGCCCGAGAAATGGATTGAAGGTCTGTCCTTTAAAGTTTCGGCCCTCGAGACCGAGTTCAATGATAAAGTGGCGGTCGGAGATTTTCCGTTAAGCCTAACTTACTACCTGAAGTCGAAATTAGAAATTGATAACGTAAAAATACTACCGCTCGTGATGAAGGGTGAAGTCGAAGGAATTTTAGTTACGCCTCAGGATATTGATGCCGAGACGGCAGAAGATTTTTCGTTGATGAGTTTGAATTACGGAATGATGGCGCTTGAAGCCCAGCCGCAATTTTTAGATGTCGAAGATCCTTTGACGGGATTTTACAACCAACTTTTTTATAAGCGAATTCTAGATAAAGAAATTGATCGTTCGAAAAGAACCTTCGCTCCATTATCAGTTATAAAAATTGCGGTAGATAATTTCCGAGAAATTGAAGTTAGCCAGGGCCGTCCCTTTTGCGATGAGGTCATTCGTAAGGTTTCCGATGTCGTTAAGGCGACGAGCCGTATTCCCGATTATATTTGTCGAACGGGCGAAAACGAGTTTTCAATCATCCTGACGAATTGTAATCGCAAAGGTGCGGCTTTACGTTCGGAACGACTTCGTCAGCTTTTGAAAATGGAAAGTTTTTCGAAATCGGGATTAATTATTACCGTTAGTCAGGGTATTAGCGAATACCCGACGTTGACGAAAAGCGCCGATGCCCTGAACGATTCCGCACGCAAGGCATTGGATTTTATTATCACCAAGGGCGGAGATAAAATTTGCATTTTCAAAGCGCAAACGGATCATAAACCCGACTTTCAGGTTAACACATGACCGTCACCCACGAAATGTTTCGCCGAACTTACGCCGAAATCAATTTAGAAAATTTGATTTCGAACTGGAACGAAATTAAAAGGGTCGGCGGACCCAATCGTTTCATCTGCCCCATGGTTAAGGCGAATGCCTACGGGCACGGTGACGTACAAGTGGCCTTAGCGCTAGAAAAAGCCGGTACCACCCATTTGGGAGTCTGCTTGATCGAAGAAGGGTTGCTGCTACGTACTTCGGGTGTGCAAGCCGACATTCTGGTTTTTCGTGGCTTTGATAAAATCGGCGCAGAAAAAATCTTAGAATACCAAATGACCCCCGTGGTGAGCACGTGGGACCAAATCAGTTTTTTGGAAGCGGTCGCCGACGAGCCAGTTAAAG
>CAXSEH010000247.1:0-3317 GCA_964236345.1 uncultured Bdellovibrionales bacterium
GTTCGCATTCCGATTAAGTACATCATCAAAGGATTATCAACTTTACCGGCTAACAAACTACCCAATGGTGACGACTTACCGATGATGCCTCAAGGTTTAGGCGAACTTCCAAGTCTGGGTTTAAACTTCCCGTCCCATAACAACACCCAAGTTTCCTTGTACCTGGGAGTTAACGCCATCGGTCTTTACGTCACATTGCCAGCAAATGCAGCAATCATTCCAATAGGCCTCACGGCTCCCGTCAGAAAGAAAGACAAATCGGTCGTCGGCTACCTGTCATACGTGCCGGCTAAAGCGAATTATGCTCCTGGATTATTTATATCGACCTTAATTCCACCGGCCGTATCAAGAATTCTTGAAGATTATTTTAAATTGTAAGACCCACTTGAATTTTAAAAAATAGTTTTTAACTCTTCGCCAAAACTTGCCGACCCTTTCAAAGCTCGCTACTCTGAAGGGGTTTTTTAATATAAAAGAGGTAAAACCATGGCTAAAAAGAAAAAATCAGCTGCGAAAGCCGCAAAGAAAACAACAAAGAAATCGACAAAAAAAGCCGCTCCGAAAAAGGCGGCCCCAAAGAAAGCCGCAAAGAAGTCAGCCCCTAAAAAGGCCGCTTCAAAGAAGGCCGCGACGAAGTCGGCTCCGAAAAAAGCCGCTCCGAAAAAACCTGCCCCGAAAGCCGCTCCGAAGAAATCTGATTCCAAAAAATCCGATAAAAAGACCAACAAAAAAACATTAGTATCGGGCCCATTGGGTAGCGCCGGTTCAAATTCATTAGCTGACGATTTAGCTTCTGAGTTTGACGACGAAGCAGAACTCGATTCAGTCGTCGATATTGATGACGAAGACGCACTAACAAATGCCGAGCCGTTAGAAGAAGACGAAGACGCCGAAGAAGATGGCGCGTTCGAAAGTCTGGAAGACGATTCTATGGAAGAAGACATGGAAGATGACATGGAAGACGATCTTGCAGACGACGACAAAAAAAAGAAACCTGAAGACGACGAAGACGACGAAGGTTATTTCTAGGACTTCATCTTAAATGAAAATAAAAAAAGGGAGCTCCCTTTTTTTATTTAATGCACTTATCGGCATAAGTCGACGGGCTGCAAATTTGAGGCATTGGTTTTGATTATTAAAATTTAGTTATTTATTGAAGGGATATAATACCTAGTCCAATCTTTCTTGGCGACTTCAATTTGGGTCCGTGATTTAAAGCGTTTTCCATTTCTCAGGCTTATGACCGTGTCCTCAATGATGAAATTATTTATATCCGCGGCATTAATTTCATATGTGAAAACAGCAGTACCTTTTGAGGTCTCAATACTAATAGGATGGACTTTTAAATGGTCTTCCGTCGAAATATCAACGGTTACACACACATCAGGGCCGTTTTTCTTGCTTCCTTTGGATAAGGCTAAGGCCTCATCGCTGAGACGTTGAAATCCATCTTCTCCTTGTTTAAGTTCATAATAATAGCCAACCGTACAGGTTAATTTAAGTTTTTCTGCCTTATCTAAGTTAAATTTAAACCCAGGAAGAAAAAAAACGGGAAGTATCGGAATTCCGATTCCCCAAAGGTAGCTTCCTGCAGACCTATTTTCTATTACAAAATTCAACTGTCGATCTTTTTCACCGTCGACTTGAATTCTTAGGCTGAAATTGCGCCCAGGAAGTATCTCTCTATTTTGAGCGATAGCCGATAAATTAGAATCTACGGCTTTAAAATAAATGTCTTTTTCCAGTGAGACACAACTGCATTGAAATGCAATAACAAAGGCAATAGATAAAATTTTAGAAGCTTGATTCATGTATGAGATATATTCTATTTAACTATGAAAGAGTATGTTAAAAAAATTCGCACTAAACCACTGAACCATTACCGAAAATAAACTGAACCGTCCAACGCCTGGTCTTTAACGGATCGAAGTTATCCAGTAATAGTACTGCCAGTTCAAGTTCGGACTTTTTCAGTTACACAAAAAAAATGTCGCGCGTGATTCAAATCAAGCGCGACATTGTAATTTAAAAAAATGGCTATTTTGTTCCGTCAACGTGTCCAATTTCAAAATAGCTTTGTTTAATCACCATCGGTCTACGTGCAGTATTGGTGCTTATAACTTTAATTAGTCCTTTGCGGGCTTCGAGTGCACGGCGTACTTTTCGAATTCGCCGTATTCATGAAGTTTGTTGTAAAGGGTTTTGATCGTGATTCCTAAACCTTGCGCGGCTTGGGTTTTATTTCCACCGTAGTGTCCAAGTGCCTTCAAGATATATTTCTTTTCTAGTTCATAAAGTGGAACCAATGGATCGAAATCTAAACCTTCATCTTTTACATCCGGGTTGCGAATAGAATCTGGTAGATCGTTGACCATGATCATGTGACCTTCAGAAAGAATTTGCAGTCTTTCGCAAACGTTCTGAAGTTCACGGATATTTCCTGGCCATTCGTACTTTGTTAAAATCGCCATCGCTTCTTCATCAATCGTTTTTCCACGATTCATAAAAGAATGAGAGCCGCTGTTTAAAAAGTGCGTGACTAAAACCGGGATGTCTTCCTTACGTCTTCTTAAAGGAGGAGCGCTGACCACGATTGTATTAATACGATAAAATAAATCTTCACGGAATGCGCCGCGGATCACTTCTTGATCTAATTCACGGTTCGTTGCGCAGACGATGCGAATATCAACTTTGATTGATTCCTTGCCGCCGACACGGAAAATTTCGCCTTCTTGGATGAAACGTAAAAGTTTCGCCTGGATCGACATCGGAAGTTCTCCGATTTCATCTAGAAACAAAGTTCCGCCGTTTGCCGCTTCAGCTAAACCGATCTTTCGAGTGTAAGCGCCGGTGAACGAACCTTTTTCGTGTCCGAATAATTCTGACTCTAATAATGTTTCGCGAAGGGCGCCGCAGTTGATCGCAACGAAAGGCTTATTTTTACGAGCCGATTTTTCATGAAGGGCGCGGGCTAAAAGCTCTTTACCCGTTCCAGATTCACCTAATACTAATATGTTGGCTTGTGAAGGGGCCACTTTTTCGATCATTTTCATCAATTGTGACATCACATCTGACTTATAGATAATCGCGCGGGTCTCAGAAGTTCGTTGAATAGGAGCCCATGCGGATTGCGACTGGGCCTGAGTCTGAGAACTCGGCAGATGAGGCAATGAAGAAGAATTAGAGTCTGACATACGTACCACCTTTTTCGAATTATTTGTCATGGCTTCACTTTGTCTCAAATCGAACATCTCAACTTGATACACTGCGTTGCTGCATTGCAATATAACCAATGTCGTGTACTTTATGCAAGAAAA
>CAXSEH010000248.1:0-3315 GCA_964236345.1 uncultured Bdellovibrionales bacterium
GCAAAAAAACTTTTTGATTTATACGCCAGACTAGCAAATGAGATGGCCGCTTTTTTCTTTTTGTTGACCGGGGGTTTCAATTTCCAAAATTCTTTTTCAAATTGGACCCGACCTTCAACCGACAAAACGATGAGGCCCACAACGATAAAAGCGGCATCAAAGGGAAAGGTAATAAGCAGAAAGCCCACCAGATATCTAATCAATGAATAGAGGCTGTATAGAAAACTAAATAAAATATTTGCCGTTTTCCTTAAAAAATTAGACTCAGAATCGTTAAAGCGTTCGGCCGGTTCGGTCAAAATTCTTTTCATCCGTACGACCAAGCCCTCGAGCGCTATTTCTCGTTTGGTTTTTTCGGCTTCTTCGGTCAATCCACTTTTAGTCTCGTATTTGTATTTAAAGATGCGAGCCTTCGAAAGGGCTTTTCGATCATCCCTTAAACTGTAAATTTCGTAAGCGTTTTTAGCCAGCCTTACGAAAAGTTGGTTTGTGATATCGCGGTAAACAATCGCGGGCGTCGATTTTCTAAGCCCCAACATGGAATACGACGCTAAGAATTTTTCGATTCTTTTCTTAAATAAATCCTTTTTTTCATTGAGCCAAACACCTCTTAATTTCTGGTTCCCCAGTTCAACAATGTCGATGGGATAGTTCGTAAAGTAGGCCCACATGTAGTCCCACCAGAAGTCTGTCATCGTGACGATAGACTTCTGATCACTCGTGATGAGGCGGGCATGTTCTAAAATTAAATTTGTTAAGACGTTGTACCCATCTTGAGGTAAGCCCACTTGGACGCGCTTTATCGATTCAATTGTATGCAGAAGGCCAATAAAAGCTGATTGAAAATAATTTCGAACGAACACTTTGTTCTTTATTTGCGAATAATATCGACGATGTAATTTAAGTAAATTATTGGTATCCGTTGTCAACATTTCCAAGGAAATATAGGGCTCGGGAACGTGGGGTCTTAAATTAACCTGGTATTCCAGGTCAAAATATTCGGCCGAAAATCCGGCATCTAAAACACTCGGGTCTGAAACATTTTGAAAAACGCTTTCAAAGAATGTTATAACCGACTGGCCCGATTTCACGTATTTGTCTAAAGATTTTTCGGCAAACACATTTTTGATGTCCGCCATTTTTAATGATTGAGCGAAAGCAGAATTTACGGCCAGTAAGAAAATAAAAAATAGAACGGAAGCCCATCTCATACCCTCCTATTTTGCATGCAGACATTTGCAGTCGACAAGTCAAGAGTGGGGGTACGTCTAGTAAGACCGAATCAGAGCTTTAACCAATCCCCTGATATCGACTTGCTTCGGGTGAAACCACATCGATGATAAAGTTTTATTGGCCGGCCGCAATTCGATCAATTTTCCAAGTTCCGGAGTTTTAGGATTTGGTTTATGGAAAAATCTTTTGACGGTCGCTTCTTGCTCAATACTGGCAACAACGAGATCCCCATCGCGAGCGACTTTTTGAGATTGTATCACCAACGTGTCGCCGTCGAAAATACCTTCTTCGATCATCGAGTCGCCTTCGACCTTCAATGCGAATAAGTCTTTTGTGTTTTTCACTAAGTTCATCGGAATTTCAATAAATTCATTATCACTCAATCTTTCGAGCGGTAGCCCCGCAGCGACTTTGCCGAGGAAAGGAATAGGCAGAACCTTCGAATGATCTTCAAAGTTCATTTTGCTTGGGGAAGACTGACCAGTAAAGGAGCCACGAGAAGGTTCTGCCGAGACCTGTAATCTTTCAACTAAATCTTTATGATAATCCTGCGCAGAGTGCAGAATCTGAATCGCACGTTTCTGGTTTTGAGGAATGCTCAAATAACCTTTCGCCGACAATTGCTTCAAATAATTTTGTACCGAATTAAAAGAAGCGAAACCAAAGTGGTCGCATATTTCTTGATACGAAGGCGAAACTCCTTTTGTGAGGAGTTCCGTTTCAATAAATTGAAGAACGGATTTTTCTTTAACGGTTAATGCTGGGAGGAGCGAGTTCGTTTTTTTCATACACATAAGTTACACTGTAATTTATGTGTAAGTCAACCCTAGTTCTGATCTATTTTTGGAAGTCTAGTTTGGAACTAATATCGGTAGGTTCCGCTGAGGCAGTGGATCGTGCTTGCTGGTGGGTTGAAGAGCAATTCTGGAAAAATAAAAGCATAAAAGGATTGGCAACCAGCAATAGGGCCAACAACAAGCTACTTTTATTTGCCACGTATGGCCTCCTGACCTTAGTCTAGGTATCTTTTCGGAGGAGTTACAAAAAACATGAGGACTTTTTTTCGCGGTTATGTTGAACTTCCCAAAATGCTTCAGTTTATTGTATTTTTCTTTATCTGTGCTTCTGCGCGAGCGCAAACCGAAACTCCGGCCGCAGTGGAACCTCTCTCTTTGAGACAGAATTGTGTGAACTCCTTAAAGGCTTATAAAAGCTTTTTTAAGGTTGAAGCCTTAGACGAAGTCTGCGGTAAAGTTGAACTGATGGACGGGTGCAGCAGTCGCGCCGGCGTTCCGATTTTTCACTTGAACCACGAAAGTAAATTGAAAAGCCCAAGAAAGATTCTCGTCATGAGTCTCATTCACGGCGACGAAACTCACGCCGGCGCCTTAGGCCGATTTTGGATGGAACGCTTGATGAAGGTAGACTCGCGAAATAGTTGGCGAGTGATTCCCGTTACCAATCCAGATGGCGTAAAAAGTAAAACGCGCACGAACGGTAATGGCGTCGATCTGAACCGAAATTTTCCAACCAAAGATTGGGACGAGCTAGCGATCAAGTTTTGGGAAGGCGAAGGAAAAAAAGCTTCACGGCGTTTCCCGGGACATGCGGCCGGCGACGAGCCCGAAGTCAAATGCGTGATCAAGCAAATCGAAGACTACCAGCCCGACTTCGTTATTTCGATTCACACACCACTCAATGTATTAGATTTCGACGGGCCCAAAGTGCGACCGCCAAAATATTCTTACCTTCCGTGGAAAAGCCTGGGGAATTTCCCGGGAAGCCTGGGGCGCTACCTGTGGGTTGAGCGTAAAACACCCGTGTTAACGACGGAGTTGAAAGACACGCTACCACTTAACTCAGCGCCATTTGAGCAACTGCAAGATCTCATAGGAACTTTGGTTAAGTCGGATTTGAAATAATAACGATACCTAATGAATCGATTTATTTTCTGACGCTTGCTGGATCGCGTTTAAGCGCTCTTGCGGGCTTTCGATTTCGTCTTGAATTTCGATCAACTTTAAAATCAAAGACTCTTTCGAAAGTCGAATGGCATCAAAGATGTCATCGTGAAAAGATTCA
>CAXSEH010000249.1:0-3271 GCA_964236345.1 uncultured Bdellovibrionales bacterium
CTTAATCGAAGGTAGCCCGTTTATTTAACCTGTCCTATTTTAAGGGTATAGATCAGTGATGCTCCCTTTTTTTTTGCTTTTACTTTCAAAACTAACGGTGATGTTCTTTGTATTTCCCGGCCGTGTTTTCGGATACGATCGTTTCGCGCACAACGACAACTTTGATCTGTCCCGGATATTGCATTTCGTCTTCGATACTTTTGGCAATTTGCTGCGATATCTTTAAAGCGCCCATGTCATCGACAACTCTTGAATTCACCAGAACCCGACACTCACGCCCGCCGTTTAAGACGAATACGTCGGTGACCCCGTTATGGCGTTTTGAAATCTCCTGAAGACCCGTTACTTTTTGGTTGTAGGTTTCCATGGTGCTTCGGCGGGCGCCGGGCCGTCCGCCCGAAATTGCGTCCGCCGCGATAACTAAGAAATCAAGATCGGCTTCGGGCTGCACATCGTAGTGATGCGCGCGCACGGCGTGGATGGTTTCTTCGTTTTCGTTCCGGGCCGCGATGAAATCAGCCCCGATGACCGCGTGGCTTCCGTCTAATTCATGATCAAGAGCTTTACCTAGATCATGCAGCATTCCCACCCTACGGGCTTTTTTGATTTCTACGCCAATCTCGGCACCCAGAAGTCCCGCGAACCATCCGACCTCCGCGCAGTGGAAGTATTGGTTCTGCGTGTACGAGTACCGATAACGTAATGAACCCATCACTTGGCGAATTTCGGGATTTACGTTTTGTAATCCTATTTCTTTACAAATTAAATCTCCGTCACGTTTAATTTGATTCAATAATTCATTCTTAAGGTTCTCGGAAATTTTTTGTAAATCTTGGGGCTGAATCACTTTTCGGGACTTTTCTAAATCTCTAAACAGACGATCAAAAATTCGGCGGGTTAATTCTCTTCGAACCGGATCGTAACCGATAATTTGAATATGATGCCATCGATCTGGATCGGGGGTTTCATCGATCGAAATATCGCAGCCGCTGGCTTTTTGGATAATCTCGATAAAAGCTTTTGACTGTTTCATGAACGTTTCGCGTACCTCAGGTGACGGGAAGTGACTGGCCTGGATGCCCCGCTCGACGCTCATCTCCTTATGGAAACGATCAATACAAAGGGCCAAAATACGTTTTGCCTTTTGCTCTGAAAAATCTTTCGTTTCTCCTTCGATAAATTCTGCCATTTTTTGGTAATCGTTTTCGGCTTGGGTAATCATTTGGCCGCGAATTTGGTCCAGCATTTCGGATTCAACTAGGTGGGTCTTCTGGATCAGGCTTCCCTTATAATTCACTTCAATTGATTTTCGAGTTTCAATTAGTTTTTGAATTTCGGCCTGGCGGGAAGTCAGTTTAATCGATTGATCGCGTAAAGAATTTTCTTTTTGCAAAAGTAAAGACCGTGCGTTTTTTGTTTTTTCTTCGTGCGCCACTTTTTTCTGCTGAATTGAAACTTCTAGATCTTCACATTTTTGTTCAATAAGCAGATGCGCCTCTTCAACCTGGCCCCAGTTTTCGAGTTCGATTTCTTGCAGCCGTTCTTTGCGCTCTTGCTCTTCGGCCTGATGCTGTTCTTCTGCCTCTTTCATGATCTCGGCGGCTTCTTCTTTAGCGTCGACGATAATTTGTCTGCGGACTAGAAAAAATAAAAGGGCTACAAGGGCGGCACCGGTTGCGGTTCCAATAATTAAATAAGTTATCATCCGGACAGTTTATCCCGCGGGGCGTGTCGGCACAACTTAAGCTAGTCATGTTAACCCGCGTTATCCGGCCCATTTCTGCACTGGCTTTTGATCGCGACTCGACATAAAAATTAGGAATGAATAATTTTTTAAGTGTATTAAAGAAGTTTTCGATCATCACCGTCTTAGGCATCCTGGTGATTTGGATATTTATTTTTAATTGGTCTTTTGTTTTCAAGCACAAAGTAACCGGCGAAGTGGTTGCCGTCGAGCGGGTAATGGGAAACGTGGCCGTGATTACCGGTTCTCAAAACGCGATCAATCCCCAGGCGTTTTCTTTTTCGGTCGGAATCAAAGATAAAACGTCGGGCGAAATTCACATGGCTTCAAGCGAAGACCGAAAATGGGCCGCCGTAACCAAAGGCAACTGCGTTGTGGCGGGATTTTTTCCGTATCCCCCATGGCGCACCGAAAAGGGCATGACCGATCATAATGCCCGTTTACTTCGAAACTACACGAGCTGTGCCGAAATGACCGAGACCGACGGCTTCTTTGAAAAACTTCGATTTTTTCTATTGGCCTACTAGAGAAAAGATTTTTACTGCAGGACTTTTTGCGCGATGATCCACGGGATGAAAATGTAAAGGGTCAAATCTCGAATCAGGTAATAACAAAAAAACAGAATGAACAACTTAAGGCCGTACTTGCGGTAGAGGCCTTTAACTCCCGCGATACGCCAGGTGCTTTTCATCTCGGTCAGCAAAAATTTAACTTTAGTCCAAACCAAGCTTTGTTGCATTGTGAAAGCGGCTTATCGAATAAGGGAATTTTGAAAAAGTGAGGCGCGTGAGGCGACCTTATATGAAAAACTTGATTTCTGCTGAATCAGGTAAACGATGGTCAGCATCAGAAAGATCAAAAACCAGTTTTTCATTTGCATATAAAAAAGCATTCGTAAGCTCTCTTCCCGTCAAGACGATCAAGTATTAAGTTCTTTTTAAGGACCTTGCATAATCTATGCAATAATCAAAACCACTTTTCAAACTCAATAATACACTGAGCCAAAGAAGTCCATACCCAAGACGGTTATTGGGAAACTGGGGATGTAAATCATTCAAGATCAGCACCGGTATCGCGATCATTTGCAGAGCGGCCTTCCACTTGCCGGCGGACTGGGCAGACAAGATGACGCCGTCAGCGGCCGCGGCGGCCCGAACCCCACCCACGATTGTATCGCGGGCGACGAAAAGAATGACCATCCATGGGTCAAGTTGACCCATCCGTAAGAGCAAAATCAACACGCTCGAAACTAAAATTTTATCGGCGACGGGGTCTAAGAACTTACCTAAGTTAGAAACGGCGTTTAACTTTCGTGCGTAATAACCATCATAATAATCTGTGATCGAAGCGATGATGAAACAAATCGCCGCGCACCATCTTCCCGTATCGGTTTGCAAGTTTAAAAGCAAAGCGGTCGGTATAACTAAGACCATTCTTGAGACTGTTAAATATAAAGGTATTCGACTCATGCGCACCATAAAGTGTTGTTTGAGACTTCTGTCTCTGTCAAGATAACAAATCAATGAA
>CAXSEH010000250.1:0-3251 GCA_964236345.1 uncultured Bdellovibrionales bacterium
TCGTGAATCTTCAACGCGACTTTATGTCGGTTCATTTCGGTGTGTGACTGCAAATGAATAACTTGCGATAGTGTTTTCGATTTCGAAGTATTCAATTTAAAAAGATCAACAACTTTTCCAGAATGATCATTTTTCTGGATGCGCATGTTGTCTTCTGATTGTTTCAAATGAAGATTGTAAATTTTAGGTTCGATTAGAAATTTGACGAGATCAAAGATTTCTGACTTTTGTTGTACACTAAGCAACGACCCACGCGCCACGACGATGTCACCTAGATCGTGGTTCTTTAATTTCAGCGGGATAATTAAATCATCTCCATCTGAATAAAAGCTCGAGTTCGATTCTTCGAACAGCTTGATAGCCCGGTAGCTTAGAATTTTTCCGTACTTGTCTTGAATCAGCTCGTTGGCTTTTTTCCAAGACGAATCATTCGTAATCTCGTTCATATACACCCCACATGACGACCATTTATCTTCCCACAGATTTGGGTTATTCAATCGCTGTGCCGTACGTAACCAACAAAAATTTGCGGTCAAAGGTTTGGGCAGAGCCAAAGGGTGCCCGGGATAAGTAGCTTATATGTTTGATGAATTATATTTTGTAGCGAGTACCTGAAAACAAACTCGACACTTTAAGCGGTCAGCGCGGCCTCGCAAAATAAGGAATCAATTAAACACTGCTGTAAATTCTATACCGAGCGAAGTGGAAGCACGATGTCGCCCCACGTTCCTGACTTTCGAATCGAGGCCTAAACCGAGGGCAAAAAAAAACTCCACCTTATTAGGGTGGAGTAACACTGACTCGTTGTTTGGGAGGGTCAATGCGGCTCTTTTTTAAGGAGCCCGTGCTAATTTACGTTTATCTAAGGCGTATTTTTCGACTTTCATGATCAAACCGGCACGGCTGATTCCCAGCTCTTTTGCCAATTTTGATTTATTCCAGCCCGTGCGACGAAGACCTTCTTTGATCATCTCGCGCTCTAGGTCTTCCAAAGCATCTTTTAATTTGCCGTGAAGTCTTGAACCTTGAACCTTGTTTTTTTCTCCAAGTTCTAAAATCTTTGGAGACAAAATTTCGTGACCTACTTTACCTTCGTCACCAGATAGAACGCATAATCTTTCGATTTCATTTTGCAATTCACGAACGTTACCTGGCCATGGATAGTCATAAAGTTTTTCGACGGTGCGACCCATCAATTGCTTTTTTGGCTTTGCAGAAGATTCTGCGATCTTTGCTAAAAAATAATCAACTAAAACCGGAATGTCTTCTTTACGCTCGCGCAATGGCGGAACGCGAATGTTAATTACGTTCAAGCGGTAGTATAAGTCTTCGCGGAATGTGCCCTGTTCAACCATTTCGCGTAAGTTACGGTTTGTGGCCGCAACGATACGAACGTCAACCTTGCGCATTTCGGTCGAACCTACCGGAGTAAAAGTTCCCTCTTGAATGACGCGAAGTAATTTAACCTGCATCTGCGGAGAAGTATCACCGATCTCATCCAGAAAGAAAGTACCCTTATCGGCCATTTCAAAAAGACCTTTTTTGTCTTTTAATGCGCCGGTGAATGAACCCTTCACGTGTCCGAATAATTCAGATTCTAATAAGTTATCATTGAAAGCAGAACAGTTCTGAATCACAAAGTTTTTATCTTTGCGGTGAGAATTGTAATGGATTGATTTCGCGATCAATTCCTTACCCGTACCATTTTCCCCTTGGATCATGACCGTTGAGTCTGCGAATTTAATTTTATCGAGTAACGCATATAATGACTGCATCGGCTTCGACTTACCAATCATGTTGTCGTACTTAAATCGATTTCCTAATTCTTTATTCAGTTCAGTAATTCGGTTTTCACGACTTGAAATTTCGACGTGCAAGGTAACGATCTCTTGCGCAACTAATTCCACAAGTTCACAAAAATGTTGGCGGTTTGCATCGTCAAGATATTGAAACTTACTTAATGATTTTTCAATTAGATCGGCCGTGCAACCGAATGCCGCTAAACGCTCTTGCACTTCAGACATCCGCGAAGATGATGGAGAATCTTTATAGAAGCCCATCGCCACGACGGTTCCAACGAAATCGTTTTCGATGACGATTGGAAAAACGCAAACATCAAATCCAGTTACGTCCCATTTTTTAAGGAGGTAGCGATTGTTTGACTGGCGAAGATCATTGATCGATCCAGAAACCATTTCGGCTAGATGCGATTGGACCGCTTCCTTGTGAATAAGAAAATTGACCGCAGGGTTTGCGTAATTTACTTTATCACCTTCGAAAGCTTTAATCTGGCCACGCTCGTCTGTGAAAACGATGTCGATATTCCACCATGCATTTAAGATGTGTTTTAATTTTTTAATTACGTGAATGTGTTCAAAGTCATTCCAATTAATCATGAACTCTCCTTTGGATTTACTAATTACTCAAACACCTAATCGTCAAAAAGATG
The DNA here is from genome assembly GCA_964236345.1 of uncultured Bdellovibrionales bacterium. GTDB lineage: Bacteria > Bdellovibrionota > Bdellovibrionia > Bdellovibrionales > Bdellovibrionaceae > Pseudobdellovibrio. Next base: position 2,450 of record CAXSEH010000250.1, read on the forward strand.
GACAGACTTGAGGATGTGTTGAAAAAAACGTAGACACTTTGTCGAAATGTCCCAAGATCGAACGCGCACCACGACCTAGGTCTCGCGTATTGGCACCCGCGTTGCAATCCGGGTATGTGGGGAAACATACGGGTGCAAAACGACACTCAAAACTTTAACGGGGGATCTATGAAATTTTTAGCAACGGCTTTATTACTGACTTTTGTATCTTTGAACACGTTCGCAAGCGGTAAGACTCCGCCACGTTCAGATGGCTACGGAACTCCACAGTGTCGCGCTTACGACCACGGGAAGAAAGAAGAACATTCACCCCACGCATCCTGCGAAGCCTGTACAAGCGCCCATGGTGACTGTGACATGAAGTGTTTTAATTATGACTACACGTGTACTTCAAAAGCCAGAATTATGTCCGCGCATCTAATTATAGATCCCGTTACAAAGCAACCACGCGAAGAGAGAACCGAAACGGAAGTTTCGTATTCTGCCACCGGTCAAACTGAAGGCGAAGCTCGCGACCGCGCCATGCAACAATGTTTATGGAGCAACGGGTACTCGGCTTGTAGCTTATCAACTTGTAACGAAAATTCTCATCAATCTAGCAACCAGGCTTGTCAGCGATAATTGCGATGAGGTCGGACAGCTAGTCCGATAAAGAACAAGACTATAAAATAAGAAGCGAAACGGGGAATTCGATTAACGATTTCCCCGTTTTTTTGCATCCAGCTTTTCTTGAGCCTCTTATCGACCAAACCAAAATGAAATGGAAAGAACCGAAAAATAACTTCATCAAAAAAAATCAGAA
>CAXSEH010000251.1:0-3233 GCA_964236345.1 uncultured Bdellovibrionales bacterium
AGTTTGTCTAGTCTGACTCGTCTATTACAGACTTGTGCTTTTTGGTTCGATCCACTAAAACTTGATGTGATACAAAATCAATAATCTAGAAGGAGATTTTTCATGGCTCATAAGCGAAAGAAATTGGCCGTTATCGGCGCGGGATTTGTGGGAGCAACGACGGCACATTGGGCCGCCCAAAAAGAATTAGGCGATGTGGTTTTGCTGGATGTGAACGAAGGCACCGCAATTGGAAAATCTCTAGATTTATTTCAAGCTTCAGCGATCGAAAACTTTGATTCAAAGGTAAAGGGAACTTCGAATTACGCCGACATCAAGGATGCGGACGTCATTATTCTAACTGCGGGAATGCCACGTAAGCCCGGTATGAGCCGCGACGAACTTGTAGGAATTAACGCTAAAATTGTAAAAGACGTCTGCGCCGGAATCAAACAGTACGCTCCTAATTCGGTCGTTATCGTTGTCTGTAACCCGATGGACGTCATGGCCGTCTACGCAAAACAACAACTCGGTTTTCCAAGAGAACGCGTGATCGGCATGGGCGGCTCTTTAGATTCGGCTCGCTTCAGATCTTTTATTGCGGAAGAATTAAATGTTTCGGTTAAAGACGTTACGGGCGTAGTTTTAGGTAATCATGGAGACGCCATGATGCCCGTTATCCGCACGGCCGGCGTCGGTGGAGTGCCTTTGGTTGACTTGATGTCGATGGAAAAAATTAATGCTATCGTTGCTCGTACCAAACAGGCCGGGGCCGAAATCGGTGGCCACTTGAAAACGGGTTCGGCATTTTTCGCACCTTCACGGGGCGCGGTCGAAATGGCTGAATCGATTTTAAAAGATCAAAAAAGAATTATCCCTTGCGCCGTTGAATTAAATGGTGAATTCGGTGTTAAAGATAACTTGATGGTCGGTGTTATGTGCAAATTGGGCGGAGCCGGCATGGAAGGCATCATCGATTTTAAAATGAACGCCGATGAAAAAGCAGAATTCGATAAATCAGTCGAAGCGGTTCGTACTCTTGTATCGGCCTTGAAGACGGTGCAATAAATGAATATTCACGAGTATCAGGCTAAAGAAGTATTAAGAAAATTTGGCGTCCAAACTTTGAAAGGTCAAATAGCTTCAACTCCAGATGAGGCGGTTGCGGCCGCCAAGGCCATTGGCGGATCTATCTGGGTTGTAAAAGCCCAAATTCATGCCGGGGGACGCGGCAAAGGCGGCGGAGTTAAGGTTGCTAAGTCATTAGATGAAGTCAAAGATTGGGCTAAAAAAATTCTAGGCATGACATTGGTCACTCACCAAACTGGTCCAGAAGGAAAATTGGTTCAAAAAGTTTTTATCGAACAGGGCTGTAATATCGCGAAAGAATATTACGTTGCTTGTTTAATTGATCGTGAAACCAGTCACGTGACCATGATGGCTTCATCTGAAGGCGGAATGGATATCGAAGAAGTGGCCGAGCACAATCCCGATGCGATTAAAAAAGTCGACATCGATCCGGTTACTGGATTAGGAGCGTGGCAGGCCCGCGAACTTGCGTTTGCGATTGGAATGTCACCCGAGGTGGTGAATAAAGCGGTTAAGTTTATGATGGGACTTTACGAGGCCTTCGTTAAATGTGATTGCTCAATTGCCGAGATCAATCCGCTAGTTGTTACAAAAGAAAATGATGTGATTTGCTTAGATGCAAAAATGAATTTTGACTCGAACGCACTTTATCGCCAGCCGCAAATTCTTGAACTGCGCGATTTAAGCGAAGAAGAGCCTACTGAAATTGAAGCTTCGAAATTTGACTTAGCCTTTATTAAACTAGACGGAAATATAGGTTGTTTGGTTAACGGCGCGGGTCTTGCGATGGCGACTTTGGACATCATCAAACTTCACGGCGAATCTCCGGCCAACTTTTTAGATGTCGGCGGCGGTGCGAATAAAGAAAAAGTGACGAATGCGTTCAAAATTATTTTAAAAGATCCCAACGTTAAAGGAATTTTAGTTAATATTTTTGGCGGCATCATGAAGTGTGATGTCATTGCAGAAGGTGTTATAGCGGCTTCGAAAGAGGTTGGCTTGAAAGTTCCTCTTGTCGTGCGTCTTGAAGGAACCAACGTTGAACTCGGTAAAAAAATATTGGCCGAAAGTGGTTTAAATATTATTCCCGCAGGCGATTTAACAGATGCAGCTCAAAAAATCACAGCTGCGATCAAGAAGTAGGTCATAGATGTCGATATTAATTAATAAAAGCACAAAAGTTATCTGTCAGGGCATTACCGGTGCCCAAGGTTCATTTCATACTGAGCAGTGTAAGGCTTACGGAACCCAAATGGTCGGAGGCGTAACGCCCGGAAAAGGCGGTACTTCACACTTAGGTATGCCGGTCTTCAATACCGTTAAGGAAGCCAAAGAAAAAACGGGTTGTACCGTTTCAATGGTTTTTGTTCCTCCGGCGTTTGCGGCTGATTCGATCATGGAAGCAGTCGATGCCGATCTTGATTTGGTCATTTGCATCACCGAAGGAATTCCGGTTTTGGACATGGTTAAAGTAAAGAAATACATGCAAGGCAGACGGACTCGCTTGATAGGACCGAACTGTCCGGGGGTCATTACTCCGGGTGCTTGTAAGATTGGAATTATGCCTGGCCACATTCATAAAGCAGGTAATATCGGCGTGCTTTCACGCTCTGGAACTTTGACTTACGAAGCCGTAGGTCAACTTTCAGCTTTAGGGTTAGGACAATCTACTTGCGTAGGAATTGGCGGAGATCCCGTCAACGGCACTAACTTCATCGATATGCTGAAATTGTTTAATGCCGATCCCGAGACCCATGCAGTTATCATGATCGGCGAAATTGGCGGTTCAGCGGAAGAAGATGCGGCCGAATACATCAAAAAAGAATTCAAAAAACCCGTCGCGGTTTTCATTGCGGGCGCTTCGGCTCCACCGGGAAAACGTATGGGTCACGCGGGCGCAATTATCAGCGGCGGAAAAGGAACGGCCGAGGCAAAATTTGCAGCATTAGAAGCTGCAGGTTGCAAAATCTCACGTTCTCCGGCAGATATGGGCACGACACTTAAATCAATGTTAAAATAATAAGGGAGAATACTATGGCTAACGAAAGAACATTTTCAATCATCAAACCTAACGCAGTTAAAAAAAACGCGATCGGTGACATCATCCACACTTTTGAATCGAAAAATTTAAAAATTGCGGCGGCTAAACTGACCATGATCTCTAA
>CAXSEH010000252.1:0-3228 GCA_964236345.1 uncultured Bdellovibrionales bacterium
TTGGTTTGACAAGAAAGATGAAAGGTTGTGACATCTTTTTTAGATGAATGAAAAATCAAACGATCAGGGCACCGTGGCTTTAAGCGTTGTCGTTATTACCTTGAACGAAGAATTGAATATCAAGCGGGCCTTAGCATCGGTGGCCTGGGCCGACGAGATCGTCGTTTATGATTCAGGCTCGAGCGACAAAACCATCGAAATTGCGGAAAAAATGGGCGCAAAAGTTTTTAAGGGACCCTGGCTTGGTTTTGGTCCGACGAAAAAAAAGGCAACCGAAATGGCAAGCAACGATTGGATTCTTTCCATCGATGCCGATGAAGAAATCCCTGCAAATTTAGCCGAAGAGATTAGAAATCTTAGCGCCACGCTAGATTCAAAGACGGCTTACCGGATTCCACGCTTGTCAAATTACCTCGGAAGATGGATTCGTTACGGCGGCTGGTACCCCGATGCCCAGGTGCGATTGTTCAACCGAAAATTTTCTAATTGGGACGAAGCCGAAATTCACGAAAAAGTTGTGGCGGCTCAATACGGGAACATAAACTTACCTTTTCATCACTACGTATTCCGTAATATTGAGCATCAAGTGCAAACAAATAATCGCTATTCTTCCTTACTTGCGGCGGAAATGTTTAAGAAAAAAAAGCCTTATTCTTGGTTTCATTACCTAACAAAGCCCGGGGTGAAGTTCATTGAATGTTACTTTCTTAAGCGGGGCGTGCTTGACGGGTGGGTCGGGTACCTCATTGCTCGTAACGCGGCTTACTCGGTTTTTTTAAAATGGAGTAAGCTTAAAGAACTTTATCTGAAGGAGCCACGATGAGACTTACAAAGGCCCTTAGTGCGGGACTTATCATAGGGCTTTTTACGGTGACGGCCCAAGCTTACCCCCGTTTACTTGATTGGAAAAATAATCCCCTGATCGTTTTTGAAGGCGATAAAAATGCGGTTCTTAGAAAGAATCAGGAAATGAAGTCGCCATTTTTTGCGATCACGTCGAGGCTTGATGAAATTCACTTAGAGCTTAATGTAGGTAACGAATTAGCCTTAGCAAAAAATTCTAAGATCCAAATTTATGAAGTGTTTGAAGATATGCAGCAAGAGCATACAATTTTTTTAATTGACGGTACGGTGCGAATTAAAAATCTAAAAGCTATCGGCAAAGAAAATAAAACAAACCGCCTTAAAACTCCATTTTTTGATTTAATTTTACCGCCCCAGTCAGACGTCATCGTCCAACTGAATATGAAAGAACCCAGCATCAATATCATGGTCGTCAAAGGGAACTGGGATGTCGAATTTTTTGCGTACGAAAAAAAAATACACTTAAATTCCGGACAGCAGGTGCGTTTTGCGGGAGTGTTGAATGCGGAAGGCGATCAAATCAGCTATGATTACTTGCTTGATGATAAAAAAGTTCCGAAAGGCCGTTTAGGGCCTATGCAAAAGTTCGATCTTAAAAAATACGAAAAAGAAAAATCCTTAGCCGACGTCGACGTTTTAAAAAAAGAAAAATTAGAAAAGAAAAAAGCCCAAACGGAACTGAAAAAAATAAAAGACCATCACGCGTCGTTTTTATGCAAAACCCCTTACGGTCAATTAAACCAATGCGCGTGGAAATTAGATAAGGAAAAGTGTTACCGCCAGCGCTGCAACGTAAGCGGTGCGTGGGGTGATAAGTCCGAGCGCCCGGTAACGGACGTGTGCACCGACAGCTTTTTGGTCGGCCCTTGTGACTATTAGACTAAGGTCTAGTTACGTAAACAGGCATTGTGCCACTTCCGCGCAATTGGAAGAATACGGTACATAACCCTTATCATAGGATGTGTACATGTTAGATACGATACTTTCACTTTTTTTACTGGCGGGTCCCAATCCTTCAAACTACGACAAGGTCGTGCAGACCATTGAACAAATTGCGCAGGCAAATCCCGCAACGACAAAATTAACTTCCATCGGCGTTAATGATAAAGGCATCGCAATTCAAGCGTTGCAAATCGGAACGGGCCCCGTGAATGCGCTGATCGTTGCGACTCATCACGGAAATGAATATGGATCGACCGCGGTTTCTATGGGAATGGCCGCCGATTTAGCGAAGAATCCGGTTGCGGGATTAACGGTGTACGTGGTTCCGGTTTTGAATATCGGCGGGTACAATCAGAATAACCGTTACGAATCGAACTCGAATAACTCGTTTGATCCGAATCGGGATTACACGGGACCTTGCAAATCGGGAAGTACTTTTAATCTGAAATCAACAAAGGCTTTAGCCGATTTTGTAGAGCAAAAAAATATTGCGATATCCGCAACACTTCACACATCTTGGCCGGCGGTGGTTTATCCTTGGGGTATCTCATCGCGAGATCTTTCAACTCCGCACGATCAGCAGTACGTCAGTCTGGTTAAAGCCGCAACCGTCGAAAGTGGTTATCAGACGGGTAATAACACGGAAGTGCTTTATCCTGCAGACGGAACTTTTGAAGATTACGCTTACTGGAAGCACGGAATATGGTCTTTGTTATTCGAGTTAGGTTTTTCGCATACACCAGATCCGACTGAAGTCAAAACGATGATCGATATCAACGTTCCCGGATTGCGTCGATTCTTAGAGCAATCGCCAAAAGAGCGCGCCACGGTGCATGCCTTTACGGGTCAGTGTGATGCGAAGGTCATGCAACGAGTTTGGCTTGAGTAATTATTCGTTTAAAAATGTTTTCATGGCCGCGAAACTTCGTTTATCGGCCATTTCGTTGTAGGCGGCGCCGCTTTTAATATCGGTGCCGGCATGTTTTTCGGTGAACGAGTGGACGGCGCCGCTATACGCAATAAACTGGTAATCAACGGAAGCTTCATCCATTTCTTTTTTGAAGGCCGTAACCTCGTCGGCGTTAACAAACGGATCAATCGCCCCGTGCAAAACTAAAAGTTTCGCTTTAATATTTTTAGCCTCAGTCAAATTCGGCGTCTGTAGGCCGCCGTGAAAACTGATGACGGATTTAAGGGGTAATCCCATGCGGGCCATTTCTAAGACCGTCGTGCCACCAAAGCAATAACCCATGGCACTTATTTTTTCGGTATCAACATGCTTATTTTTTTTAAGCTCGTTGAACGCCGATTCGGCGCGAAGGCGCATTGGCTTGCGGTCACCTTCTTTAAATTTTCCTGCGAGGCTGCCGGCTTCTTTAGCGTCTTTAGGACGGACGCCTTTCCCGTAAATATCTGCAACAA
>CAXSEH010000253.1:0-380 GCA_964236345.1 uncultured Bdellovibrionales bacterium
TTACCGAAAACGAAACCCATCGCGATACCCAGTGGATAATCGGCGGCCCAGTGGACCCCATTATTGACCATCTCCCAGGCTAATACCGAAGTCCACGTTACGCCAATAGGAACGATATAGTTTGAATACTCCGGATAATTTTCATTGATGATGGTGAACACCATTGTCGTGGTCATAACGTGGCCGCTAGGCATTCCGTCGTACCTAGAAGTATGGGCTTGATATTCCGGTATGCTGGCGTAAGGACTCCACCGACCATAAGGTTCTGATTTGACGTAGGGGCTTTCGCGTCCGAACGAACGTTTCAAAAATTGATTAAACATTGTGGATACAACCATACCGTGAACAAGTTGTAATCCGGTGTTATAAGCTCGTGAATT
>CAXSEH010000253.1:390-3219 GCA_964236345.1 uncultured Bdellovibrionales bacterium
ATCCTGAGTATAAAAAGCCGGCGGCAATCCCGCCGTGCAACCAGCCGTCCCCTAGAAAATACATGAATGATCCCCAGTCAGTAGGCAACCGTAGAATGTCGATGTCGCCAACGGACCAAATTGCTTTAGTATGGTCTTCATTTCCGATTCCTAAATCACGGCCTGAGGATTGAACGTCACGAAGGATGACTTCATCGTTAAGAAATAAAACAGCCGTGGATCCAATAATCGCGGCCCATTCAGGAATCGCTTGTTTGGAAAAAGCGCGATCCAAGCTAACCAAAGATGTTTTCGGAATATCTAAGATAACCCGTTTATAATCAATGTAGGCGCTGGGTGTTTTGTCACCAGAAGCAACTTCTTCGGCGCTTACAGAAATGCCGAGTAAGCAAATAAAACAAAAAATAATTTTCGACATTGATAATTCCGTGCTCACTTTCTAAAATAAGGTGATAGGTTATAGTAAAATGAATCCAAAAGCTAATGCAACGGGTAGTCGACAATGACCGTAATTAAAAACTTTTCTGAGAAGCTGATGGGCACCCGTATTTGCTTAAGCAAAAACGAGGAAGCGAATGCTGAAGAAATGTTTCAAATTATCGAAACCAACCGTGAACAACTTGCGGAGTTCTTACCCTGGCCCGATAAAATACGAACGGTACTGGATCAGCAAAATTACATTAAAATGACAAATGAATCCTGGAAACAGAAAGCTCTATTTGATTTCGGTATTTATACCTTGTCAGATCAGAAGTTTATCGGGAACGTCGGCGTGCATTCGATCGACTGGCGCAATTCGCGTTGCGAGTTAGGCTACTGGATAGTAAAAAAATTTGAGCATCAAGGACTTATTTCTGAAGCGGTCCAACTCTTAGAAAAAGAATGTTTTAAAATGGGTTTTCATCGTATTGAAATTCGCTGTTCAAGCCGAAATGAAAAGTCGGCCCTTGTCGCGTTACGTAATAATTTTACCTTAGAAGGATTTTTAAAAGACGAAGTGATTGAAAACGGGCAGTTTAGGGACACCTACATTTTTGCTAAACGAGCCGGTCAAAATATAAGAAAGATGAGATAACATGATAAAGATTTTTTTAAGTTTAGTTTTTTTGCTGCAGTTAAACGCGTGGGGAACTGAACAAGACCTTTCGCCCCTCGGAGTGTGGCTTGTTTCTACCGGAGACGCTAAGATTGAAATTTCGCAAAAAGGTGAAGAGCTCGAAGGAAAAATTATTTGGTTGAAAGAACCCAACGACAAAGCGGGATCCCCCAAGTTAGACATTAATAATCCCGATGATGATTTGAAGGCGCGGCCGATATTGGGCTTAGTTTTGCTAAATGGTTTTAAAAAGGAAAAGTCAGAAGTTAAATGGAGTGGTGGACAAATCTACGACGCAAAATCCGGAAAAACTTATAAGGGTTGGCTGCAGCCCGAATCTGCGAACAAATTAAAATTGCGAGGTTATGTTGGAATTTCACTGTTTGGTCGAACCGAGGAATGGACTCGCTCAAATTAACGCGATTTAAGCCGCATCGAATTTGTCGTCACCCAATATGTTTGCATCCAGTTTTAATTCATTTTGAAGTAGACCATCTATTTCTGACATCGCTTCGAAAACCATCGCATCAAGTGTGGTAATTCGTTTTTTAGGATTTACTTTATTAAATATATCGGCCTTTGCATTAAACCATTGGGTCGTGTCTTTCATCTCTTTGATAATCTTGGCAATCAACAACGCCATTTGTGCGTCGCCCGTAATAAAGCCTTCAATTGGGCTTTCAAAAGTTTTTGGAAGTTCGGCTAGGGTCAGATGAATTTTATTAATCATATCAAAGTAACGTTGAAAATCTGCGCTAGATTCGAAACGATTTTCACTTAATACGGTCAATTCACCATCAATCTGCCCATTTGGTGGTATTGCCTTTGGAAAATAACTACGAAATGAATTAGACCTTTTTTTAACTTTTGATTTAAGGGCAATTCTTAACGACGAAACCCGTGCTTGTAGTTTCAAAAGCTCGTTTCGTGCGGTGACTTTGCGGTGATATTGGAGCGATTTGATAATAACGAATAAGACCGAACCCGCGATCGTAAAGTCGAATAATGTTGATAGAAGCCGGTAGATCGAATCCATCTGTTTTCTTATCGGATTAAAGGCCTTAATAGATTAATCAATACCCCGTTGTTTTGAAACAATTTCTGAACAGTGTTTAAAGCTTATTCACCGAAAAGCGTCTCAGAATGAACCAGTCTATATTAGAGATGGCCCTGATTATGCTTTTGTAAGGGTTGGCGACAGTTGATTCAAAGGAGAATTTATGAAGCAAGCTCTTACAAAAAGTTTCTTTCTCGTTACATTCGTTGTGTTATCGGCATGTAATAAGGGCGGCGATGGCGGCGGAGGCGGCCAGCAAGTAGCGCAAGTTCCGGGACCCCAAGGGCGTATGTTGGGAGTCGACCAAACTTCGTATTGTGATTTTAATAATGGAACAATTCTTTGCGGAAACGTAAGCGGCGGAGCGTGCGGATCTCAACTGACTTATACCGACATCACAACTTTATGTTCGCAATTGACGCAAGTTCAAAGTTTCACAACTTACGGCAACCAATGCCGAAATATTTCGACCGTGATTCAGCAAGTGAACACCCAGTACTGCGTTGGGATCGTACCCAATTCTCAAGTCGGTTATCCGCAAACATTAGATGCAAGTGCAAAAACGGTTCAGTGTGATATTTCTGGTTTTCGCGGAAACCAGAGTCTTGGAAGTGCATCCGGCAGTTTCCCAATTGGTGGCCAGTATCCGTCGACCGTAAATCTTCTAGGCGGAGGC
>CAXSEH010000254.1:0-3205 GCA_964236345.1 uncultured Bdellovibrionales bacterium
AAGTTCACTTCGCTATCCACGTTTTCTTCGCGGTGCGCAGAAACGATGATAAATCCCCCAGGTTTTAAATTCAATGAAGTCAGAATTTCTGAGGCGTCAATTTTCTGAGCGTAATAATTTAAGACTTCTTTCATGCATGAACCAGTCTTAATGATTTTTTCGGCCGGAATGCCCTCATCCAGCAAATACCTGCGGGCGTGTTCGGTCAAAGGCATATTAATATCACTTAAGTGATCTACAATTTTCCGGTTTAATTCTTCGGGAACTCGCTCGTCAAAACATCGATTGCCGGCTTCCATATGAAAAACGGGAATGCGTTTTTTCTTCGCCGATATCACGGAAAGGCAAGAATGGGTGTCTCCGTAAAGCAACACCGCATCGGGTTTCACTTGATCAAAAAGTTTGTCGGATTTGAGCAGCACGTTCGCGATGGTTTGAATGGCGGTTTCGCCCGCTGATTCTAAATAAAAGTCGGGCTTACGAATTTCTAAGTCTTTAAAGAAAACTTCATTTAGTTCGTAATCATAATTTTGGCCGGTGTGAACTAAGGTATGCTCGGTATGCTGATCGAGGGCCGCAATGACTCGGCTTAACTTTATGATCTCGGGCCGCGTTCCAACAATCGTCATTACTTTCATGATCTATTCCTATCTTAAAAGTTCTTCGTCCGTTGCGCGAGAGTCAATTTGGGTTAAATGATTTCGGGTCAGTAAATCTAAAGTCCCGGCATAATCAAGTACGGTATCGTCTGAAGAATATTCTTTTTGTAGCAATGGTTTTTCGAGCTTCTTCACATTCTGTGATAGTTCGGGAAGCATCGATTGGATAACGTAATAGCCCGCACGTTCGACGACGTAGGGCGCTTCCTCATCGGACACCATAATCTCGTACAATTTTTCACCTGGGCGAATGCCCGTGGTTTTTATAGCAATCGATCGCTTTCCGATTAAGGCCTTCGCGACGTCCGTCATTAAGCTTGCGGGAGCGCGCGGAATAAATATCTCGCCCGCTTTTCCGTGCTGTAAGGCCGCAAAAACGGTATCTACCGCTTGATCCAACGTCAGTAGAAAGCGCGTCATGCGCGAGTCCGTAATCGTGACGGGACCTCCGTTTCGAATTTGATCGTGAAAAAGGGGAATGACCGAACCTCGAGACGCTAAGACGTTTCCGTAGCGAACGCAAAGAAAGCGCGTCTTCGGGTTTAAAACGTTACCGGAAATAAAAATTCTTTCCTGAATGGCTTTCGTCATGCCCATGGTATTCACCGGCTTACAGGCCTTGTCGGTGCTGATCCCAACGACCACCTGCACTGGAAAGTTATGCTCTTGAATGGCCCGGACGATATTGGCAGCTCCTGAACAATTTGTCAGGACCGCTTGGTAAGGAAAGTACTCGCAAGTAGGAACTTGTTTTAGGGCCGCCGCATTGATGACAATGTCGGCGTCTTTGACTGCCGAGCAAACATCGGCGTAATCCCGAACGTCGCCAATGCGAAATTCAAGCGTATTTAAAAAATTTCGGTAGATGGATTCATCCGTTGAATTTTCGCTATGCAGATAGGAAACGCGCATCTGATGCTGCTTTCCTTCATCCCGCGACATCACAATGAGTTTTTTCGGAACCCCTAGTTCGCCGGTCAACACCCGGCGGACAAATGTCTTACCCATCGAACCCGTTCCACCGGTGACCAAAATCGTCTTGTCTTGAAAAAACATAAAGCCTACTTCGTAAGGGATCGTTTCAAATTATTTCAGATATCTTTGATAAATCTGTACCATTTTGCCTGACGTTCGGCAATAGACCCGCACGAGTGCCTGTTTAACTAGCTTTTAATCAAGGAATTAAAAACGCCCTCAATTTGATCGATGATGGCATCTCGGTTAAAATAACGGCGCGCAAACTTTTGCCCCTGATGACCCAGGGCCTGGCGTTGTTCAAGCTTCAAATTTTTCATCTTCAGAACGGTCGCGGCAAGTTGTTCGGGATTTTCGGGTTCGCAGGTCAGTCCCGCCTGAGCCTGGTGAATGATGCGGGCGCCTTCGCCCGCAAGCGACGCGATAATGGGTCGACCCGCTAACATATAAGCCTGCACTTTTGAAGGCACGGTTAGCGCAAAGTTAGGTTCGTTTTTCAGTGAAACTAACAGGACGTCGGATTTTTCAAAAAACTGCAGCATATCCGAATAAGGTTTTTTACCGACGGTTAGAATTTTTCCTTGAAGATCGCGACGAATAATTTCTTGTTCAAGCCAAGCCTTTTCACTACCTTCACCGGCAATGATCCATTTTATATCCGGATCTTCTTTCACTAAGACCGCGGCCTCAACAAGCGTCTTTAAATCTTGCGCCTGGCCAAGGTTACCGGCAAACGAAATCAAAAAACCCGGCGGCAGGGCAGAAACCCATGGCGGAGAATTCGTAAGAACCGGAAAAGGTTCAGCCCAGTTGGGAACGTAAACGATCTTTTCCGGTAGGCCTCCCCATTTCACGACGCTGGTCGTGAACGCTTCCGAAGAAACCATAATCTTATCGCACCTTTTATATATAAAACGAACTAGCGATCCTAACAAACTGAGCAGAAACTTCGATTTTACAGCGCCGACGGCTTCGACGGTTTCGGGCCACAAGTCTTGAACCCAAAGAACCAGTTTTTTTCCGGTTAAAGCGCGTATCAGTAAAGCCGGTAGGCAGGACGTAATCGGCGATATCATGTAGCAGAAGATAACGTCGTTCTTAAAAACGGGATGAAAGAAAGAGAAAATAAAACCCGATAGGACAAAAGAAAGATAATTGAGGCACCGACGAATAAGACCGAAGCCTCGAGGAAAGATTGGAATTCGAAAAAGTTTTACGTTGTGATAAGTTTCTTTCCAGGGCCCGCGCCAAAAAGAATATTCCTTCAAGATACTTCCTCCGGGGTAATTCGGAAGTCCCGTCAGAACCGAAACATCGTGGCCTTTCTTTTCAAGCTCGGTCGCAAGTCCGTTGACGACGAACACTTCGGGCCAAAAATATTGCGTCACGATCAAAAGGCGCATTTAAAATCCCTCTAAAAATGCGTCCGCCAAAGATTCGGGATTGCGGCTATCGTAGAGCTTAACCGGAAAACCTAAATCCTCGGTGTACCCGGCGACGGGTGCCAGAACTTGGCATTGGTAAAAATGCGCTTCGTAAAGCGGCAAGCAAAACGACTCATAACGTGAACA
>CAXSEH010000255.1:0-3186 GCA_964236345.1 uncultured Bdellovibrionales bacterium
ATCGACGCCGCTTCGACCGAAAACGTTCAAGACCCTCAAAAACAAGATGAATTCGAATGGGAATCTTATTTAGAAACTCAGCACAAAGCCCCGCGTGAAGCCTCTTCTGGCCAAGAAGAGATCATGAATTATGAAAATATTATTTCTTCCGTGCAAACGCTGCACGAACACATTTACTGGCAAGTCAAAATGGCCGGTTTTTCCGAAAATGAAGCCCTGGCCGGCGACGCTATCATCGCGCACATTGACGACGACGGTTACTTGAAAGTTCCGCTGACGCAAATTTCGGAAGAAGAAAAAATTGATATCGATGATCTTGAAGATGCGCTTAGTCTCATTCACGAATTTGATCCACCCGGAGTGGGGGCTCGAGATCTTAAAGAATGCCTTTTAATCCAGGCCAAGCTTTTAGAAGAAGATACGAATGATTTGGTGATGCTCATTAATAATCACCTTAAAGATCTTGAAAAGAAAAACTACGAAGCGATCGCCAAGGGTTTGAACCGTTCCATGGAAGAAGTCATCGAAATCTGTAAAATTATTTACGCGATGGAGCCTAAACCAGGCCGAAGTTATTCGGGTCATGATACCCACTACGTGACTCCGGATGTTTACGTTTATAAAGTCGGCGACGATTACGTCGTGTCTTTAAATGAAGACGGACTGCCTAAATTAAAAATTTCGAATTTTTATAAAAACATGTTGAAGGGCGGAGCGAATCCTACGGGCGACCAAAAAGCCACCGAATACATCCAAGAAAAATTGAAATCCGCAGTCTGGTTGATTAAATCAATTCACCAGCGGCAACGTACCATTTTTAAAGTTACGGACAGTATCGTAAAACACCAGCGGGAATTCTTCGAAAAAGGCGCCGGTTTCCTAAAACCCATGGTATTACGCGATATTGCAAACGACATCGGGATGCACGAGTCAACGGTCAGTCGGGTCACCACATCGAAATACGTTCATACTCCACAAGGTATTTACGAATTGAAATACTTTTTTAATTCGGGCATTAGTTCTTCTGACGGCGGCGAAGAGCTTGCGTCCGAATCAGTTAAGTTAAAATTAAAAGAAATTGTTTCTAAAGAAGATCCCAAGAAACCTCTTTCGGACCAGAAATTGGTTGAGCTTTTACGTAAAGAAGGTATCGATATTGCCCGTCGTACGGTGGCAAAGTATCGTGATGTTTTACGTATCCTGCCATCAAGCCAACGTAAAAAATATTTTTAAACGATCGTTAGGTTTAGTTCTATGGATTACAAAAAATTAATTCGTGACGTTCCGGATTTTCCCATCAAGGGAGTTTTATTTCGTGACGTTTCGCCACTTTTACAAAGGGCCGAGGCTTTTTCGCAAGTCGCGATCGATTTTTCAAAGCTGATTGATCTGCAAAGTGTGGATCTTTTTGTGGGAATCGAATCTCGCGGATTTATTTTTGCCGCTCAACTGGCCGCAAAATTTAACAAAGGATTTTTGCCGTTACGGAAGGCCGGAAAGTTACCTCCTCCGATACTGCAGGAGTCCTACCAACTTGAGTACGGTCAAGCCACGCTTGAAATTGCGCCGGCCATAAAAAAACTAAGGGTCGTCATCTGTGATGACGTCTTAGCGACGGGCGGGACTTTAAAGGCGGCGATCAATCTTTGTCAGAAGGCCGGCTACGAAGTGCAAGACATTTTGGTCTTAATTAATTTAACTTTCTTAAACCAGATGACCTTTAAAAATCAGGTTATAAAATCTTTAATTCAATACTAACGTTACAGTACTAAAGGCTTAGGCCGAACATCTGGGTCCTGTATAAATGAAAACGAATTTCGCTTAATATTTTAGAGTGACCTAAAAATTCGCTGGCCGAGGTATTTATGAAATTCAAAATCATACGCGAATTTGTATGGACCTGCATTTTAGGTTTTACGGTCACTTCATGCTTTTCGATGAATGCGCGCGGCCCCACTTCAATCAATGAGCCGGTCAGCTTGCAAGACACGTTGCGGGATAGTTTTTCTAAAGACGGTTTTGAACGCACTCAACATCGTGAATTTTCCAGAAAGCCTGTGGCCGAAACTCAATTTATAAATGAACTTGCCGGAAGGGCGATCTGGTTTAAATCAGCGCCGAACGAAAGACATCATACATACGTTTTTCCGCAGAAAATCGGTGTTGCCATAGATTGGTCGCAAGCTTTTTTGAGCGAGCATCATGAAAGTCGTTTTCAAACTTGGGGTTTAATAAACGATCCCGATTGTTGCGTACCCGGAGTGACCTGTGACCAAAAAAATAAAACCTATAACGGCCAAAGCGTTACCTTGACCGATACATTTGGTTGGGACTACTGCGCCGGTGATGAGGAACTTCTAAATTCGATTCGCGAAAACCGCGCTGCGGGGTATCGCGATCCGGCTTGTGATGATCCCAGCGTAAAGCTAGCTGACAAATTATCAAACCAAGTTAAGGAAAATCGATGCGAACTTAAGTTTGGCACCTCGGCGGGGACTGTCGGATTTCGCAAATTTCCCAATCCGCGGTTTAATGCGAAAATGTGGCAGAAAGTGGGCGGATATAAGACGTATAGCGAAAAGATGATTCGCGAAGGAATGAATAACGCAATCGAAACTCCCTTTCGTGTGGGCCTTGCGTGCGCTTCTTGCCATGCGGGCTTTGATCCTTTGAATTCTCCGAAAGACGTGAATAATGCAACTTGGTCGAATATCAAAGGCGAAGTCGGCAATCAGTATATCCAAATTTCAAAATTAATGGCTAGCGGTATGCACGCCGCAACCTTAGAAGCTCAGTTGTTCACGCACACGCGACCGGGTACGGTCGATACCTCGGCGGTGCCGCATGACTTCATCAATAATCCAGGAACGATGAACTCAATTTTAAATTTACCCCGGCGTCCGCTGTTCAAAGATATGGTTCTTCGTTGGAATCAAGTAGATTCATGCGATATTTCTGAAGGAAAAGTTTGTCAGAAAATTACGTACTTAGATGAACTAGGTCGGGTTGCCGGTTCAAAATTTTGGAAGCGACAAAAATCCGAAATGGCAGTGCCGCATTTTCTTAAAGGTGGCGAAGACTCGACCGGATACGACATGTCTTTGCAAAGGGTTTACTTAAATAACGGACTTTGTTCCGAAGAATGTTGGCAGAACAACGTAATGAATCTTCGCGAGTTCGATTTTT
>CAXSEH010000256.1:0-3181 GCA_964236345.1 uncultured Bdellovibrionales bacterium
GCCTAAGTCTCCGTGTACTTAGGGCCGCCGCCACCTTCTGGCACTGTCCATTCAATATTTTCGAAAGGACACTTAATATCACAAGTTTTACAGTGAATACAGTTCGTATAATTAATTTGTAAATCTAACTTACCCGGTTCAAGTTTTGAGGGGAGCATCTCGTAAACGTTAGCCGGACAGAAGATGGCGCAAGGTGATTTATACTGGGGCTCGCAAACCGTTCGGCAAATATCACCGTTTTGTAACAGAAGATGGTTTGGCGAATCCTCATCATGGCTGGTTCCGGTCAGGTAAACGCTTCCCAGCTTATCGAACATCAGGACGCCGTCTGGTGGCGGCAAACGATTTTCAGGAAGCTTAAGCCCCTCTTCCGTGCCCCACACCTCTTTTACTTTTTGGGTCGTCTTTGCGTCGAGATGGGCCTTCATATTATCAAATAGGCCCCGGCCCCCGGTGATCTCTTGCAGCGCAATCAAAGGCAAAGAAGAAAATACCCCTTTGCTGAGGGTTTGATGAAAATTTCGAACTCGGTAAAGTTCCGACTTTACGTAGCTATTGTAAACGGCCGTCTCGTAAGATTTTAATATTTCGGCCGAAGAATCTTTTTTCAAAATAGCTTGGTACGCCGTTTCGGCGGCCATCATTCCTGATTTCATTGCTAAGTGAATACCCTTAAGCTTTTGAACGTCGACCATGCTAGCCGCGTCTCCACAAACCATGAAACCGTCGCCGTAGAGCTTCGGCATTGAATAGTATCCGCCGGCAGGTAAAGTTTTTCCGCCGTATGCTAAAACTTTTCCACCTTTAACCATGTTCGCGATGAACGGATGAGTTTTTAATTTTTGCAATTCTCGATGAGGATCTAACAAAGGATCTTTCGTGTCTAAGTAGGCGACTAGACCTAAAATTATTTTATCGCCGGGAATCGTGTAAATAAAAGTTCCGCCGATGCTTTTATGTAAAGGAAAACCTAAAGTATGGATCACTTGTCCCGCTTCGACAGTTCCGGATGGCATCTGAATCACTTCTTTAACGCCTTCTTCAAAAACTTCGGGGTTTTTTCCGTCTCGTAGATTTAACTTTTTTGAAACCGTTTTGAATAAACTTCCGCGGGTGCCCTCAGCAAAAACTGTCGTCTTTGCTTTCAAAATTAGACCGGGTTCAAAATTAGGCTTAGGCTTTCCATCTTTGTCGCGTCCCTTATCGCCAGTTCTGACTCCAACAATTTTATTTCCTTCGTAAAGGGCTTCCACCGCGGCGAACCCGGGAAAAATGTTAATCCCTTTAGCTTCACATTGAACTCCAAGCCACCGATTGAATTTCGATAGCGAAATTATACTTTTCCCGACGTTGTGAAATGGTGGCGGGGTAATCGGTAATTTATAGGCCCCGTTTTGGCTTAAATAATAAACCGCGTCTTTTTTAACTTCGGCATCGAGCGGACATCCCAGGTCTTTATAATTAGGAATTAATTCTTCCAACGCTTTAGGATTTAAGACCGCGCCCGAAAAACTGTGGGCGCCGATTTCACTGCCTTTTTCAAGAACGACGATCATCTGTTCAGGAATTGCTTCGGCCTGCAACGTCCCTTCACTCACTTGTTGGTTATGTTTTTCAATTTCGGTTGCCAGGCGGTACGCGCAAGCAAGGCCGGCAGAACCTCCGCCCACAATTAGAACATCCACGTCCATCGTTTCGCGCGTCATTCCCTCGGGTAATGAGTTGTTCAGCTCCATCAAAAACCCTCGTCTTCTTCAGTATTGGTTTCATTTTTACTTTTTTGAAGCTTAAGGACTTTGGCTTGAACTTTTAAATCCGATTCATCAGGTCCACCCACGTACTGGCGGGATCGCGCTTTTTCCGCAAATGCCGAATCTTCGGCGGCAAAGGCGCCCATCGGTAAAAAACCGGCAAGAATAATAATGAAGAAACTGAGTTTCATAGCAACCTCGCTTCGTTAAAGACTACCCTAGTTTTAAACTGACTGGTGAATAAAATAAAGCTTTTAGATTTAAAGACGGCGATGGTTTTTCATCGGGATCTGCTCGCGCACCGATTCAATATCTTTTTTATTTAATTTAACATACAGAAGCCCGACATCAGACTGGCGTTGCTCAATCACTTTTCCCCAAGGGTCAATCGCCATACTATGCCCGTAGGTTTCTCTTACCTCGTCCGGATTTTCGCCGACATGTCGACCCGCTTGCGCTGCCGCAATGACGTAACACTGTGACTCGATCGCGCGTGCTCTTAGTAATACTTCCCAATGCGCTTGACCGGTTTTGACTAAAAAAGCGGCGGGCACCAAGATCGCATCAACCTGCTGTCCGGCGTACATTTGATAGAGTTCGGCAAAACGGATGTCATAACAAATGGAAGACCCAAATTTAAACCCATTCAATTCAAAAGTCTGCGGCACTTCACCATTCTGGAAACTATCTGATTCCCGAATCGGAGCTTGGTCTTTCAATGCGATATCAAAAAGGTGAATTTTTCGATAAAGAATTTCAGGATTTTCACCCGGCCGAATCAAAACCGAGGCGTTAAAAATCTTTAGATTGTCTTCAATGGCCGTAGTCAAATGAAGGGCGATCGAAGTTTCTGATGCAAGCCGGGCTAGCTTTTGGAAAATTTCGCCATCGATCCGCAAAGCTTGCACCTTAGCGGCTGACGACAATCGGAAAAATAAACTATTTTCTGGAAAAAATATAATGTCAGGTTTTTCCGCGATGGCGGACCTGACCAGTTCAGAAATCATATTAAAATTGTGATCAATATTATTGTTCGAATTAAGCTGGGCTAAAGCGATTTTCATTTTACTCAGTTTCAAGATCAATGACGGACGCCTTTGGCATCTGCACGCACTTAAAA
This sequence comes from uncultured Bdellovibrionales bacterium, assembly GCA_964236345.1. Classification (GTDB taxonomy): domain Bacteria; phylum Bdellovibrionota; class Bdellovibrionia; order Bdellovibrionales; family Bdellovibrionaceae; genus Pseudobdellovibrio. Next base: position 2,872 of record CAXSEH010000256.1, read on the forward strand.
TTACCCTCTTCTAAGTTTTTTTTCACGCTTAACAGGACGCCTTCACAAGAAGCGAAGTACGTGGCCGAGCTGATCACTTGCAGGTAGCCCTCTTTCGAGTAAATGGCTTTACACTTCCCGCTATCCAGTTTGTAAGCGCGCAGCCAGCGAACGCTTTTAGCGCGGCGACAAACAAAAAATAAGTCATTTGAATCCCCACCCACATCTTGAGCTCCGGCAGTCAGGGAAAATAAAAAAACGGAAGTGACAAAAAGTAAAACGCCATTTGAAAACATAATTTATTTTCAAATGGCGTTTGATTTTAATCACT
>CAXSEH010000257.1:0-3156 GCA_964236345.1 uncultured Bdellovibrionales bacterium
TCTTTTTTATCGTAACCCACTTCCGAAACTTGCGAAGCGTGAAGTCTTCCTTGCGCGGGAAGTGCTTTCAACAAAGTAAGCGCGCCTTCACGAACTTTTCGATTTTTAAGAAAAGATTCGTCATGAATAATAATCGTATTCGGCGCTTGCTTCGAATCAATTTTCGTTAAGACATCACCCGACAAAGTGACCGGACTAAAAGTCGAAGAGACCTGTCCGCCGCTCTCAGACTGGATAAGAAAGGCAACCGCTTCAGGCTGAATAACAATTTCTAAACTCGAAGGCCAAGAACGCGACAACTGAAAATCTTCGATCCAAGATTCTTGTTTCAACACTTCCGCAATCTGGTTCAACGGAAAGCTCCACATCGAAACGCCCTTAAATGGCGTAAGCTTTTTATTCAGTTCGGCAATTTTCGGCGCGATAAAGTTTTTCTGCGAAGACAAAGCACTGACTTTAATTTCAAGATTCTTAATTTGAAAAAATCCTTTTTGATCAAGCGAATAAATCGAGATCGCGATCACCGCTGGCAATAATAAAAAGCCCATCGTAATTTTTAAAATCTTTTTAAATATCCGCACCATTCTATTTTAAATGTTTTTTAAAAAGGGTCAGCAGTAAAGCAAATCCTAGACCTCGGTCGGGCATTCGATCATCGAACGACCTTAAGTGGTCGTCAGTTTGGGGTCTTTCTCCTTAAGTTGGACGTTGGTTTAATGCGTGAAAACCTTTACGACTTAATACTGCAACGTACCGATGGTCAACATCGGGAAGAGAAAGACAATCGTCCGATATTTTCAAGTGTGAATCGGTGATTCACCGAATCTATTAGGCCCTGCGGTTCCCGGTACGCACCACAATAAATAAATACCAAAATAGAAATTCAAAATTGGCACCAAACTGAGAAGAAAATACCAACCTCGTCTGTCAGTGTCGTGATATCGTCTGATAGTAGTGGAAATTGAACCCGTGAATGCCACCACAAAAACAACCGCCAAAAGAGGCTTCCTAACTAAATCCGGCAAATATTCGGAAAGATAGGCCACGACTACAATACAAAAGGCAAAAATAGTTTGCCGGATGATACAATCTCGCCGACCAAGACGCCCATTAAAACTCAAATAGTCTGAAAGATAATTATTTTTACCGCTCGCCATGAAATCTCCCTGTTATTGTTGCGATTTTTTTGCGGACTGAATAGATCATGAAATCTGATAAAACGGATACTTATATCCAAAGTGGAAGATTGACCAATTTAAAAGTCGCCCATCCGGATCACTTCTGTCGTCAGCTCAATTCCTTTTTGTTGTTGAACCGAGTTTTGTACGTGCTTGATCACGGCTAACGTATCTGCAGCCGTCGCGGCGCCTAAGTTCACGATGAAGTTTGCGTGCTTCGTTGAAACTTGCGCATCGCCAATGCGAAATCCCTTTAAGCCGCATTGATCTATTAGCTGCGCAGATTTGTAACCTTCCGGATTTTTGAATACCGAACCGCAACTTGGCATATCGAGCGGCTGTTTTGATAAACGTAATTTATTTGCGTCCCGCACCTGCTGAAGAATTTGTGCATTCTGTTGATAAGGCCAACTAAGATAAACTTTCATCACGATATGAGGTTGCCATCCGTCAGTGTGGCGGTAGTAAATTTTCAGATCCGATTTTTGCAGCTTTTTGATTTCGCCCGATTTGGTGATCACATCAACGCTATCAACCAGCTCCATAAATTCTCTCGGTTTGAAAGCTTCGGCGACGCCGGCGTTCATCACGACTCCCCCGCCCACGTCACCCGGTAGTCCCGCCAAGAACAAAGCCGGCTGCAATTGATTTTTGAGAAAGATTTTTAGAAGCTCAGATTTCGAACTGCCCGCTAATGCTTCAATATAAATTCGGTCGCCCACGATTTCAGATTTTGTTTCGGAAAATTTGCGAAGTCCGATCACTAAACCTTTGATGCCGGAATCTGAAATTAAAACATTCGAGCCTCCACCAATCACGGTGATGGGTAAATGATTTGTCTGGGCAAATTTTAAGGCTTCTTTTAATTCTTCAACCGACGTCGGCAAACAGAAGTGTTCGGCGGGACCGCCGATGAGCCATGAAGTGTAATCGGCAAGTTTAACGTTTTTTAAGATGTTCAAGGACATCAAGACCTAACTTCCAGCCGTCGCCGGCGCCTAAAGTTAAAAAGATATCACCGGCTTTCAGTTCTTTTAAAATGGTGCCCAGCTGTTGATCGTTTTTAGGTAAATAGCTCGAATTGGGCTGGTTCATTTCGGCGAGTAGCTTTTCAGAAGTAATTCCCGGAATTGGACTTTCCCCCGCGGCGTAGATATCCGTGAGCATCAAAATGTCGGCCTGAGAAAAACAAGTTTTATAATCTTGCCAACAGTGTTCGGTTCGAGAATAACGATGGGGCTGAAAATAAACCACGATCCGGTTGTGTTCGAATTTTTCGCGGAAGGCCTGCAACGTGGCCCGCACTTCGGTGGGGTGGTGCCCGTAATCATCATAGACTTTAACATTCGCTTCTTCGCCCTTGTAATGAAAACGGCGATCGACGCCTTCGAAATTCTGAAGTCCTTTTGCGCAAATATCAAAATCAATTCCAACCGACAATCCGACGACAAGACTTGCAAGCGCGTTCAGGGCATTATGCCGACCGGGAGTATTTAAGCGAAAGGTACCAAGCTTTGATTTACTTTGATCTAAGCGGTCATGTTTCGAGACTACGTAATGACCTTTTTCACCTTCGATCACGAAATCATTAGAAGCATCAAAACCGTAATACAAAATCCTTTTTGAATAATTTGAAAATAAATCTCGCACCGAGGGGTCGTCACCGCAAACAATCACGACCCCGTAGAACGGTACGCGATAAGCAAAATCTAAAAAAGCCCGCTTTAGATTTTCGAAAGATTTGAAATGATCCATGTGATCTGAGTCAATATTCGTGATGACCGCAATTTCAGGTGAAAGTTTATTAAAGCTACCATCGCTTTCGTCCGCTTCAGCGATCAGCCACTCGCCCGTTCCTAACAGCGCGGTCGATTTGATTCGCTCGAAGCGCCCCCCAATGATGATCGTGGGATTCAACTCGGCTTCTAAAAAGATTGAAGAGGTCAGGCTGGTCGTCGTGGTCTTTCCATGAGTGCCC
>CAXSEH010000258.1:0-3090 GCA_964236345.1 uncultured Bdellovibrionales bacterium
TATATTAAAAGCCGCTAGTGCCTCCTCTTAAGTTAAAAGGTTTCCTAGAACATAAAGCTTTTTGTTAGCTCCTTTGATAAAATATTTTATTGGAGCTACATCACTTTGGAACTTTATCATTGTGACTATAGATTCGTCTGATCACACTGTCCTCCTTGTTCATCAACAACTGCCCCGGGTGACCGCCCAAGCTTACGTTGATATTGGTTGCATGAATTAAGAATAGCAGAGGGTGAGTGGTGATTTCCAATTTTTCAAAGCGATTATCAAATTAATTCAGAAATTGAATCAGGCTGATTCTTCGTCTTAAAGTAGCGCGCGTCAAAACAGAAAAACCGTCAAGCCGGTAGCCAAAAACCACTGACGAATCCAACTTTCACCGTCTCAAAATGAGCGATAAAAACGGCGTCGAAGTGAAATTATGAAACCATCGCTAACTCCAAAGCACGCACCAATCCGCCGAGCTGAGTCCGCGAAGGCGAAGCTTCGAGTACTGAATCCGCCCGGTGGCTTCAAGCTCATTCAACTGAATGTAATCACGAACAATCTTATAAGCTTTATACCCCTTAACAACGCGCGAGAAGGGACGGAACTTCCAGAACTCTGCGGTTTCGTGTTTTTGCGAGCTCTTGTTGGGCGCGAAGTCCTTGCGATCCCGCCTCCGATCCCCGGCTTTCTTCGTCACTTGGGGGGTATCGGTCACGCCCGTTTTTCGTTGCACTTCGTGCTTCTCAAAACTAAGCCCCCGTTTTAAGAACTCCTGCGCGATTTGTCCCGCGACGACGCGAAAGAAGAAGTGAAACGAACTTCGGCGCGACGTACGTATCAAGAGGTGCAGATGATCGTGCTGGATCGTGATTTGCTCAACCTTCACGTAAAACATCTGCGCGTAACGCTGAACGATGTAGTGAATGAGCTTGAAGCTTCGATGCCCGCGAAGGCTTCGATGCTTTAAGCGCGCGGAGTTTATCTTAAACACGGCATGAAGTGGAAGTTTACACGCAAGCGGCCGAACGCCCCTTCCTTTGCGAACCTGGCGCAAAGATCCGCCATGGCTGTATCTGTGCTTTGAACTAACTCCGTAAAACGTAAACTGCTTTTCCATGTGACCGATACCCCCCAGGTTCTCACCAGGAAGACAGGTGCAAAGGAATACGATGTCTGCAAGTAACCTCTACGGATTGAGGGCGGGTAGTGTTGTCCGAGAATAGGAGGAGGGGACGCGAGCAAACCGGCGCGAATTGGCAAGTGCGCGCGGTTTTCCGAACAAGCAAAGACAGAGTTTGTGGTTGAACTCGGCCCCGGTTATTTATTTCGTTTTTTTGCCTAGGTCGAAGACGTGGGTTTCGTAGACGTTGATTAGGTCGACCGTGTCGTTGATGATTTTTTTCGGGTTGCTCTTTAGTTCTTTCAAAAGTTGGTCGGCCTGTCGTTGATAACTTTGTTTGTAACCCATCCAGTAGGCAAGATAGCGGCTGTACTCGAGCATTTTCTTCATGTCTTTGCGACTATCTTCAACCTCGCTGCGACTGAAAAAATCAAAATGCTTTGGCCGACACCAGTAAGAGTCAAAGGGAGTATTAAAAACGTAACTGTCTTTCACTTCGACGTCGGAGTAAAATTTCACGACCTCGGCGATGCGTTCCGCATGTTGTTTTTGTTTCGCGCTGTAAGCGGTAGCCGGCTCGCTAAGCTGCTTGCATTCGACGATGCGCATATCATTTTCGTTCGTCATCATCGAGAACCAGTAACGGTTCATGCCACGACTGCTTCCGGAATCGGTGACTAAGTAGGCTGAGTCGTAAATCTTCTTGGCTTTTTTATCGCGGAGTAAAAGTTCGCCAAGTTCAATGCCCGTTTTAACTTTTTCGGGAGAAGTTTCGCGAAGTTTTTTGAATCCCGTCAAGCCGAGTGAATCGTTGTCTAACTGGTAATCTTTTTTTAAGTTCTTTTTAACCCAGCTTGCGTTTTCGAGTTCTAAGTCTTTGCGCGATTTGCTGATGGGATCGCTTAAAAACTTTGGCAAATCTTTTTTCTTTTGCGAAAGCCCGTCAACGTAGGCGTCAAACAACTCGGCCGTGAAATTGTTTTCGAGGTAGGCTTTCACAAAAATAGAGTACCGAACAAAATCCAAATAGTAGGACCCTTGTCCCGAATCATCTACGTCGACGACGGCGAGCCCGTTTTTCTTTTCTCCGTGGACGTCACCAAAATTGAAATAGTGCGCATCGGCTATAATGACGCCTTTGTAGCCAGCAATTTTCTTCAAATTTTCAGGAGTGTTTTCATTAACCCAAGCCCAGTAGTGCGTCGGATTGCTGCGAATCAAAGAATCCTTACGATTATTCACGTGCACCCACAGCTTATCAACATCGGCGGCACTGCTGACGCTTCGGTCACTCGGTAGCACCGAGGGCTCAAAACGGGGCGGAGGCATTCTGACGTGGCTACAAGCGCTTAAAAAAATCAAAGCAATCAATAAAGTTTTCATAGTGAACCATCGGAAGTTTAGCGTTCGAAGTTGAGGCGAAAGCTCGACCAAAATAAAGTGACTTTCGTCCAGGAATTTTATATGAATAACCGCATGGTCGCATTCAATTCCGTCACTAAGCAGCAGGGCTCACGAATTTTATTCGGAGGAGCTTCATTTCAAATTAATCCCGGCGAAAAAATTGGCCTCGTCGGCCCTAACGGCGCGGGGAAGACGACCGTTTTTCGTTTGATCATGAATGAAGAAACCCCCGATCAAGGTACGATCAGCAAACCGGATAAAATTCGCATCGGATATTTTTCGCAAAATATCGAAGATATGAAAGGCCGAACTGTTTTGGCTGAAGTTTTGTCAACGGGTAATTTGGAAAGCATCAAAAACGAAATTGCGAAGCTTGAAGAAAAATTACAATATCCAGAATTAAACGAAGACGAGATGATGAGAGTCGTCGAAAGGTACGGCGACCTTCAAGGCGAATTTGAATCGATGGGCGGCTACGACTTAGATTCACGCGCTCAAGAAATATTAGGCGGATTAGGTTTCGCCAAAGAAGATATGCAAATCGACGTCGGCAAATTTAGCGGCGGATGGAAAATGCG
>CAXSEH010000259.1:0-3081 GCA_964236345.1 uncultured Bdellovibrionales bacterium
CCCATTTTGCGCAGGTAAAGACGAACAGGATCGCTTCCCTTCGCGTCTTCGGCAGCCTTTGGCTTGTCTTCGTCTTCTTCGTCTTCGTCGTCATCAACTTCAGATAAGAATTCTTCTTTCTCTTCAGCTTTAGCGGCATCAGAGTATTCTGTGATGACAACGCCATTCGCTTCTAAAGAGTGCATCAAAGAATCAATGACCGAAACCGCTACGATTTCAGGAGGCAAACTTTCGTTGATCTCTTCAATCGTGATGCGCCCTTTTTCTTTTGCAAGCTTGATTAGCTTTTGAAGTTCTTCCTTTGCCACAACATCTTGTTCTGGAATCGATAAAACTTTTTTGTCATTACTACTTTGATTCTTTTCTGCCATTCAAACTCCACCAGTTACGTACTAGAAACTTAATACCTAAATTACTTATCGCTTTTGTTTAGAGAAAGACGATTTCGTTGAAGCTCGTCGATTTCTTTTAATTTTCCGGTATCCACATTCTGCTTCAAACCGATCGCAATATTTTTCACTTGCTGTTTCAAAAACGTTTGTTGAATGCGCCGCGAACAATCTTGAATCATTTTATTTTCTTTTTCCGCATCAAATTCCGAAGAACCTAATGACGAATCTAAAAACAATAATTCAGGGCGATCAACGTAATCAATCAACAGACTGGTTAATCTATCAAACTTCTCGAGGTCTTGTCTATAAACTTGCTCGGCTTTTTCGAGCAGAGTTTTCACTCCTAAATGACTGATTTGGCTTAAGATTTGCTGAGACAAGATCACCTCGAAATTGGCACGGCTCTTGAGTGAAAGTTGCATCAACATCATCTCTGCTTGCGAAGCTCCTGATAACAAAAATAATGGCTTCTTAGGTTCCAAAGCTTTGGGTTTTTGAGTCAAACCCGCCGCCGGGGTCTCGGGGGGCCTTGTAAAATCTTTCGCCGCCGGTGTCTGCGTAAGCGCTGAACGTACCCACTCAATAGAAACGTTCATCCGCTGCGTAAGCTCGGTGGCGTATAGACTTTTCAATCGCGCGTCGGGAATGGCATCAAAAATGGGTCGCACTTGATCCATAAGCTTAACCTTTTGTGAGGCCTCACCCTTGTAATCAGACATCCACATTTGTAAAACCACATTAAATAGTTCCGGAGCACTGCCGATCTTCTTTTGTAAAGACTCGAACCCAAACTTTGTCACAAATTCATCAGGATCCTTGGCTTCAGTTAGAATAAGCCCTCGCGGGTAAAGCCCCGCTGCCAATAATAAAGGAAGGCTACGCTCAGCCGCTCTTTGACCCGCCTCGTCGCTGTCGAATAGCACGACCACATTCGTGGTTAATCGTTTGATGAGTTTGGCGTGCTCGGGGGTTAGTGCAGTCCCCATGGTAGCCGCTACATTTTTAAGGCCTGCTTGAAACAAAGAAACCAGATCCATGTAGCCTTCGACGATGATGACGGCGTCTTCCGAACGAATATACTTGCCGGTGTGGGCCAAACCGTACAGAACCCGGCTTTTGTTAAAGACTAAAGTTTCCGGGCTGTTCAGATACTTGGGCTCGCCCTGTTCGATAATGCGGCCACCGAAAGCGAGTACTTCTCCCATTGGCGACAAAATCGGAAACATAAGGCGGTCGCGAAAAAGATCGAAGTGACCGTTACCCTCTTTACGGGCTTTGACCAATTTTGCATCTTCAGCCAGCTGGGATGAGACATTTTGTTTATGAAGTTGCTGTGACAAACCTTCCCACTCTTGAGGAGCGTATCCAATTTGAAACTCTAGAATTGTTTCGGCATTTAATTTTCTTTTTTGAATATATGTTCTAATCGCCGAATCGTTGGGTGCTCGCCTTAAAGTTTCGGCGAAAAAATCCGCCGCAATTTTATTGGCTTTAACCATTAATTTTTTTTTGTCTTGCTGAAGTTGGTATTGATCATTCTGATCACGCTCTTGCACCGGAAGCGGGATTGAGGCCCTTTCAGCAAGGTATTCAATAGACTCGGGGAAACTCATCGCATTGTAATCACGTAAAAAACCGAAAATATTTCCTGATTTTTTACATCCAAAGCAGTGATAAACTTGTTTAACCTGCGACACCGAGAAACTTGGTGTTTTTTCGGCGTGGTCAGGGAATGGACAACGCCCCATATAGCCATTACCGGTCTGCTTTAACTGCGTATACTGTGAAATAATGTCGACAAGATTATTGGCTTCTTGCACTCGATCGACAAATTCGGGTGGGTATCGCAAGATGCCTCCAATAGGGGTTTTAAAAATATTTGACTCGAAGAATTCAGGTTATGAATTCAGCTTCGCCTTGATGATTTCGCTCATCATTTTGCCGTCCGCTAAGCCGCCCGAACGGGCCTGAGCTTCCTTCATCACTGAGCCCATATCTTTAATCGATTTGGCTCCAGTCGAAGCAATGACTTCCGACACCAGTTTTTCAACTTGGTCTTTCGACATTTGCGCGGGCATGTAAGTTTCCATAATTTTCAATTCTGCGGCTTCTTGATCAACTAGATCCTGGCGGCCCGCGGTTGAAAATTGCTCAATCGACTCTTTACGTTGCTTTACAATCTTTTTGATGACGGTCATAACGTCTTCTAAACTGATCGGATTTGGACGTAATTCGATTTCTTTATTTTTAATGGCTGATTGTAAAAAACGAAGGGTATTTAATTTAAGGGTGTCTCGTGACACCATGGCCGATTTCACATCGGCCATTATTTTTTCGCGTATTTCCACGACGGTGTTCTCCTACAGAAGCGGAAGGTGATTACTCACCCCAGCTACGTCTAACTTTTTTGTTCGCACGTTTACGTGCTGCAATTGATTTCTTTTTATCAGAAACGCTTGGTTTTTCGAAATGTTCGCGTTTTTTAATTTCAGAAAGAATCCCTGCTTTTTCGCAAGACTTCTTAAATTTACGGAAAGCGCTCTCAAAGCTTTCTCCGTCTTTAATCTTAACTAATGCCACTGCTATCACCTGCCTTACAATTGTGGTCTTGGCGACCAGGGCGTTGAATCACTTCAAAACTCTTGATCGCAGAATGAAAATCAAATAAGCAGTGTATAGCAAAGGCCCC
>CAXSEH010000260.1:0-3080 GCA_964236345.1 uncultured Bdellovibrionales bacterium
TTATGAATTTTAAAATTGTATTTTTCTCTACTTTCCTTCTGTGTGTAACCGTTAAAACTTTCGCAATCGTGGGATCAATTACGCTTACGGACCGTGAGACTGCGAAGATTCGCTCGCACACCGTGGCCGTTTTAAACGCGCAGAACAGCGCAAGCCATTCGCGCTGCACGGGAACCTTGCTTTCGCCAAACGTGGTCCTAACGGCCGCGCACTGTATACCGTCGAGTCTTGAAAATTTCTTTATCGTGCCATCCATCTATGAATTCGCCGTTCTTTCTCGTCTTCAAGTCATTCGCGTGTTGATTCATGAAGAGTACAAATCTTTTGATATACCGAAAGCAAATCAGCCCAATTCAGACTTAGCGTTGGTTCAATTTGAAGGGGCCTTGCCAGAGGGCTACGGGCCAACGTCTTATATTAATACATTTTCGCCCAATGCCGACCAGTTCTGGTTGTACGTCGCGGGTTACGGAGTTAGCGAGGAAAGCAAATCCGACACCGGCGAATTACGTTTTTCCAAAGTGGTTATCGAGAACGCATTGTTAAACTCTAATCAAAGCTTTATGCAGGGGAATCAATCGCAGGGCTTCGGTATTTGTAAAGGCGATTCGGGTGGTCCTGCCTACATCAAAATCCAAGACGAATTTTATGTCATCGGCATCGTCAGCGCGATTGTGGGGGGCTGTAGCGGCACCTCGTATTTTAACCAGACCCTGTTTTATCAGAACTGGATCCAAAAAAGTCTGACCCAATTATCAGTCTCATCTAGAGAATAGTAATTTACTAACATAAAATATCCGTCATTCTTTTCTACACTGTTCATCACATTTTACGTTTGAAAACCGATCAGAAGTTCGTCGCTTCATTTTGGTATGTTGAACTTCTTTACGAATGGCCTTTTAGTTTTCAGATTGAAACATGTTAAAGTTGCCATTAAAAAAACCGAAATAAATACGTTAGAGATTATCAATGCTTGTAAGCTTTTGACCACAAGTTCGACGTTTCTGTTTTTACAAAGAGTGGAAAAAAAAACGAGTGTTGATAAACTGTTCGTGTACTTAGTGGGGATTAAGTATTTTCCGAGGGGGAAACGTGAATAGAACAAAAAAAGTTTTTCAAGATATCTACAGCAATAGACGTAAAATTTTAATTGTTTTATTATTAGTATCTATCGTTCCTATATTTCAAAATTGTGGCGGAACATTTAGTTCTAGTAGTACGGTCGCATCGGTAGGTTCTGCGGGCGGCGCATCGGTGGGTGGCACCGGCGGCACTGGCGGAACGGGTGGCGGCGGAACCGTTGGACCAACTCTTGATGAAGTTCAAAAAGCCTGTAAGGCGATGGTATCAGCTCCTTCATTGTCGGCCCCTTCGGTGGCTTCAATTACCGTTAAGTCGGGACTGGGCGATGCGAACTCAGGAGACGAAAGAACAAACGTTCCTATTAAGATTACGGCTAATCGCGGCGTTTCTAATGAAGCGTCTTTTACTGCCGGTAATTGCAACGGACAATTTTCTTTACAATTAGACTGCGCCGTCGTTGAGGGTGATTCATCTCGCCCCATTAGCATGACGAATGGCTTCAGCGCTGCGGGTGTTGATTTCTTAGCGCAGGGAAAAGCCCAAGCCAATTTAGCAAAAGATTCTTATTCAAACCAAAACTGTAGCGTCGGATTTGGCGTCGGTCAAAATACGGTCGACATTACTATTCGTCCGAACACCAACACGCAAAGATGTTCGGAAGGTTCTTATACTTTAAAATTAACCGCGCGTAATGCGGTGACCGGTCAGGGCGCGGGATTTACTTCGGCACCTCAGTATTTGACGGTAAAAATGAACAACGGCTGTTGGGTTGAATCACGTTTAACTGATTCAGCGGGCATTCCGGCGGTCAGCAGTTTTGGTGCCGCGGTCGCGATTAATGGATCATGGGCCGCAGTCGTGGCTCCGTATGATGATGCCGGTTCAACTTTGGATGTGGGTTCAGTTTACATGTATAAATTAGAGGGCGCTTCTTGGAATAAAAAACAAAAGGTCCAGATCAGCACGGCCGCGGCCCGCGACACGATTACTTCGGTTGCGATCAACGGTGACCGTATGATTATCGGAAGTCCTTCACCTTACGTGGGTGGACAGGGTAATGCTTATTACTTTACTCAAGCCGGTGACAACTGGACGTTAGCTCGCCAGATTTCTCCACCGGTTTCTCAAAGTGATCAAGCGTTCGGTCAAAAGGTTGAAATTAGTGGTGGACAGATTTTCGTTGCCGCTCCGAATTTTAACTACGGTGGCATGTCAAAGTCTGGCGTCGTGTATGTCTATAATTCTGATGGTTCATCAGTGAGTCAAACCTTAGGTGGCGCATCGGCTTACGTGGCCTTCGGTACCGGCCTTGCCGTTGACGGAAGCGTTTTAGCGGTCGGTGCTCCACAAGCGATTGGTCGAGAAGGTCAAGGAACAGGGATGGTTTACGTTTACACTTATTCAGGTTCATGGGCGCAGGCGGCAGTTAAAAATGGTACGACGACGGCCGAAACTTTTGGCGCGCGCGTTGCGGTTTATGGAAATCGTTTAGCGGTTTCTTCACCGAACTACGCGACCGGAACAAATTCTGGTCAAGGGCGCGTCAGTTATTTTGCTAGTTATGCGGATATGACCGCTGAAGTTTACAACGGTGGCGCAACGGGGGACCGTTTAGGTTCGGGACTTGCGATGTCATCGAACGGACTTTATATCGGCGTGCCGGGAACAAACGGCCGTGCGGGTCGGGTTGATCATTATACTTTCGCGACTCCGAAAACTTTGAACTTTAGAAACCTGGCTTATAATGGGACAGGAAATTCTGACTTCGGAGTTTCGGTTGCCGCGACGGGTACAGATTTCATTACGGGTTCAAGTATTAAAAGTGATCCAAACGATAGTTCAGGCGCCGCTTATATCTACCGATACAAGTAGTTCTGGACGATTGACGGGGATCTAAGTTTCGGTAGAGGGGTCTATCGAGATTTTTATGGGGATAGTTTTTTTAAAACGACTAGGGGGGTTCTCGACATGAGAACATCAATTTTAGCTCTGTCATT
>CAXSEH010000261.1:0-3077 GCA_964236345.1 uncultured Bdellovibrionales bacterium
CTGCGCGAAACAACCGGGCTGTGGTTTCACCGTGTACGAACCGCTGATCGAAAAATTCAGTACGCCTTCCTTAGCAAGGCGCATATCGGTATCGGTCACGCGTTGCGATGACGTGGCCATGATACATTCGCCGCCCGAGTAGAAAGCCATCGGGGAATTTGAATCGGGGATTGTATTGCGAGTCCAGTCAATCAATGCAAATTCTGCTTTTTCTTTCGTTGTTTTTTCGGGAGCCGGAATCGATAGGGGCGTACCATCGGCCGATATCTTGTTCATCCGAAAATAAATAACTGGAAATGACATCAATTCTTCCCGGTCTTTAGGTCCCTGTCCGGTATAAGTGATAAGCGATTGTTGATTGCGGACAACGATGCGAAAATCTTCAAGTTCAAATTTGATGATAGTCATATCGCCGGAAGTGCCGGTGCGTCCCAAAAATATATTTGAAGCGCTTTCAAATGTACGGCGGTAAAAGAATTCGCCTGCCAAATCACTGATACGAACGGAACTGTCAGGATCTAATACTCCTGAAATGTCGACTTGTTTTGCTGCGGAGTTTTCCTTTATTTCTACCAGGCCAGAGGAATCTGAGCGAGGGACAGTTTTGGTGGTAAAAGTTAAGGAACTAATGGAATTATCAGTCGTAATTTCAGTTTGACCGGTTTTGTAGGCAACCGGAACGTCGGCTTTTAATAGAAGTACGCAGTTATCGTCGGCAGATTTAATGTAAGCGATCACGTTCTCGTCTTTGCACGAGATAATCTCTTGATTTCCAGCCTTGTTTTTCAAAAGGCGTTTCTGTTGTTCATTAAGTTGATCTATCTTCGTGATTTCATAAATGTGCATGACGCTGTCATCAAGTCGTGTAAAAACTTTTGTTTTGTCGTCGATAAACTTCATTTTTATTTTTAGCTGCGATTGTAATTCTTCAGAGGTCATGACTTTATTGTCGATCTTTGATTCGCCAAAAAGATTTTTGTAGAGATCTTTTTCCTCTTGTTTGAGTCCAAGGATAAGACGGCTATCAATTTTAGAACTCAATTTAATATGGGTCGCTTGCGACCACGGCGTGGATTTCAGAGTTAAAACAGATGTGGATTCTTTTAGTTCATTTTTTGTCCGTTCTAACACGCCGTAAGAATCAATCGAATATCTAAACAAAGGCACAAGTAAAGTGCCTTTGCGTTTACCCATTTTTATTTCTATCTTTTCGTTTGCGGCCTTAGAAAATTGCGTTGAAAATGATGTCTTTGACTTTTCATTCTTCTGGGCGCCTGTCATTAATTGAACTTCCGACAATGAAAGCGCAAATCCTTTTTCAATTGGATTAAGTTCCTTCATGTCTGACGCTACCTTATAAGCCGTGACGTAACCTTTTTCTATCGAAAAAGTAATCTTGAATTGGCGCTGTACGGGATTTACTAAAACCAATTTATCGAACATAAATTTTAAGCGGGCAGGTACGTCCACTTCGTCGGCAGATAGTTGATTCGACGATTGAAGGTCTACGGCTTTAACCGTTTCTTCGCTTAGATCAGCGGCCCATGCGGTTTCCATCTTTGCCGAGTAAGGAGAGCTTTCACTCGTTACCGGAATTTCGTTGATGGCGTAGATATCGCCCTGTTCGGCTTCGGGTAATTCGGCGTTTCGTGTTTTTGTACACGAGGTTACGAATACCAAGGCGGCGATCAACTTCAATGAATTTCCAACTAGAGTCATCAACTGTTTTTTCATCTGCGTCTCCTTAAAACGAAATGCCTAGCGATCCGTAAATCGTCGAGTCATTTTCATTAATAAAATCTAAATTTGTATCAATTCCGTTGGACTTAAGCGCCCAGCCGCTGTTCGTGTGGCCGAGAGCGATACTGTAATGTTCGTTAAATGCGTACCCTAACTCTTCCGAATGAATGAAAGAATTTCTAACGTTTCCTTCGTAAGTCCATCGTGATTTGTTGATGAACTCAAAGCTTATAGACACGGCCTTGTAGCTGTATCCTAAGTTTAATGTTTGGTTTGAAGAATACTTATTCAAAACGTTCCCGTTAATGTCGGTCGAGTACGAATGAAGATATTGTCCGGCGGTTAGGCCGATCGCTAATGAAAAAGCGCCGTCTCGAGCCGGCGCGATTCCGTCGGGAATAATGGCGAAACTGGTTCCGATCGAAAAGGCAGTCGTAAGCTGGTCGCGCTTGAGTGAATTTTGCGACGCCGGCATAATGATGGTTGCGAAAGGGGTAATCGTAATCATGTAGGGGTATGACCACTGCCATTTGTTCGGAACTAAAGAGTAAGTAAACGGAACATCTCCCCAGTCAGAGGCGTTGACCGTGCCGTCGTAAGTGTGTCCGGTGTCGTCTCGTAAATTTTGAACGTAAGTTAATTTTGCGCCGAAGGACCCGATCGAAGTTTTTAGAGAGGGGGCGAACAAATAATCCATGCCTTCGCTTCTGGATCCGTCTTCATGATCGTAGAGACTCACGCTACGCGAAGCTTGAAACGCGCCACTGAACGCGGGCGCAACCTCGGGCTGCATTTCTTTTGCGACTTGATCGGCACGGACGACGACTTTGTTTGTTTTGATGGTGGACGCTTCCGCCGGCGCGGCCAGCAGACTGGCTACGCATAAGACAGGAACAACTAAAAGCGTCACTTTCAACGTCATCTTCATTTTAAACACTTCCCACAAGTTCTAGAACGTTCAATGCTTTAACTAAGTCTGTTGATTGTCATATAGCGAGGACCGTACCAAATAAAAACAACATGACTGTCTAACATTGAGACACTTTGGGGTTTTTGATTTGTTGCTAAATCAGAAACGGGCCTTTAAAGTTTTTGCTATGGCTACAGAAGATCGAATTGTTATTTACGGCGACGGCGCTTGCTCGGGTAATCCCGGACCCGGTGGATGGGGAAGTATCGTCATCACGAAGAGCCACGTGGAAGAGCTAGGCGGAGCCAGCCCCAGCACCACGAACAACCGCATGGAAATGTCTGCCATTTTACGCGCGCTCAACTGGTGCGCTATGAATATCGAAAAATCAAAACTAAATCAGATCATCATCTTTACGGATTCGGTG
>CAXSEH010000262.1:0-3075 GCA_964236345.1 uncultured Bdellovibrionales bacterium
AACCTAAAACCACGGCGCACAGTAATTCAAGTTCGCCTTTTTTATATTCTTCAAGCTCAGTCACGTTGAGAAACCGATCCACTTCGGCCTTTATTTCCAAGGGCGCACCCATCGTGCAACAACCTAGACCTTCGACCTGACAAGCCAAGTTTATATTCTGCACGGCCATGTAAACGCTTCCGATACTTGTGTGATAACGTTCTTCAGTCGAATTATGCGAGTAGGCAAAAATTATCACCGGCGCTTCACCTAAAGTATAAAAAAATCGCTGGGTAAAATCGTAAAGGGAAGGTTTTAGTCTTTGCTGTAAAATATCTTTGATGCCTTCCCAAGATTTTTGCGAATACTTTAAATATTCATCGCGCTTTTTACCCTGGACGACGAAGAATCTCCAGTTTTGGCGATTCTTTCCAGATGGAGCGTGCGTCGCGGCCGATAAGACTCGATTTAGCACGTCTGCGGGCACTTCGTCTTTTTTGAACTGGCGAATGGATTTTCTAGACTCGATAAGCTGGTAAAATTCGTCACGGTTTATTTGACCCATATTCAGCATTGTAACAAACTAGACAAAGTGATGCATACAAATAAAAAATGGGTCTTAGTTTTTTTGTTCGCGGCGGTGGTGATTGCCTTTCTTTCCTCGCTATCCGGCGTACAGAAAAAGATTTCTCCCTACTTAGAAAATAGCTCGCGCGTCATTCTAGCCAAAGTGGTTAGCTTTTACGGTGTCGACCAAATGCAATTCTTGATTTTAAAGGTAAAAGACAGCCTAGGTATACACATCGAAATATTTGAGATTGATAAAAACACCGAAGCCCAAACTTTTCGTCAAAAATTTGATCTCGCGCAGGACGCTGATGCCTACGTCACGTTCGACAAAAATTCGACGAATTTAGCTTTGTCGGACGTTGATAGAGACGGTCAACTCGATATTTTAGCACCGTCGGTGGATCGAAACGGAAATTTACGATTGAATACTTTTCGATTTAATGTCGAATCAAGAAGTTTCGAACCTTATACGGAATCGACCACGAAATAGTTGTTTCATTTTCTTTACTGTTTCGGCTTGGTTTTTTCTAAGTCTTTCCAGGATTTTCCGATACGCGCTTTTGCGTTCATCTGAAACGTTTTTACCGCGGCATTGTGTTTCTCAAGCGTCTCTGAAAAGACCGTAGTCCCGTCGTTGCGACTGACAAAGTAAATATTTTTTGTATTCGCGGGTCTTACTGCGGCCAGCAAAGATTCACGACCGGGATTAGAAATTGGCGTCGGCGGCAGACCGGCGTTGGTGTATGAATTATACGGCGTTGGCGTCAGTAAATCATTTCGGGTAATATTATTAGGCATGAAACCCATCTTCATCGCCATTCCGTAAAGAACCGTGGGATCCGTTTGCAACCGCATCTTCTTTTGCAGTCTATTATGGAACACCGAAGAAACGATGGGACGATCGGCCCCGGCGCCCGTTTCTTTTTCGACGATGCTGGCGAAAGTTACAATTTGATTTCGAGTCCAATTCATTTGTTTGGCAACGGGTTCGATTTCTTTGTAGATGACTAAAAATCGTCGGACCATTTGGCTGACAATAGACTTCATGCTTTCAAACTTAGTAAATTTGTAGGTTTCCGGAAATAAATAACCTTCAAGACTAGAAAGTTCTTCGCCTAATAAAGATTTAATAAAATCCTTGTCGCGCGCCAGGGCAAAGAACTCTTGGCGTGTACCTAAACCCATTTTTTCTAGAATGGCGGCAATGTCGAAAAGGTTCAAACCTTCGACGATCGTTAGATTACGCGTGATACTTTTTCCTGAAACCAAAACCGCCAAAATTTCGTCAGGCGTCATCGCTTGGTTTAGCGAGTACTCTCCCACTTTGATTTTTGAATTTTGATTCATGAACCTAGAATACAATAAAAAAACGTCGGCATTTCTGATCAAGTTATTTTTTTGCAATTCCGCCGCCGTTTGGGTTGCATTTGCCCCCGGGGCTACTTCAAAGATAATTTCGGTTCGATCAGAACTAACCGGTGTTTTTAATAACTGGTATCCGAAAAATAAAACCCCGCCGGCTAGGGCAAGTAATAAAACAACAGAGCTAAGGGAAACAACCTTAAACTTCTTAGTCAAGAATCACTCCGGGAAGTAGTTTTGATTTATCAAGGGTGGTCGGGTCTTCAAGGCTTGCCACCGGCACCGTGCAATACTGAATCGCGAAGTGGGCTGATGCACGATCGTTCCCCGATTTTCCCATCCCGCCAAAGGGCAGTCGTGAACTTGCGCCATTGGTCGTTCGGTTCCAGTTTAAAAGACCGACGCGGGCTTTTAATAAAGCCGTTTCGTAAAGTTCTTTGTTCTTCGTAAATAATGCCATCGCCAAACCGTAACCCGTCGAATTGACCATCTCAAGAGTTTTTTCGAAATCACTTGAACGGTAAATGGCTACGTTGGGGCCGAAGATTTCAGTCTTTTGATAAACCGAGTTTTCGTCATAGGTCTTTACTAAATGAATGCTCGGGGTCACGTAGAAGCCTTTATGCTCAAGCTCTAAAGCTTTACCCCGCATCAAGCTTTCGCAGTTTTCGCGATTTGCCATTTCCTGAAACCGAATATATTTTTCGACTGCGGGACCATTTATAAGCGGACCCATGAATGGATTTTTTGACCAGTGTCCGATTGTTAACTTTTTCGCGGCGGCATAAAAGCGATCTGTGAATTGGTCCGCAATTTTATCGTGAATGATTAAACGTGATGTTCCCGAACAACGTTGACCCGTAGACATGTATGCGCCGACCAAACTTTCGTAGATGGCTTTATCGATGTCCGCGTCTTCCCAAACGACGGTCGCATTTTTTCCGCCCATTTCCAGAGCAAGAATTTTCCAGTAGTGATTTAAGGTCTCTTGTTTTATTTTTAGACCGACTTCGTATGAACCGGTAAACAGCACGCCATCCACTAATTCATGGGCCACTAACTTGCGACCCGTCTCGGCCTCGCCATGAACTAAATTGAAAACTCCGGCTGGAAATTCGGCTTTTTCAATCATCTGCGCATAAAGTTGAGCGACCGCCGGAGTCT
>CAXSEH010000263.1:0-3060 GCA_964236345.1 uncultured Bdellovibrionales bacterium
TTCCCGAAAGCCAAGGTTTCTTAGTTCCGGGAGTTTGCTCAGGCGTTGCGATGAACACGCTTTGGGGCCTGAGCATTTACAAAAAATAAATTAGAATTCGAAAGTGCCAACCGCAGAATAATATTCGTCGGTGTAACTACCAATGTTGTCGTTAAGCCAGTTCGAAATTTGCATTCTTTCGAGACCAATCATAAAGTTGCTTGAAGTTTTCATTTGTACCCCGATTTTGAATGAAGCCCCGATTAAAGTTTCATCGGATTTTTTACCGGTAGCTAAATTATAACCATCTTTCAACATCGCAATACCGAAACCTGGTGCTAAATAAGCGCGGACGCTGCGGTTATCAATGACGTTTACGTTAATCAGGCCGCCCAATGCAGTTATTTGATTGACGAGCGGTACGTTATTTTTATCTTTTGAAGTTTGGTGTAAGAAGTAACCGCCGAAGCCAAAATCTGCCATTGGCTTCACGTAAGTTACGCCCAAGTTAATCGCACCGGCGACTAGCCCAAGACCGGCCGTGATTTGGTTCATGCTGGTTGATGGCCCGTTGTAAGCTGGATACGAAGTAGCCGTTGCGGGAACAACCATTTTTCTAGGTTGAGCAAGGGCAAAGCTCGAGGTCAACATGACGAACGCTAATATTAATTTCACAAAATCTCCTTTGATTTGTTTTTATCTTTATTTATTTTTTGCCTGACGAAGTTCATTCCATTCAGACATATACAATTCATAATCCAGAGGTTTCATCATGGTCGCAGGATCGGGATTGATGTACGTGGATTCAACTCCGTCCCAACCGACAAAATTTCTTTTTTCCGCAGAAACTTCTTTTTCAAAGCTTGGTACGTAGTAAGTTTTACCGCCACCATCAGGAATATCAACTGATAAGTTCGGCATCGCCAATCCGGAAAGATGCCCCCACAACTCTTTTTGAATCTCGAGCGAATTTTCGATCGTGGTCCTTAAGTGATCGGTCCCGATCGAGGGGTCACACTGGAACATGTAGTACGGTTTTGCGCGCAAATAAAGCAGACGCCGTGAAAGAGCTTGCACGATGGCCGGGTGATTATTCACGCCGTTTAGTAAGACCATTTGATTCATGACCGGGATTCCGTTATCCACGAATTTTTCCACAGCCTGCGCGGCCTCTAACGTTAGTTCTCGAGGGTGGTTAAAATGAGTCATTAGAAAAACGGGTTTTGCCTTGCGAATAATTTTAACTAAATCTTCAGTAATTCGCATTGGCGCAACGACCGGCATTCGAGTGCCGATTCGAATGATCTCGACGTGCTCGATTTTTCGAAGGTCCGTTAAAACCCGGTCCAGTTGCGCATCGGAAATTGTAAGCGGATCGCCCCCCGACAAGATCACCTCGCGAAGGCCCGTGGTTTTTCGAATGTAATCGAGCGCTTTTTCATACTCGTCATTTTTTATAAAAGCTTGGTCGGCCCCCGTAAAATGTTTGCGAGTGCAATAACGACAGTAGACGCTGCAAATGTCGGTCACCAAAAATAGGACGCGGTCTGAATACCGATGGACGATTCGCGGCGTGGGGTTATTCGAAATCTTACGCTCGCCCAGTGGATCTAGCTGAGCTTGTTTTGGAATATAAAGTTCATTTTCGTTCGGAGACAAAATTCGACGAATCGGATCCAGCGCATTTTCTTTTGAAGCAAGACTTGCGTAGTAAGGGGTCGAGCGAATGTTAAACAGTTGGGCACCCTGTTCAAAAGCCTTTTTTTCGCCCTCTGAAAGGTTAAAAAATTGGGTGAAATCTTTCTGATTTTTTAACGAGTTACGTAACTGCCAAGACCAATCTTGCCATTGGTCGGGGGTTACAGAATTTGGTCGTGGCGCTTCGGTGAACTTTAGTTTCATTCAACGTCATTTGTGCCAGAATTAAGACACTATGAAAAGTTTAATATCTTTAATGTGTCTATTGGTGGTTTTCTCAACAGGCTGTGTCGCTCCACGCTCGCAGACTCAAACAAACACGACTACCGGAAAACCGCTTAATGCCGTTTCGTATGGACAAGACATCGTTCGAAAAAATGCAAGTTCATCCGATTACACGACGCGAGGTCTTTGCGCCGGCCTTCCCCGCGTGACTTCCGTAAAAACCGCTCCAGGTTTTTGCTTGGGAATCCTAGATGCCGGAGCCGGTTTGGTAAAACCCCGTTACGCTTTACAAATTGATGCGAAAAGAATTCTGGTCACCGATATGGGGGGCTGGAATGCGAACTTAGGTTCTGTTTACTTACTGACTTTTAGTGGCAGTCAATGGGTTAGAAGTTTGTTGCTGAATGCAAAAAATGTTTCTCCGGATGAAAAATGTATTTTAAACCGAACGCAGCAGTTAACGAAAGCTGATGGACTGATTTACGTAACCTCTTCAGAATGCGTGGCCACGCTTGATCCCAGTAAAGAAAACTTGGCGGAAAGCTTAGCGATAAAAATAAATGGCCTTCCAACCGATGGGCTCCATGCATCTAAGGTGATTGCATTTGATTCTGATAAGAATATTTACATGAACGTAGGGTCCCGTACCGATAACTGCGAAGATGAAACGTCCGAAACTTGCAAAGAAATTGACGGCATCGATGGGCGCGGAGTCATTCGTAAATATTTAAGGCTTGCCGACGGCAATTATGATCCGAAATATTCAATTTACGCCCAAGGGCAAAGAAATTCTTTAGGCCTATATTGGGACGATAAAAATAATGAACTTTGGGCAGGCGAAAATTCCCGTGACTACATTAACCGGGTCGATACAAGTTTGAATGGCCTTGAACACCCCGGAGATGAATTCAACGTCATCGGTCAGCACGCCCAACTTGACTGGCCCTATTGTTACGACGCTGGACTTCGCAGTCCCGAATTTCCAAAAGCCGACTGTTCTAAATTTCAAAAACCTCACCTTTTATTTCCGGCCCATGCCGCGCCGCTTAGCTTTTTAATGTACACCGGAACGTTGTTTCCACCTTGGTATAACAACCGTCTTCTAATTTCATTTCACGGAAGTGAAGCGTACGGTCATCGCATCGTTGCGTACAAACG
>CAXSEH010000264.1:0-2997 GCA_964236345.1 uncultured Bdellovibrionales bacterium
GATAATACTTCGACGAACTCCGATATTTTTGTTGGACAAGTTGTCCAAAGCTCTTCAAAAATAATCTGCAATTTGATCACTGACTGGAGTCCTATCGCACCTCACTCCCAAAGGATTGAATTAAAAAAAGAGTCGAACTTCATCCTGCTGAGTATCGAAACGGTGAACAAAGGCAGTTCACTCAGCGGAAAATTTTATTCTCAGTCTTCTCAGGACATTCAATTAATTCATTAATTAATAAAAATCCGTAACATCCTGACCACTTTTGATTTATCTCAGATCGCCACCAAAGTAGCTTGAATCATTAAATACCAAAAGTGACGGCTCACCATCAAATGGCGTAGGGGACGGGTATGAATATAAAATTGCGTAATGGGGTCTTCGATCTTTTAAGCTAAGCATCTGTCGGGCTAAGTTTTAAAGTAAGTAATTATTTTTTGCTCTTCTGAGCTAGAAGAAAAAAATGGTTGCGGGGGCAGGATTTGAACCTACGACCTTCGGGTTATGAGCCCGACGAGCTACCGGGCTGCTCCACCCCGCGACAGATATTTGTGATGTGAAGATAATTAAAATGGGCCTGACTGTCACGTCATTTAAAATTATTTGCGCTTCGGCAAAGAATTTGTCGTGTCCGTAAGCAAAAACCGGCTTCGGCTACTCTTTGGATTTCAATTTCGAGTCGTTGTCTTTAATAAACTGCTTGATGTCTTCGGTGATCGTTAGAAGTTTGGTCCACTGCTCTTTATAAAGAGTGATCGGGAAGCGACCCATTCCGTAAATCGACAAGGCCCCTTTTTCGCTAACTTTCATCGATAAAGTTCCCGCCGCGGATTTTTTGCTTTTCAGGGCTTCGTTTTCGGCCTTTAAGCGTTCGATTTCGGCTTTTAAATCATCAGACATAGTCCCTCCTGGATGGACTTCAGCTTAGGCAGCGTCCGTTTCAAAGTCGAGAAGAAAACTAGGGCGTGATCCAAAGGCGCCGGTGGGGGGCTTGTTAGAACCCAAGACCTCTGATAGCGTATTAATCAGCTTATTTAAGCAAGGAGATTTTATGGCGAAAAGTGCAGACAAGCAAAAAGAAGGTAAAGGCAAACCCAAGTTAACGACGAAAGAAAAACAAGAAAAGAAAAAAGAAAAAGCTAAGAACAAAAATTAGTTCTTTCGAAAAAGGAAAAAATACCATGAGTGAAATGACCGAAAATGACGTGAAAAAACTTTCTTCTAAATTAAAAATGCAAGAAAGAGAACTTCACGCGGTGAAGGCTTTGATCAACCGTAGTAACGGTTACGCAAAAACCCAGGCTGAAGCTAGCGAAACTCGGTTAACGGAAGAAATTGCGGCTCTTAAACAAGAATTGGGATCGGCGCCGGCAAGCCCGAAGGCTTCGCCAAAAGCGAAAGTTAAGGCCGCACCAAAAGCTAAGGTAAAAAAAGTTTCTAAAGCCATGGCCAAGCCCGCGACTAAAGCGGTCGGTAAAAAACCGCTCGCTAAGAAAAAATCTAAGTAATTTTATTTAAACTTGGCCCTGACGATATCTAGAATTTTACATGCCGGTTATATTTTTAAAACGGGGTCAACGCAGATTGCTTTTGACCCACTGTTTGAAAACCCGTTTAGCCGCAACTGCTTTGCTTTTCCGGAGGTTAGGTTCGACCTGACCGAGGTTCGCAAACTTAAACTTTCCGCGGTCTTTATTTCGCATTATCACGACGACCATTGCTCGTTTGATAGTTTAAATTTACTTGATCGCGCAACGCCGATTTACATGTACTGCTTGCACGAGGAAATGTTTTTACTGTTAGCGGAATTAGGTTTTCAAAACGTATTTCCGCTCGTGATCAATCGGCCCGTCTCAATCGCGGAATTTACGGTGACCCCACGTCGAGCGCTGGACGCGGACATAGATTGTCTGCTTCAGGTTGAAGCCGCGGGCCTTAATATATTAAACGTGGTTGATTCCTGGATCGACGATGAAATCGTAGACTTGTTGGCAGCCCAGAAACCGTGGGACCTCATTCTGTGGCCTTTTCAGACGATGCGCGAACTTGAAGTATTGACCCCATCGAAAGCTAAGCCCGCGCCCCACGGACTTCCACCCGAGTGGCCCCGCCAACTGCGAATGTTAAACCCGCGAGTCATCGTTCCGAGTTCGTGTCAGTTTATCCATGAAAGTTGGTCGTGGTATAACAAGACCTTATTCCCCATTTCGTATCGAAACTTTGCGCAAGAAGTCCTTCATCTGCTTCCCGAAACGAAATGTGTTCGGCTGGATCCATCGGTTTCAATCACGCTAGATTCCGAAAACGTTTCATATACTGAGCCCTTAACTTGGGTGCACCCAGTGGGGCCGCAAGAAGTAGACTATGACTTTGACGCCCGGCTAATCGCCCCGCCAATGCGCGAGTTAGCCCTTCAATTTAGAAATCTGACCGGTAACGAAAGAAAAATTCTTCAGGACTATTGCGATTACGATTTACCGGAAAAATTTAAAACTCTAAGCCCTTCAATGGATCCCTATTTCGACAAAGCAAGAACGTGGCGCCTAGAAATTTACGATCACACGGGAGAGATGAAAGTCCGAGATTATCGCATTCAAAAAGGTGAACTTCATAAGATAGGTGAGGGTCCCAAAACATTGAGTGGTTGACCCAGGTACCCGAAGCTAAACTTTTTTCCGCCCTAACTGAAGGAGAAGCGCTGACTTCGATGTACGTTCGCATCAACGACC
Source organism: uncultured Bdellovibrionales bacterium (assembly GCA_964236345.1). GTDB lineage: Bacteria > Bdellovibrionota > Bdellovibrionia > Bdellovibrionales > Bdellovibrionaceae > Pseudobdellovibrio. The sequence goes on from CAXSEH010000264.1 coordinate 2,730, forward strand.
GTCTTTTTTCGCAGGAAACCGAAGTTGAATTACAGAGCGTTGACGTCATCGAAGACCCTTTACTGCGGTGTTTATTTAATCAGTCTTTCGGCTCTTACCAAAGGGCGCAGCTTAAAAGGCTGCAAAAGACTTAAATACCTGTTATTTTGCTCAGTTAGGCCGCAATACTCATCGAGCGCTTTCATTATTTTTTTGCCACTTTTTACCTACTTGGGCTAGAGTTCACCCATCGTATTTTACGGGGGGAGTTTCAGGTGAAATTAGTTTC
>CAXSEH010000265.1:0-2988 GCA_964236345.1 uncultured Bdellovibrionales bacterium
TGCCAATTTTAGTGACGGGACTTTTTATTTCGGTGGTGCACGCGATGATTCCCACGCACTGGCTGCCTTTTGTGATGGCATCGCGCACGCAAAAGTGGAGTTGGTCGAAAACTCAGTCCATCATTTTGATTGCGGGGCTGGGGCACGTGATCATGACGACAGTTTTAGGTGCGGTGATTTTTGTTTTGGGACTGGGAGTTTTTCATAATATCGAGAATTATTTTTTGAGTATTGCGGCTTCCGCGGTGGCCTCTTACGGTCTGTTTTTAATTTACCAATATAAAAAAGGTCATAAGCATACGCACTGCGATCACGAGAGCACCAGCGATCATCATCATCACTCGTCTGAGCTTCGAACTTCTTCGAAGGACGGGTGGGCTATTTTAAGCCTGCTTTCAATGCTGACTTTTTCTCCGTGCGAAAGTTTTTTACCGGTTTACTTAACTTCGGCCCGTTTCGGATGGCAGGGCTTCGTGCTACTAAGTTTGGTGTTGGCGGTCGGAACCTTAACCACCATGTTAAGTTTTACCTGGATCTCGACCCGAACGCTTGAGAAGTACAAGATGGACTGGCTTGAAGATCACGAGAAGCTAATTTCGGGGGTGTCGCTCATCGTTTTAGCCGTCATTCTCGTGATCATTGAAAAGTCTCACGCAATCTAGTAAAATTATCTAATGAAAGTCATTATTCCTTGGACTGAAATTGAATGGCAGGCCACGCGCTCATCCGGCGCCGGCGGCCAGCACGTGAATAAAACGAATTCGGCCGTCCAACTTCGTTTTTCGATTTCGCGTTCGCTGATCCTGACCGAGGGACAAAAGGTAAAACTTCTGACCCGACTTTCGCACCGGCTGATTCAGGGCGACGAGATCATGATCCGCATCGAAGACGAGCGCGATCAAAAAAGCAATAAAGACCGCGCCTACAAATTGTTATTAGAAATGATCGCGAAAGCCCTGATAGACCCGAAAAAAAGAATCGCCACGAAGCCGAAGCGAAGTTCGATCGCGAAACGTTTAACGACAAAAAAAATTCGCGGTGAAATTAAAAAAAATCGAAGCGAAAAATTTTAATTTGTTTTATAGATCTTTAAAGTTAAAAAGTTTTTGATCCAGCAGATGACTTGGCTTAGCATTTTGTAAGGCATTCGTAAAAGACGCCCCTAAATTGGGAATGTCTTGTTCTAGCTGTTTGATTAATTTTTTCATTTTTTGGCGCTTCATGCCCTCTTGCGAGCCGCAGAGGTTACATGGAATAACCGGAAATCCCCAGGCGTCCGCAAGTTCGATTAAATCTTTTTCTGCAACGAACACCAGCGGGCGAATGACCGTGTTGCGATCATCATCCGAGCGAAGCTTTGCCGGCATCGTTGAAAGTTGACCCGTGTAGAACATATTTAGCAGCGTGGTTTCGATAACGTCGTCGCGGTGGTGACCCAGCGCCATTTTTGAAAACTGATTCGTGAACGCAAAGTCATAAAGAATGGCTCGACGAAGTTTAGAACAAAGCGAGCAGTAAACTCCGTTTTTGACTTTATCAATGACGATCGAGTACGTGTCTCGCTGAAGAACGTGCAACTTTATACCTTCGGATTCGAGCCAATTTTTAAAGGCGTCAGCTTGAAAGCCGGGTTGTTTCTGATCTAAGATTACGGCTTCGATCGTAAAATTTAATTCTGCACGCTTGCGAATTTCTTCTAACAAGATTGTCAGGATAGAAGAATCTTTCCCCCCGGAAACGCAAATGAGGACGCGGTCGCCTTCATGAATCATGTTAAAATCGGCTAAGGCTTGCGTAATTTGCTTACGAATTTTCACCGCTAGCGGATGCTCGCGATTTACTTTTTTAATGATGAGCGGCGTAAGTTCGTTAATCACAATTTAGCCTTGTTGGTTAATCAGAAGCGTGGGACGAGCCACCTCAATACCATTTTTCCGCAAGAGTTCAAAGGCCGTTTTAAAAACTTTGTCGCCGATGACATATTGTTGACCATAATTATCGATAAAATAAATTATTTTCACTTGGAAACCAGAATCAGTATTTTCTTGGGTGTAGCCGAAAGGGGCGGGGCTTCCCCGAATTTCCGAGATTTGACTTGCGGCCTGCTCTAATATTTGGATTACCTTTTCAGGATCGGTGCCAAAGGGAAACTTAAAGACCTGGTTGCGAACGATCGGTTGATTTTCAGGTGAAAAATTAGAAACCTGACATTGGGCCACAAGCTTGTTTGGTATTGTGATCATCTCGTCGGAAAACCCTACAAGGACGGTTGAACGCCAAGATAGTTCTTTGACTTGACCGACAATTTTTACCGTTCCGTTCATAATTTCTAGCCAGTCGCCAATTTCAAAAGTCTTATCAATCTGCAGCGAAATCCCGGCGAACAAATTTCCTAAAGTATCTTGCAGCGCAAGACCCAAGATGATGGAAAAGGCAGCCGAGGTCGCAAGCAGCGGAGTCAGCTGAACGCCAAACAACACGCTAACGGCCCAAAACCCAATCAGAATCGATAACACCAGTGAAAAAATATTAACCAGCAGAAGGGGAACGCCCGCACGCATCGAGCCTAAGAAAAGGTACTGTAAAACCAGAAGCCGGCAGCTTTTTACGAAAAAAAAGGCGCCCGTAAAAAAGGTAAAGATTCCAAAATAGGGTAGCAGTCTGGAAGAAAGTTCGTACTCGGCCGTTTTGGAAATCAACGCGTAGACGGCGTAAAATGAAATCATCAAAATGTAATTTTTGAGTAAGTGTTTTAAATGCACGTTGATATTTTGGTGCCGCTCAACCGATACGTCTTTTAGAAAAAACTTGTAGAAAAGGTAGGCCAAAATCCCGACCACCGTAACCAATATAAAGGTCTCGATATCTAAAATCTGGTAAAGCCTTTGAGTCTGAATAAAGCGGTCGTTCATGTAGCAAATTCTCCCGTGCGACTGGGATCTTTCTAAGATCCGTGGGTTAAGTGTTGAAAAGTGCCATCCAGGCATA
>CAXSEH010000266.1:0-2956 GCA_964236345.1 uncultured Bdellovibrionales bacterium
GGGTGAAAAATTTCAAATACACAACGGTATCCAAACTTTGCGGGTGCAGTCAAATAGCTTTAATTTAAACGAAGATGATGAAACCAGTTACTGGATTCATCTTTACGAAGACATTTCAGAACAAACGGCGATTGAAAATAAATTTCAACAGACGGCCCGTTTGGCTGAACTAGGTTTGATTTCGAGTTCGATCGCGCACGAACTCAATAACCCTTTGGGCGGCATTATTTCCTATTTGCAAATCATGAAGATGGAATTACAGCAAGCCCATCCGTTTCAGCAAGATATCCAGATGATGACCGACACGGCCATGCGAATGAAAAAAATCATCGAAGACTTACTTATATTCTCGCGAAAAGAAAACTCGTTGCAAGTTGAAACAGTTTCTATTCATGAAGTGCTTTTAAAAACATTAGACCTATTACAAATGCAGTTGAAAAAAGAAAATCTGAAAGTTTCCGTAAAAGAAAATGGCGAAGCCGTGGATCATGCCTTGTCTGTATTGCACTTTAGAAATTCGATTCACTTGGTTTTTCAGTATTTTCTGCAAAAATTAAAGGTTAAAAAATTAAATCAAAATAACTACACGGGTCTCGTCGAGGTCAAAATATTCCAAGACCAAATGAGTTCTTATTTAAACTTTTCGGCGAACCTAGGACCTTATGATGCCCAGTCAAATACCAATGACATGACCTTAATAACGCTTGAGAAAAGTCTTTTAGACCAAGGCTTTCAGGTCGTTACATCTGAAGAATTACCAGGTTGGATCCAGATCTTGATCACATTACCGCGCCAAGCCTGAACTAAAGACCGACGCTCTTAAGTCCTGAATTCGAAATCCATATGCAGATTTTTTGACACCTCCGTCAAAAATTGAATTAATCTATGAGTGTCCCATTTTTGGAGAACCCACCACGGAAGGAAGGTTCATGAAGCAAATTCGTGTTTTGATTTTGGATGACGAATCAACACTAAGAACAGCGCTATTTCGTTTACTTGATCGTAAAGGTTACCAAGTTGTAACCGCCCAAAGAATTGATGAAGCGCGTTCGTTCATGAGCCCTGAAAAGCCTTTTGATTTGGCCATTATCGACATGAATCTTCCAGATGGTAACGGTTTGGATTTTATTTCTGAGCTAAAAATTTCCTCTCCCGCTACGCAAGTTCTAGTGCTGACCGGTTTTGCCAGCATTGACAGCGCCATTCAAGCCACGCAAAAAGGCGCTTATCACTTTCTAACAAAGCCCTTTAACGTTGAAGAGCTTATGGGTCTTCTAGAAAAAGCTTTGGCCCATCGCCACTTAGAACAAGAAAATAAACAGCTTCGAAGCGAATTGGGTACCAAGTATCAGTTCGATCAAATTATCGGCGAAAGTGAAGGTATCAAGAATTGTCTCTCATTGGTTGGCCGAGTAGCCGATTCCGATTCAACCGTATTAGTCATGGGTGAATCAGGAACCGGTAAAGAATTAATCGCGCGCGCTATTCATTACAACTCCCCTCGTGCAAAAGGTCCGTTCGTCGCAATCAATTGCGGCGCCATTCCATCAGAACTTTTAGAGAGTGAATTGTTCGGTCACGTAAAAGGTGCTTTTACCGGCGCCATTTCAAATCGCATGGGGCGATTTGAAATGGCCGATGAAGGAACATTATTTTTAGACGAAATCGGAGATTTAGATCCAAGTATGCAGGTTAAAATACTTCGCGCACTGCAAGAGCGCCGATTCGAACCTGTGGGAGCTACAAAATCGATGCAGGTGAATGTGCGCGTAATTGCGGCCACGAACGTCGATATGGATAAAGCGGTCACCGACGGCCGATTTCGTGAAGACCTTTATTACAGATTGAACGTCATCCCGATTCAAATTCCCGCATTGCGTGAACGAAAATCCGACATTCCGATACTGCTCAATCACTTCACGCAGCAGTTTAATCGTACGAAATCTAAATCTATTTCAGGTTTTTCTGCGGACGCTATGCAATGCCTAGTTAATTATGGCTGGCCAGGAAATATTCGTGAGCTTGAAAATTTAATCGAGCGGCTTAGTATTTTGAAGGGTCACGGATTGGTGGAAGTGATAGATTTACCGCCAAAATACAAATCAACGGCGGCCAGTTACGCCGAAACAGGTTCGGTCGAAATTCCTGAAAGTGGCCTAGATTTCAATACCGCCGTCGATCAGTTTGAAAATGCATTAATCCTTCGGGCTTTAGAAAAAACAGGGTGGAACAAAAATCAAGCGGCCTTGCTACTGCGGCTTAATCGAACAACTTTGGTCGAAAAAATGAAGAAGAAGGGTCTCAAATCCAATGAACCAGAAATGGATTTATAAAAATGATTCACCTATCTTTACTGATTTGCATCGCTTAACTTGAACACCATGAAAAACGCCGATCGCAGTGCTTACTTTGGACCCGCCGGGAAGCGCCTTTATTTTTTAGAATGGGGAGAGCTTGATAAGCCCGTCGTTTTGCTATTTCACGGCTTTCCGGGCTGTGCCGATCATGGAAAATTGATGTCGCTTACTCCTTATTTCGAAAAGTTTCGGGTCGTTTCATTTGATCGTCCCGGCTACGGACGTTCGGACTTTCAAAAAAACTTAACGCCTTTGCAATTAGCTTCGCAGATCAAAGAACTTTTAACCGAACTCAACATTGATAAGCTATCGATTCTCTCCGTCAGCGGCGGTGCCATTTACTCGATGGCATTAGCGTACCTTCTAAAAGATCGGGTGCATAAGCTAACATCGGTCGCGGGCGTTGCTCCTCTGACCTTAAAAAATTGCCGGTACATGAGTCGAAGTCAGAAAAAAGCTTGGGCCTTACGAAATTTAGTTCCTAATCGGATGCTGCATTTCGGGATGCGAAAAGTGTGGAAGTCAGGATTAGATAAAGTGGACCAACTTTTATTTAGTGATCTAGAAAGTTTTTCGGCACCCGATCAAATCGTTTTCAA
>CAXSEH010000267.1:0-2942 GCA_964236345.1 uncultured Bdellovibrionales bacterium
CTGATCAAAATACCGATAATAAGAAGTCTGGTGGTCTTAGAAATAAAATATTCTTTACTCTTATTTGTCTGGCTGTTTACCGAATTGGTGTTCATATTCCTACGCCGGGTGTAAATGGTTTGGCTGTTTCTGAGTTTTTCAATTCTCAGAATCGCGGTATTTTTGGTTTATTTAACACCTTTAGTGGTGGCGCCTTGTCTCAGTTTTCGATATTTGCATTAGGTATTATGCCGTACATTTCGGCTTCGATTATTTTTCAACTATTAACTTCGGCTGTTCCCCACCTTGAAGCTTTGAAAAAAGAGGGTGAAGCGGGTCGTAAAAAAATCAATGAATATACCCGTTACGCCACGGTCTTGTTGGCCATTGTTCAGGGTTACGGAATCAGTACCTGGTTATCGGGACAAAGTACTGCCGTCGGTAAAACTCTTTTGGCAACCGGTAGCTTAGGTATTTTTCCATTCAAGTTCGTAACTATTTTAACTCTAGTTGCCGGCACCTGTTTTATCATGTGGCTTGGTGACCAAATCACCGAAAAGGGCATTGGTAACGGAACTTCGTTAATCATCTTTACGGGTATCGCAGCCTCAATCCCAAATGCGGCTAACCAAATGTTAGAGCTTTTAAAATCTGGCGAATTAAAGCCGATCATTGCAATTTTGCTCTTAGTATTCATGGTCAGTGTTATTGCGGCTGTTATTTATATGGAAGTAGCGCAACGTCGAATTGCAATTCAGTACAGTCAACGACTTGCGAACAACAATATGGGCTCATTGGCTTCTAGCCATTTACCTATAAAGATTAATTTTGCGGGCGTAATTCCTCCGATTTTTGCCAGTTCATTGTTGATGTTTCCGAGTACGATTGCTCAATTCGTGCAGGCTCCTTGGATTAATGCCATGCGGGACTCGTTGAATCCAAATGGAGTTATCTTCAACATCCTGTTTGTTTTATTTATTGTGTTTTTCTCATTCTTTTATACAGACATTGTTTTTAATGCTGACGAGGTCTCTGAAAATTTGAAAAAGTCAGGCGCCTTTGTTCCAGGAATCCGGGCCGGTAAAAGTACCGCCGATTTTATCAGATATGTTTTGGATCGAATCAACGTGTTAGGGTGCTTGTATTTATGTGTTATCTGTATATTACCTGGCATGTTAACACAGTTTTTTAATATTCCCTTTTACTTTGGTGGAACGAGTTTATTAATTTTAGTAGGTGTTGCGATCGATACATCTCAGCAAATTCAATCTCATCTTTTATCTCAAAAATACGATTCATTTTTGAAGGGTGTGAAGATCCGTAGCAGAAGGGTTCAGTTTTGAACATTATTCTGATAGGTGCGCCTGGTTCCGGAAAAGGAACGCAGTCGAGACAGTTCATAGATAAGTATGAATTTGTACAACTCAGCACGGGGGACCTCTTAAGGGCCTCTATCTTAGAAAAAACTGAGGTTGGGCTGATGGCGAAGTCTTTTATGGATCAAGGTAAACTTGTTCCAGATGAAGTGATGATCAAGCTTGTTGAGGGCTATATGGCCAAACAAGTGGGAAAGTCGGTGATATTCGACGGATTCCCTAGGACAGTTGCGCAGGCAGAAAGTTTAAACTTGATGCTGAACAAGATCGCAGCTCCGATTAAGAAGGTTGTTTATTTTAAGATCAATCCTCAGATCTTAGTTAAGCGTCTGACTGGTCGCAGGACATGTTCTCAATGTGGTGAAATTTACCATATTGAAACTAAACCATCGAGTAAGGGCCACATTTGTGAGAAATGTGGAGGCTCTCTGACTCAAAGGCCTGATGACCGGGAAGAAGTGATAGGCGAGCGGCTGGCTCAGTTTGAAAAGAACACGGGGCCCACCATCGAGTTTTATAGAGCGAAAGGATTGCTCGTAGAAGTCGATAGTTCTCTAGAGCCGGAAGTAGTTTTTAAAGAGATTGTGAAAGTTTTAGATCTAGCTAATTAGGGCTAGACTAGCATTGTGTAGAATGTTACTAATTGTAGCCTTTTGGCGGAGTATTGTTATGAAGGTCAGACCATCAGTAAAGAAAATTTGTAATAAATGTAAAGTTATTAAAAGAAAAGGTGTTATCCGAGTTATATGTGAAAACTCGAAGCACAAGCAAAGGCAGGGCTAGTCTATGGCACGTTTAATGGGTATCGATTTACCTCGTAATAAACGAGTTGAAATCGCTCTAACTTATATTTTTGGAATTGGTCGCTCTCGCGCTCGTCAAATTTGTAAAGAAGTCGGAATTAACGACACTTTGCGAACTGATGCTTTGACGGATGAAAATCTAGCGTCGATGCGTGCTTTGATCGAAACCAGCTTTAAAGTTGAAGGCGATTTAAGACGAGACATCGGCATGTTTATCAAACGGTTAACAGACGTAAACTGTTATCGCGGGACTCGCCACAGAAAAGGTCTTCCTGTTCGTGGTCAAAATACGCGTTCGAATGCAAGAACTCGTAAAGGTCCTAAGAAAACGGTCGCTAACAAGAAAAAAGCTGTTTAATCGGTAAGGTGATAAAATGAATACAGAAATGAACAAAAAACCGAACGCGGTTAAGAAAAAAGTTAAAAAAAATGTAGTGCAGGGGCAATGTCATATTGCTGCCGGTTTCGGAAACGTTATCGTTACATTTACAGATCCATCGGGAAATACAATTTCTTGGTCATCTGCAGGTCACATGGGTTTCAAGGGTAGCCGTAAAGGTACACCTTACGCAGCTCAAGTCACCGCGGAAGATGCAGCTAAGAAAGCTATGGAAAGCGGAATGAAATCAGTAGAAGTATTGCTGACAGGTCCTGGCGCAGGACGTGAACCAGCGATTCGTGCTTTAGCGGGAACGGGCTTACGAATTTTATCTCTAAAAGATATTACTCCAGTTCCTCACAATGGATGTCGACCGCCTAAGCGTCGAAGAATTTAATTGGGGAT
>CAXSEH010000268.1:0-2899 GCA_964236345.1 uncultured Bdellovibrionales bacterium
GAACGCAGCGAGCGATCTGAGCGAGTCGATCGCCCAGATCGTTCGTCACGCCCAGCAGCGGCGGCAACTACGGGTCGTGGTGGCTACAGCGAACGTCCGCCACGTCGTGAAAAGTCACCGTCGGAAGCGCCCGCTGCGCCTCGCACTGAGGGCCGTTCATGGAACGCGGATGACGAAGATAGCGGAGTCAGCACGCGTCCGACGCGCGCGAAGCGATACATTCCCACTTCGGATTCACGTCCAAGTCGCAAATAGTTTTTAGAAGGATACAGTCATAAAAAAAGCCCCAGTGGAAACACCGGGGTTTTTTTTTAAGGTTTTCGTTATGTAATCGGATTCGGCAATCGCAAGAACGTAGTCTTTGGAAAGAATGTGATAACTTTCGGGAAGCACGACGGTTCCTGAACAGCTCACACTGTAGGAATCAACCTTGTTACCTTTTGATTTCTTCATCAGTTCGGCACAACCCGATGGAAGTTCACCTGGATTCGTTCTGCATTCCGCACCGTCAAAAAATTCAAGCACGAAATCTTTATCTTCATAAAAAATCGGCGTTTTACAATTAACTTTTCCCCACGAAAATTTATCTTTTTTGATGCTGACTTTTGAGCTCACTATTTTCCCGTTAATGGCTTCGAACCGATCGGTCAACCACCCCGTGTTGGTGCAGTCGGCGCCCGTGCTAAGGACCTCCCATTCGGTCACCAATCAAGACACGGTTAAATATTGGGGAGACAACGGCAATGGGCAGCTCGGTAATAATGAATTTTCAGTTCCGAGAATGGCCGTTGACGTGATGGGCTTAACCGGCGTGAAAGACGTCACGACGGGATATTATCACAGCTGCGCCGTCACCATACAGGGCGCGGTGAAATGCTGGGGACTGAATGATTCGGGCGAGCTGGGCAAATACGAAGGGTCGATCGGGCGTTCCGGTGGATGTAGCGGGGATAAGTTCTGCCACCCAAGTTTCGCTAGGTGATGGTTTCACTTGCGCGGTCGTTAGCCAAGGTAAAGTTAAATGTTGGGGTCAGAATCTAAACGGTCAGCTCGGAAATAATTCGCTGGTTGGGTCGACTTCACCGGTCGATGTCGTGGGAATTAGCGGTGCCAAGCAATTGTTTAGCGGTCCGGCCCACACTTGCATCTCTTCAGCCGATGACAAAGTTAAATGCTGGGGTTCAAACACGATCGGACGAATTAAAACAGATTCGGCGGCTTATTTTTCTTCACCGGTGGATATCACTCTACCATAGTGGCGGACTGATAACTTTCAAAAATTTTATCGGCGCAATTAATACCGTCGCAGGCGGCGGACGTGATTCCGCCGGCATAGCCCGCGCCTTCGCCGCAAGGAAATAATCCTTTGTGCGAAACGCTTTCTAAAGAATCCTCATCGCGCGTCACCCGCAGGGGGCACGAGGTTCGTGATTCAACTCCGTAGAACTGCGCCTTTTCAGAAATAAAACCCCGCATATTCTGATTAAATTTTTCTAAGCCCTCTTTTAATTTGTCGTACATAAATGAAGGTACGATTTGGTCTAAACGAACCGGTTTAACGCCCGACGGAGAAGATGTGGCCAGCAGCGTGTTTCGGTCCGATTGGTTTAAGAACGAAGTTAAACTTTGCGCCGGAATTTCTTTGGTGCCGCCAGCTTGTTGTACCGCTTGAAACGCGCGCGTTTCTAGATCACGCCGTAATTTCATTCCGCCAAATCGATCGTCGCCAAAATGTTCGGCGTGATCGATGCTAACGACGATAGCCGCGTTTGCGAAAGGCGAGTTACGGTTGAAGTTACTCATCCCGTTACAAACGATGCCGTCTTTTTCGGTTCCGCTTGATAGTACGTAGCCCCCCGGGCACATGCAGAAACTGTAGACGCCCACATTTTTTTCGTGATCGTGGTAGGCGAGCTTATAATTCGCGGAACCCAGTTTCGGATGCTCTGAAAATTGCCGGTATTGAATGTGATTGATTTCTTTTTGCGTGTGCTCGATCCGTAAACCCATCGCGAAAGATTTGCCTTCGACGGTGACGTCCGAGTCGATCAAATGATTCAGCATATCTTCGGCCGAATGGCCGGTTGCTAAAATGACGTGATCCGACCTGAACTCTTCATTTTTTTCGGTAATGACTCCTTTGACCGAATGATGACCATAAATCAATTTTTTGACTTGCGTGTCGTAATGAATTTCGCAGCCGTGTTTCTTTAAAAATTCGCGCATCAAAGGAATGACCCGCCGGATTTTGTCGCTTCCTACGTGCGGGTTCGAAAGCCACTGAATTTCGGCGGGAGCGCCAAATTGGACGAGGCGATTTAAAACGTAAGGGATATGCGGAGATTTAATTCGCGTAATTAACTTTCCATCTGAATAGAGCCCCGCGCCGCCTTCGCCGTAGCAAACATTATTGCGGGGGTCTAATTCGCCGTAACGCCAGTAGCGGTTAATGCCCTTTATCCGCTGCGCCGATTCGCTGCCACGTTCGAAAAGCCGGCAGGGGATTCCGCGCTCGACTAAACGTAACGCCGCGAAAAGGCCTGCGGGTCCTGAGCCCACGATGATGGGCTTTTGAAAATTCTGCGGGTTCTTTGTCATTTGACCTAGTTCGAATTTTTCAAGCTTGAGCTCTTCTCCAAATTCGGCGACTTCGACCGTGTAAACAAAATGCGGAGAATGTTTTTTACGCGCGTCAACCGACTGGCGCAAGATGCGGTAAGGCCCGTGGTCGGGAAGCAACCAAGCTAAGTGTTCGCGCAAATCTTGATCAATATTTAATTTGAGGTCTTTAAAAATCTTCGACATGTTTTAGTTCTTATAGCAAGATAGCTGAATGTCTTCAATCACTCGCTTTTTGCCAAAGAATCATTTGAGTTATTTCATCGGTCAGCTCGTTCAT
>CAXSEH010000269.1:0-2886 GCA_964236345.1 uncultured Bdellovibrionales bacterium
ATGCCTGGATGGCACTTTTCAACACTTAACCCACGGATCTTAGAAAGATCCCAGCTTTTGGTACAGCGTTAAACCAATCCACGCGTCCGTCGCCGCGTACAATAACTGTTTTTCAGAAAGAGGGGAAAACTCCCAGTTTGTCATCTTTGGGCCTTTCGTAAGCGTTGCGCCCATGACCTCTTCGGTCATACCCTTAAGGCCGAAATTCTTAAGCCCTTTTTCTTTCGCGGTGTCTTGCAACTCGATGAATGCTTGCGGAACAAACTGAAATAATTTTTGTAATAGTTTTAAATCGTCGCGAATCGCGACGCCGACTTTAATGATCTTCGGATCCTCAAAAATTTTTTTGATCAACTCAAAATTGGTTACGTGGTGTAATCGAATTAAGTAGGCAACCGTTTCGGTCGAAAGTTGTAGCAAGGCGACCTTGTGAACTTCGCCTTTTTTAAAACTAGGACGCGTTTCGGTATCGAATCCTAAAATGGTGACCTCACGTAACGCTGAGGCGGCCGACGTTAGTTCCGCATCGTTAGAGATAAGGCAAATCTTCCCGGTGAATGATAAGCGCGGCAGTTGCTCCATAGTTGGTAGTTTAGCCTAAAGCGATTTCGACTCAACAAAATTTTGCGTTTCTTTTAGTACGGCTTCAAACCAAGCGGGCACGGTTGTTCGGTACGGCTGGGGTAGTAAATGAAACTGCACTTTCCCAAATATTTGACTCCGAACCGAAACCAGTTTGCGACATTCATTTAATAGTGCCTGTCGAAAACTTTTAAGCTTTGCTTCTTTCTGCCGGACGGTCCCTTTAACAAGTGGCGGATAGTCGACTTGCATGGTTCCCAAAAGATAGACTTTTTCAAGACGGTTTCGCAATGCCGAAATTTGCGTGGGGATGTCCGAACCCGAAATCGCGTAAGGGGGCGCAAGTCGCGAATAATCGAAATCGTAAGCGATACGATCTGTCACCGTTCCATCTTTTTCTGGGCTTAAATAAATAAAATTGTTTGCGGCATTTTCAATGTCCGAATCTAGAATCAATAATCTGAAAAGATCTCCGGATATAGCCTCGATAGAATCTACGCCGAACTTCCACGAATTACTTATTTCTTTTTGAAAACGGTGCGCAATCTGACCCTTGCTCTCAATAAAAAAACCGTAACCAGTATCTTTCAATTTTCCCATTTCGAAAAAGCTCAATTTTGCTAACCGAGTTTTGACGGCCGAATCCCCCTGAATCACCTCGTAGATTTTATAAATGAGATACTCAACCAGAACGCGGGCATTTTGATCGACGGATGAAAGTCTTTTAGGGTCAGACTTCTGACCACCCATGCGATTGACCACTTTATAATTTTTCCCGCCAATGCTGAATTCAACGGCGCGATTATGGAATAAGTTAAATCGAGATTGGCCACGGGCCTGTACGCATCCGCTAAATTGATTCTCTCCGCTCAAAAAAGTTGCCAAGGAATTTGCTTTCAGGCGATCGGGTTCTTGATGAACTTGCTTCCAGCTTTGTAAGTTAATGCTTAGAATCAGCGGCGCCTCGTCAAAACGAGACTCAGTGAAAAGTTCTTTGGGCGAAAGCCATTCATTTGGCGGTGCGAAGTCGGCCCCGCAATTGGTCTGCGCCGTCGCAAAATGAGACAAAAAAAGGAGGGTCAAGATCGTCATTAAGATCGAATTTTTCATACCTCTTTTAAAAGCAAGGTTACGGCCAATTCTTAAGTCGCCAAAGAGAATTTAACCTGAGCTTACGTTGCTTGAAGACCGAAGTGACATATTAGGCATTCAGCCACTGCGTGTCGTGACGACGGAATGGAACCAAGATTCAATAGGCTGAAGCCAAACCATTTTAAGGAGAACCCATGAAATCGTATTTTAGAATCACTTTCTTTTCCGTTCTTACGGCCCTGATGTTAAGCCCTTCAGCGCACGCTAGTTTATTACTGGAACCTTACATTGGTTACGTTTCGGGTAAAAACGAAATGGGAAGTAGCAATTCAAATTTCACCGGAAGTGAATTGGGTGCCCGCGTCGGTTTTTCAAATATGGGATTTGCTTTAGGTGTGGATTACGACGTCGCAAAGTACACTGACGATTCGTCTCCAAAAGCTGATTTGACCTCTAACGATCTTGGGGTTTTCGTCGCTTACAAATTTCCCATATTGTTACGGGCTTATTTAACTTACGTTCCAAGCCCAGAATTAAAGTCAAAAACCTCGGTATCAGATATTACCTTTTCCTCGGGAAATCTGACGAAATTAGGCGTTGGCTTTACCGGTTTTCCGTTTATCAATATCAATCTAGAATACATTATGGCGACCTACGGCAAAGGTTCTGTAGGTGGGTTCACCGGAGATTTACCGTCAAAGTTTAAGACAACCGCTTACGCTATTTCGGTCAGTGCCCCTTTTAACTTTTTTTGATTTGAAAATAGCGTCATGAAAAAAGTTGCCATCGTTACTGGATGTTCTCGAGGATTGGGTCTGCACTTAGTTGAATATTTTTTAGCCGATGGTTACACCGTCATCGGCATCGGGCGGACCAATAAGATTAAACATTCGGGCTTTCATTTTTTGAAATTGGATTTGGCTAAAGCTAAAAACGTGAATCAAAAATTTAAGGCTTATTTAAAAAAAATAAAAATGATGTCAAAAAATGAAAGCGTTGTTTTAATCAATAATGCCGCCACCGTTCTTCCGATTAATTACATACAAGAACTTAAAGAAAACGAAATTCAGCAGGCCTACCAACTTAATCTATCTGCCCCGATCTTGCTATCTCAGGCGGTCATTCAAAAATTTTTGGGAAAGTCAGAACACGTTACAGTTTGTAATATCAGTTCCGGTGCCGCAACCCGACCTCTGGTGAATTGGTCTATTT
>CAXSEH010000270.1:0-2800 GCA_964236345.1 uncultured Bdellovibrionales bacterium
CCGATTTTTTATCGAACACAAATAAAATTGGCGTACTACATAACGGCAGTACTTTTCGGGTTGTTCAGCAACAAGGAAAAGTTTTGGAAATTGAAGTCACGGCGATGACTCCGGATAGTTATTTGAAACCCACGACGACCGGCAAATACTACCTGTATAAGGCCAATGGTTTACATTTTAAAGATCGTTCGGAGCACATGGAGCCCAAAGTCGAAGCGGCCGTAGCCAAATGCGAGACGTGCCATGACGGTGCCGGAAAAGAATCCGCGTCCGCGATTGAAAACCGGTTGAACATTTCTCGCGTCGCGGATGAAGTTGCCGAATTAGCGAACGTAGCACCCAAGGGCGAAACGAAGGTGAAAGAAATCAAATCCTTGATCGGACCTTCAAAGCGGGGTTCATTAGATGATCAAATAAAAAAATATTCTGGCAGCGCTGAAGTTAAAAAGATGATCGACTGGGCGATGAAAAATAAAAGTTCGGCCTCAAAAGGTATGTGCTATCGAAAAGTGAAAGAAGCGGCGGCTACTCAATGCGGGCCCAATATAAGAGGCAGACATTACTGCAAGAATCCGTTTGCGCCCGAGGGTGGTGCGCGGGGTAAGGGTCATAATTTACTGGTAGACGTTCCAACGACGGCCGCCGATCAAGCGGCACTTTCGGCAAAGACCCGTCTTAAAGATTTCGGTTTCGTGAACTTGCTGGATTCCGAACCTTACAAGACGGAAATGAAAAGTCCCAGCCAAGCCCCGAAAGGTTCGATATTAGTTTATTCGAGCGGAATTCCATGTCGAGGTTCTAGAATTGCAGACTGCGGTCACGTCGAAATAAAAACGGACCATGAAGGCAAGGCAGGATATGTGAGTGACTATTACTCGGCAGACCCCATTAACGAAACGGCGCGAAGTAAAAAATGGGGCTCTAATTACAAATTGGTTGGCGTCATGATTAAGCCAAAGGAATAACGATGAAATTTTTTATGATGGCCATTTTGATTTCATCTTCATTTGCCTACGGCCAGGGTTCTATGGCGGTTTCTAAAGAAGCTTTATCAGGGCAGTTTGATTCGTACGTAAAACAAAAATCGAATCAAATTGAGGGTGACGTTGAAAATGAAGTGATGAGTGTCGCGAAATTACAACTGAACGAAGCCACAGATTTCGATTTAATTAAAAATGTTTTACTGACCTTGGTGAAACTAGAAGAATCTGACCCTTCAAGAACGACGACGATGATGTTAGCGCAAAGTTATGGCCGAAACAAAAAGCTTTTCCGTAAAGCTTTCGCGGCCATTAAAACTAAAGAGAATAAAAAATCTGTCGATGAAATCGAAAAACTAATGGGCGACTTCGCCGCATTCGGAAACGGCTAGGTCCCGCGGCGGACACGAATCCGCCCCGACTAAATCCCCGCCTTGTGGCGATCTTGATCATCAAGCACCGATTGCACGCCGCCCTTTAAATTGGGGCGATAAGCTAAGTGATTGATGTCGTAAATAAAATTAGAACCATTTATACCCGGAGTCTGCCACTCAGGCCCCAGACGAATTGCATCGACGGGACAAGCCTCTTCGCAAAAGCCACAAAAAACGCAGCGGAGCATATCGATTTCGTAACTGATCGGATACTTTTCAACTTGCGCGTCCGGGTGTTCGCTGGCCGTGATCTTGATGCATTCTGCCGGGCAGTTCGTTGCGCACAACATGCAGGCGGTACATCGAATGGCGCCGTCTTTTTTCACGGTTAAAATATGGTTACCTTTAAATCGCGGCGAGTATTCATACTTTTCTTCCGGATAATTCAGAGTCTGCATTTTCTTTTTGTTAAAAAGATTTTTCACCAAATGCTTAAACTTGATTCCCATTCCGGTTAAAATACCTGGAAGGTACCAACTGCGGTCATTATTTTTCGTTACGACAGACATGATTGCCTCCTACAGACGGCCACGGTTAAAGACAAATTCATTTTTCTTACGATTTTCTAATGTCACTTGATCGGCGCGCTTATGCTCGTCCAAAAACAGATTCTTGTTAGGAACAACCGGAACGTAAACGTCGACTCCACTTAACAAGGCTGCCGCGTCAACACCCGAAAGCGCTTCGCTAACGATCGTTGTGACCTTTGAAAACTTCTGCGCCAGGCCTTTAAAATTAACGAAAGTCCCCGATTTTTCGACATACGTTTTAAGCGGGACGACCGTGATTTGATTAGGGCCTGAATAATTCTGCAACTGAGTGATATTCGCCGACGAAAAATAAAATAAATTTTTCGCCGTCGTGAATAAATCAATCATCGCGTTCAACTCTGGAAATACCCACAGATTTTCGGGACCGAAAACCACGAGGTTCTTAAACTTTGAAGCCTTCAAACCTTCTTCGAGATTTTTCCACGAGTTTTTAATTCCGTTTTTTTCTAAGACTTGCAGCAAACCATTGGTATTCGGATTTTTATCTCCGCGGTTCAGCAAACCGTCAAAAGAATCGAACGTTTCAGGATTGTTCACCCAATGAAAAATATTTTTCGTTTTATAAGTGTTCGCGAAAGTTGAAATTAAAGCCTCGTATTCTTCAACGGTATGTTGTCCCGTGAATACCACCGCAATGTCATCGCCCTGAGCACCCCGTAAAGAGTTGAAAACTTCCTTGGCGGCCGCTCCGGCGTGCAATTCGGCGCCCCACTGGCCGCCGGCATACTTTTGGCCTTTTAGCAGTCGCACGTCTTTATTCACGAACTTGTAAGTGTAACGGCCCTCGTCGCACATCCAGTGACCGTTCACTTCTTTATTGTAAACCGGCTTCACG
>CAXSEH010000271.1:0-2726 GCA_964236345.1 uncultured Bdellovibrionales bacterium
ACTTAACTCGTCTTCAATCACGCATGGTGATCATGCAACCGATCGAACTAATGGCACAGGGCGGCAAGTTTGACCTGCGCGTTGTCGTTACGGGCGGCGGCGAATCGGGCCAGGCCGGAGCGATTCGCCATGGTGTAACCCGAGCGTTGATTGCGTTTAATCCTGAGTTTAAAGACGCTTTGAAAAAAGCCGGCTTTGTAACGCGTGATCCGCGTATGGTTGAACGTAAGAAGTACGGCAAGCACGGAGCTCGTCGAAGCGGTCAGTACTCGAAACGATAGTTTTCGATATAGTTCGCATCAAATCAAAATATGTTTAAAAAGGAAGCTTCGGCTTCCTTTTTTTATGATTTAGGACAGTTTGTTAAATATATGTTAAGAAGTAGTTAAAAAATTTGATATTTACCTGGAAACCGAGTATGTTTGTTTAGTAAACAACTGCAAAGTTGAACAAAAGGTAAATTATGAAAAATGAATCAAATAAATTAGCTGTCTTCCTCAAAGAAAAGAGATCCCTTTCAGGATTATCTCAAAAAGATGTTGCTATGAAATTAGGCTACAGCACTTCTCAGTTCATCTCGAACTGGGAGCGTGGCATTTCCCAGCCTCCCATTCATACGCTTCGCACTTTGGCCCAAATGTATGGTGTTGGCGCCGAACAGATGTTTAACGTACTTTTAGAAAACACCATGGTTCAAGTTCAAGCCGATTTGAAAAAGAAATTTTATTCAGAGTCGTCTCCCGACGCTTAATCCCTATTTGAGACACTGCAGAAAAGTTTTCTTAACATTTTCTGCAGGAGTCGTGTCGTAAGCCTTTAGATTTCCTCAAATTAAGTCGAAATGTCAGTATATTTGAGGTTTCATGTCATCAGTAAAAGTTTTAAAAAAGGGCGAGTTTCTTTTTAAAGAGGGCGATAAGATCCAGACCATCTTCGTGGTCCAGTCGGGTCAGATTAGCGTCTGCGTGCAAAAAAATAAAAAGAACATAGATTTGATGACGATTGGTGCCGTTTACGTATTCGCCGATCTGTTTGTACTGGGAAT
Organism: uncultured Bdellovibrionales bacterium; assembly: GCA_964236345.1. Lineage (GTDB taxonomy): Bacteria > Bdellovibrionota > Bdellovibrionia > Bdellovibrionales > Bdellovibrionaceae > Pseudobdellovibrio. The sequence continues at coordinate 1,046 of CAXSEH010000271.1, forward strand.
TCAGAATTATAATTATTCTGCGATGGCTACTCAAGAAATTAAAGTTGCTGAAATTCCAATAGATAGTTTCAAACAGCAATACGATTCTTTACACCAAGTGTATAAATCATTCCTGAAATCGATGTCTGAAAAATTAAAGTGGGCCGTCAGCGAAATCAAAACGTCGAAACTTGAAAAAAGTCCGCTTCCCTGTGGCGATGATGCCGTGGCGAAAGTTTTCGGCGTCATCTATCACGCGTCTAATCATAAGGGCACAAAAGATGGCGCTAAAGTGAAAGTCGATTGGCTGACGCTGAGACAGTATTCGCAACGGATCTTCGGTGAATCGCTGAAGCGTCTTGAACAGGCGGCGCAACTACTGGTCAAATTGAAGTTGGCCGAATATGTCATGGGAGCTAATCCAGAAGACCCTGACGGCAAACCTGAAATTCAAGGTTTAGTTATTTACGATCAAGTTGCCTTGGAATCATTCTTCGAATTTTACCAATATTATTATTTTAAAGGAAGTAAGACCGATCTTTTAAAATTTGACGAGCCAAATTACAACGTTTTGCGACTTTTATTAATGTGCTACGAAGGTTCGGTGCCCGATCGATTCGGAATCGTTTCTAAAGAATTTAACCAAGCCGTTGAATTTTTCAAAGAATATGGAATCACATTGGGTCAAGGGCACTTCGTTTCATTAGAAGCCAAAGGTTTATTTTGTAAAAGAAAGACCGTCGAAAACAAGGTGCTTTTACAATTTGAATATCGAGAGTTCAAAACGCAGATCGAAATTTGGAGAATCATTAACGAAATCGACAAATGGAATGAAAAGGGTTTTGTTGATATGAACGATATCGACCTAGGCCCGAAGAAAAAACAAATAATTGATGGAATTGAGTGCGCGGACTGTAAAGCCGTGATGGCTTTGCAAAGTAAGTTTTGTAGTGAGTGCGGCGGTAAGTTGGTCGCCTCTACTTCAGGTTCACAAACTGAAAGGAAAGCAGCATGAAAAAAATCGTAGGAGTCATCCTTGCCACCGTCGCTGTCGGCTTCGTGGCATTCCAAAATTGTCAAAAAGCGCCCCACCCAGATGATATATCGACTGCGGCAGTCGGGGTTCAGGGCAGTTCAAGTAAAGTAGATTTGCAGACTCAAAAAATTTCTGACACCGATTTTCTTTTTCAAGAAAATACGAAGGTCGTCAAAAATTCGGTTACTTATGACGTGCTCGTTAATAAAAATCTAAAAGTGGTTTTGCCATCGGGGCAGATGTTTTTAACTTCCGATTTAACATCAACGACTGAAAAATTTTGCCTGACCGAAACTTTACGAAACGAATTGATTTCAATTTTAAAGTCGTCGCAAATTTGCAAATCCCAAAGCGCCAACGCGGGTCAACTTTGTACCCAAGCCTTAAAATTACCTTACGCCATTATCACAACGGAAAAAGAATCATTTTCGCTAGGAAGCGCAACTGATGGTTGCGGTTCGAATTCGCAAGATCTTTGTGGCGAACAGGCGGGTATACTGAAGGGCTTCATCGCTTCGGTAAAAACCAACTACCGTTCGTTCGTCTGCCAAGAATAAATCTATTGTAAAACCTTTTTCGAAATTGTTTCGAACGCCTCTTTCAATTTAGATCGATCAGGTACGGCGCCTTGAGCGAAGTCTGGGCGGCCTCCGCCTTTTCCTCCAA
>CAXSEH010000272.1:0-2632 GCA_964236345.1 uncultured Bdellovibrionales bacterium
AATAAGCTGGATAAACAATTTACCTATGCGAAGTCGATTGATTATTTTCACGATACGCCTCTTCGTTTTATTGTGGGAAGCCAAAGTTCATTGTTATTGCAAATCATCCCAAGACTTCGCACTCTCAATCAGTCCGGAAAGAATGGAGTGGAAGAAATTCTTCGTTTGCATTTTTTCTACGCCAAAGCGCTTGATGAATTCGTTTTGAATAAACGGAACGTGCGCGGTTCCTCCCGTCAGGAAAACAAAATCAATTTCGCTTTCCTTTAGTTTGGCTTGCACAAAGCAGCGATCAAGTGCCGCGAAAACTTCCTGCTTCATTTTTAATGACCAGTTTTCAAATTCGAAGCTTGAAAAAACTTCGGTGGTTTCTAAATCGGGGTATTTAAAATCGAAAGTTCCCGTAGGTTTTGTTGAAAGAGTTTTTTTGGTCTTTTCAATTTCTTCGAAGAACGGAAAAATTTGCTGGTCTTCAATTAAAACGAAAAGTCGTTCGATCGCTAGTTGATCTTCTTCTTTCAGCGCGCATTTTTGAATCTCTTTGATAAATTGGTAAGTTTCTTTTTCCTTTAAATGAACAATTTGCGAAGGTTTATTTAAGCGATCCATGACCGCCATGGGCATCGTTAATAAATTGCTCGCCATCGGCCGACGGTACTGGGTTTGCGCGCCGAAACTACGGTTTAGGCGCGAGCTCATAAATACGCTATCAAGCGCATCGCCGGCCAGCGGGCAGCCCTCGACGGCTAAAACGTCCTGCTTCTTAAATTCGTCGGTCGTGATTTTCATGATCGTAAAGTCCGATGTACCGCCACCGAAATCGCCGATCAAGATCGTTTTTTCTTCCTTGATATCGCGGCGAAATTCTAAGGCGGCGGCTAATGGCTCAGGAATAAATAATATTTCTTTGAAACCCGCGAACTCGGCGGCCTTTCGCATGCGAAGAATTGCAAACTCATCGTTCACCGGATCCATCGAGTACCGCGCGGGCCTTCCGATCACGGCTTTGGTCAGCGTGGTTTTAAGCAGGGCTTCCGAACGCTTTTTAAGCTCAAGCAAAAAAAGGCCGATCATGCTTTCCAAGGTCAGGATGCGGTTGTCGATCATCGTTCCAAGATAATGTTGATTGGGAAGGTGCGATTTAAAAGATCGAAAAAGCCGTCCCTCCATATCGTGTTCTAAAAATTGGGTGAGCGCTTCAGAACCGTAATAACATAGATCGGCATGGGGAAAGTAAAGTAGTGTGCGCATAAGGCTGGGATCGGAACTTCCGGGGTCGATAGGTAAAGCCTCGATGCGCTTGCCTTCGTGAAAAGCCCCGACGAGCGAGTGGCTGGTACCGAAATCAATTGCTAAAATGCTTTCGGAATTTTTAGTTTTTTCCAATTAGGCCGTTTCTTTGCCGGTGACAAACTGTTGGTGCAAACGCTGCACGACTTCAGGACCGAAGGCTTCGGAAACCAGGAAACAGAAATTGTGACGGCTGGCCCCATAACAGATCATGCGCACATTGATGTCCGCGATGGATTCAAAAATTCGTTTAGAAAGGCCGGGGGTATGGTTGATATTATTACCGATCAAAGACACCAGGCAAAGGTCAGTTTCAATCTGCACTTCCGCAACTTGGCTGAGCTCTGCGATCAAGGTTTCATTCAAATGTTCAGAGTGGTCAATCGTCACCGCCACGCTGATTTCGGACGTTGTAATTGCATCGATCGAAATTTTATGGTCGTTAAAAATTTTAAAAAGTTGAAAAAGAAAACCGTGGGTCTGAAGCATTTCCGGTGTGCTGAGTGTAATCAGCGTCTGTTTTTTACGAAGGGCTAAGGCGCGGATCAGCGGCGAACTCTTAACATCTTTACGAACCCAGGTACCGGGTAGTTGCGGTTCGAAACTTGAAAGGACCACGACCGGAATATTTTGGCGCATGGCGGGTAGGAGAGTCGCCGGATGTAAGACCTTCGCGCCAAAGGTGGCAAGCTCGGACATTTCTTTAAAAGAGATTTCTTTGAGGACCACGGCATCTTTGCAGAGTCGGGGATCCGTCGTTAAAACGCCCGCCACATCGGTCCAAATTTCAACGACGTCAGCGTGGGTGCCTTCGGCTAAAAGGGCCGCACTATAATCACTACCACCGCGCCCTAAAGTCGTCGTCGAGCCCTTCAAAGTTTGGCCGACAAATCCTTGGGTCACATGAATAACTTCGCCCTGTAAACACCGTTTCAATTTTTCTTCGCAGAGTTTTCGAATTTCCTGGGTCAAGGGTTTCGCTTTTCCATGATGTTCGTCTGTTTTTAAGACAGTGCGAACGTCGAGTAACTGGACGAGAGTCCGATTTTTTTTTGTTGACTGCAAATAAATATTTTGAAGAGCGCGGGTAAATAATACGGATGAAAGTCTTTCGCCAAAACTCATTAAAACGTCTTTCGCCTTCAGCGAGCAGTCCCTTAGGAGGTAAACACCCTTCGCAACTTGTTCCATCTCGGAAAGCAAAATTTCGATCTGGTCTAAGGTGCTCTTGTCGGAGTTTAAGTCCTCAGATATTTTTAAATGACGATCTCTAATTTTCTTTGCCAAAGCTGCAGATTCGCTTTGGAGGCCTCTTTCAGAGAGTTCTCCTAATTGAATCAGG
>CAXSEH010000273.1:0-589 GCA_964236345.1 uncultured Bdellovibrionales bacterium
AACAACGATCAGAGTTGTAAAGTACATTCTAAGAAGATTCATCTTAACTCCGTTCCTATTGTAAACCAGCTTTTGCCTTATTTTCCAATTGCTTTATGATATCTCGCGTCTCCGGAGACGTTCCTACAAACTTTAGTCTGTTCAAAAGGTCTAGGCCTTCTTTGTTTTTGTTTAGGTCTTCGATCAATAAGATCGCGTAGTTCAACATAACATCTTTCTGACTTGGGTTTTCTTTCAGAATTTTTTCGTAAATATCCGCCGCTTCTTTTGTTTTTCCACTTGCGGATAATGCTATCGCGTAGTTATTCATGACTTTAAAATCTCGTTGACCGTTTTTGACCGCGATGTCCAATGCCATTAAAGCTTTATTGTAATCTTTTTCTTGAACGTATATCGATCCTAAATTGGCCCCAGCGACACCGTTGTTCGCGTTGATTTCAATGGCCCGACGAAAGGATTTGATGGCCTCACGACGTTCGTTTTGCGCCAATAATACCAAGCCCATATTGCTGTAGGCTTCCGAAGATTCCGGATGCGCTGCGATCGCCTTTTTGAGGAGGTACGCGGCCGCATCAAATCGTGATTTTTT
>CAXSEH010000273.1:599-2552 GCA_964236345.1 uncultured Bdellovibrionales bacterium
ATGCATTAAGATCTTTTGAATTCTGAGTTAGAATTTCGCCGGCTGCTTTTTGAATAGCGTCATCGTTTTGTTGTTTGATCGCATCGTTTAAAGGGACAATCTGCGAGGCTGTTACCTTTTCTTCCCTTCGTATTTCGGGAACACTTTTGTCAGCAACGCTTGACGATGGAGGGGCCGCCGCCGCTTGCGTGGCAATTGAGCCGCTCGCCGGCGCATCGTCAGACGAATCTTCCTTCACGCTGGAACTTGAACAGGCCGTTAAGACCAAAAAACCTACGAGCATCGTTTTTTTTATCATTTCGCACCGATCCAGTTAATTTGTCGAGACTCGATACCGACTTCGCCCCGAAGGTAATAGGCTTTCGGATTCATTTTATTCAGTTGCGTATAAGCATCTTGGTAAGCCGCATTGTAGACATCCAATTCGCCACCTTTATCAATGGCTAACTTATAACTTTCTTCCGCTTTTTTACGAAATGGGGTCGAAATTTTTTCGATCTCAGTTTTGTAGACTTTCTTTTGTTCTTCCTTTAGCCCTGCGGGTAAGGGCGTATTTTCGATGGCTTCGGCCATGTGTCGATTCGCATCGCCGAGCATGTCCAAAGAAGCCATGATTTCCTCAGCGGAATCTAGTTTGATGACTTCGGTTAATTCTTTGTTCAACGCGGTGATGGCTTCAAGCTTACGATCGACGGCTTTCTTTTGTTTTGCCGGATCAGCAGGAATGGCAATGGACTTAAAGCTATTCATCGATACTTTCGCCTGGTCCAATTTTATTTTTGCGACAAAGGCATTCGTGATTGAACGACGGTCGGCAGGAACCCGTTTTTGCAAATTCAGCACGTTCTCTTTAGCTTCTTCCGGATCTTTGTGACGTCCCATTCCGCGACCGATTTCATAAATCCAATAATTCGCCTCAAGACGTTTATCATTCGTGGCGTGCGGCATCTCGAGATACTCTTTATAATGCCTTAGTGCCGCGGGCTTAGCGTTAGCTTTACGTTGCATTTGCGCAATGTTAAACATGGTATCCGCATTTTCGCGCCCGTTACGATTAATTTGCGTGTATTCAAGATAGGTATTTACCGACTCGTTTGTTTTACCTAAGGCTTCGTACATCACGGCCGCGTTAAATAGATAATTCGGCGTTAAAGCGTCTTTAGGATTATCCTTAGCCAGTTGCTTAAACAACGAGGCCGATTCTTCGAACTGTCCCGCATCTTGATAAAGTTTAGCTAAAAGTTTTTGGGTCTTCGGTTTTAATCCCGCCGAGGCTTTGTCATTTGAAGCCATCACTTTTTTGTAATTTTGAACCGCATCGTAATTTCGACCGGCCCGTTCAAAATTAACTCCGGCGTTAAATGCCGCCATCGAGGCTAATTCCGACTTAGGATTTTGAGTTGCGAAAAGTTGAAACTGCACCCCGGCTTCGGCATACCTTTTTTCGCCTTCTAAATCTTGGCCCTTTTTAAAATTAGCTTTTTCTAGCACATTGCGAATGTCACTGCCCGCCTTGGTCCCCGCGATCGTGTCATTAGCCAACAATTCAGAACCCATCTTCTCAAGTCCAACGTAATCTTTTTTCAAAGCATAGATATCAAGTAAAAGGTTGGCCGAGTATTCGGAGTATTTTGTTTTTGGATGTTTTTGCACAATTTCTTTGAAATTCTTTTCCGCGGGCCCAAAGTTATTTGTTTGGTAATAAAGCCGGCCGATTCGGAAGCGAATTTCGGCGTCTTTATCTGAATTTGGAAATTTTTGGATGTAAAACGTAGCGTATTTAATAAATCGCTCGACTTTAGCATCCATCGCGAGTGGTTCGATTGAATTGCCAACTCGCTGCTGAAGTTCGGCATCCTTAGGCAGGGCTTTTTCGATCGATAACAAGACGTTCTGCGAAGCCTTAGCGCCGTACTTACTGGTCGGCGCATTTTCCGCCACCCAAGAGTATTC
>CAXSEH010000274.1:0-2550 GCA_964236345.1 uncultured Bdellovibrionales bacterium
AAAAATACGAGACCTAAAGTTGTTCGATTCCCCATAAACACCTCACCTGATTGTATCGGCATTCTCATAACAAGACTTGAGTCTCAAGCGTCTCAGGTTGAGATTGAAAAAGCAAAATTAGACGAATGGCGCTATAAGACTTTGGCGGGGCGGTCATTGACGTTCTATTCGAATTCAGAATTAATAAAACCAACCCGGAGGTTCAAGTGGCGACCGAGCAAAAAGAAAACTTTTTCAATTTCAACGTGAAGGATGCAACCGGAAAAGACGTCGACCTGAATTCCTACAAGGGAAAAGTCGTGTTGGTCGTCAACGTCGCGAGCAAATGCGGATTCACCCCCCAATACAAGGGCCTTGAAGAAATATACAAAGAATTTAAAGACAAAGATTTCGCCGCCCTAGGTTTTCCGTGCAACCAGTTCGGATCGCAAGAAGCGGGATCGAATGAAGAGATCCAACAATTCTGTTCACTAAATTACGGCGTCAGCTTTCCGGTGATGGCAAAAGTCGACGTGAACGGAAGCAAGGCCGATCCACTTTACATGTTTATGAAAAAAAGTGCGCCGGGAATTTTAGGCACCGAGGCGATCAAGTGGAACTTCACAAAATTTTTAATCGGAAAAGACGGAAACGTGATGAAACGATATTCGCCGAACACCGATCCAAAAGAAATTATCCCCGATATCAAAGCAGCGTTAAATAAATAAGATTTTAATTTCACTAAACATTTTGCAGGGTGAGTGCCCCGAATTGGAAGCACCCGCCTACTTGCGGCCCAACAGAGGCGTAAGAACTAAATAAATCATAGTACAAGTCAGAATCCTAAAGTGAGACATGGCCCCCGAATTGTATCGTAAAGACACAAGAGGTCCCATGAAATCAATCGTCATTTTGATCGCTACATTCAATACCCTGATCGCAACGGCCGCCGTCAGCGATATCAAAGATCACAATTACGTGTGCACTCATATTACAAAACAAGAAGCGCTAGTTTTCAAAACGACGACTCCGCAAAAAATTTGGAGAACGGGCCTTACCGAAAAAGGCGAAATCAAAATCAAAAGCGCCTTCGAATTATCAGAAATAAAAATAAACACGGAAGCTATCAATAAAGAAGGCCAAGTGGCCAGTTTCAATGCCCTGTTAACAAAAAATTACGAAATAAAAGGTCTCTTCGCAAAAGACACCGACGGCGATCTTCCTTTAACTGTAATCACAAGTTACAAGCCAGACGGAAAACAAAGTCAAATAAGAGACAGCTACAACTGCAGCATGGAAAAAGCCGATATTACATTAAAGCTCGGCGCCGTTACCGAATAACTGAGCTAACAATTTGACATCATTTTTCATTTATCCGACGATCTCTAAATACATCGGAGAAAAGATGAAAAACATATTAGCAACGCTCATTCTAACAGTCAGCGTGAATTGTCTTGCGAACACGAACAGCTATATATTAAAGATTGAAGCCGCTATCAATGGCGAACCAATCGAAAAATTCCAAATCATCGTAAACGACGGAAAAAGTGCGACCTATTCTCAAATAATCGGAAGCGGACAAATTGACATCACGGCGACGGCGACCGCCGCAAACAACGAAAAAGACGCGCCCCTAAAAATGAATTTCAAAATAGAAAAAATTGAAATAACGGGCCGAAAAATAATTGCAAACGCAAATATCCAAGCAAAGCAAAACCATACCGCAGAAATTAAAGAGTCAAATTTAGATAAAGAAAGTTACTCTCTAAAAGTGACGGCAACCCAGCAGTAAAAAAAAGCCCAGGCAGAAGGCCCGGGCTTCGTTTTCAAAAACTAGCGGCCGAAGGCGCGCGGTAATTAGTTCAACTTTTCTTTGCTATCTTCAGCGGCCATCGCCGCGGCTTTCTTAGACTTCTTTGGTTTATCTAACTGGATCGAAGCATCGTCCGCGGCAGTCTCGGACATATCGGTCGTCATCAGCATCTGACCGATTCCGTTCTTCGCTAAAATCGCTTCACGCAATTCAGTTTTGATTGCTGGATTTGCTTTTAAGAATTCTTTCGCTTGATCGCGACCTTGTCCTAAACGCTCGCCCTTGTACGAGTACCATGAACCTGATTTTTCAACCATGTTCGCGGTCGTCGCCAAATCTAAAATATCGCCTTCTTCAGAAATACCTTCGCCGTACATTAAGTCGAATTCAACTTTGGTGAAAGGCGCGGCCATTTTATTTTTAACAACTTTAACCGTTGTTCTGTTACCCACAACTTCTTCCCCATTTTTCAGCGCGCCGATACGGCGAACATCTAAACGAACCGAAGAGTAAAACTTCAAGGCGTTACCACCCGTGGTCGTTTCAGGGTTACCGAACATCACACCGATTTTCATACGGATCTGATTGATGAAGATCACTAGCGTTTTAGATCGATTGATGGAACCGGTTAATTTACGCAAAGCTTGCGACATTAAACGGGCTTGTAAACCCATGTGTGAGTCTCCCATTTCGCCTTCGATTTCGGCGCGTGGAACTAAGGCCGCCACGGAATCGATAACCAATACGTCGATCGCGCC
>CAXSEH010000275.1:0-2532 GCA_964236345.1 uncultured Bdellovibrionales bacterium
TTTACATGGCCGTGCAGAATATTAACCTAGCCTGTCAGGTCGAAGGTCTAGGTTGTTGCACGATGGGTGCGCCGTTAGAAATCAAAACCGAAGTGGATCGGTTTCTCAACGTGACTGAACTAGAAGAATATAAAAAAGGCGAACTTGAATTACTGTGCGCCGTGGTTTTAGGTTTTCCAGATCATCAACCGCCAAAAGCCAAAAGGCAGCTCGACGGTCGCATTACGTTTATTGAAAGTTAGTACTTGGCAACTAGGGTCGTCGTCCAAGTGGAGGTGTCTTTCTTTAATGGTGCATCATTCGACTCGTCATGGTTCAAGAAGTAAGATGTCTTTAAAGAAAAAATACTGGTGATCGCCACATTCACCGAAGCTTCGATGTTGCCTTGGTATTCTTTCGAGCGTTTCAAATTGAAAAGGTATTCGGCCCTTAGCTTCCCCGTCGTCGTCGGAAAAAATTTGTATTCGGCTTCGGTGCTCACTAAAATGAAATCGGCGATTTCGTGTCCGGACTCGGTATCTTCGTAAGTGTCTTGATAGCGGTAGCCTAATTCCGCAAACCAATCTAGGTAATCCGTTTTTTCAAGTGTATAACGGACGCCCAAGTCAGACGAATCCCGCTGAATGAAGACTCCATTGTAAGGATCATGTTCGGCTTTCCGTTGTAAAAAACCGTTGAATAGATCTTTCGAGAAAATACGATCGTAACGAAGGCCGGCCTCCCAGGCTTTGTTGTTTTCGGTACCACCGGCGACGCCCCGAACATATTTTCCAAACAAGGTGGCCAAATCACTTTTTGAAACGGCGTAGGTATTTTTCGTTCTACCGCTGTAGGTTTCGGTGTTTGAATTACCGCTGATGGTTACGGCGCTGGCCTCAGTTTCACCGGAAAATGTCTTATCTTGGTCCTGAGCGAAACCGCTTTGGGCGGTGAATGCCAATAATAAAAGAGCTGCTAAAAATTTCATAAAAGTCCTTTCGATGAGGACTTCTAACAAAAACTTTTAAATAAACGAAACCTTTTTTAAAAAAACTTAGCCTCGGCCCTTTTCGCCACGAGATTACTTTGCGCCGTCTAAACCTTGAAGCTTGCAGTATTTTTCTGAGCCATAAGAAGCCGAGCCTTGGGTGGCAATTTGTTTATACTGAGTTGGTTTTCCACGGTACTTTAAACAATCGTCGGAATTTGGCTCGGGGACGGCAAACTCACAAACGATCAAATTTTTGGGGTCCTTGCATTTAGCTTGCTCCCATTCTTTTTTACGAAGGTCTTGGGCGCCCGGTGGCATGATCATATCGGCCCGTGAAAGATTAAAAATCGCTAGCGGCAGTACGACCAGGTAAAATGTTTTCATGTCTTATTCTCGAAACAAGTTTTCGCGATGTCAAACCCAGCTCGGCCTAAGTTAAATTGACCTTTCTGGTCTGATTTGCCATACCCATACGATGCGAATTCATCCTTTGGATGCCCTCAGAAAAAACCCTTTTGTTCTTGCGCCCATGGCCGGCATCACCGACCACGCTTTTCGGTCGTTTATGCGCAAGCTCGATTCAAGTTTGGTGGTGACCGAGTTAATTTCGGCCGTGGGTATTCAGCATAAATCTGAGCGAACCATGGCTTTGATGAGTTTCGATGAATTGCAAAGGCCCGTTGGAGTGCAACTTTTTGGAGAAGACCCCGAGGTTTTAGGACGCGCAGCGCAGTTTGCGGAGGAGCAAGGCGCCGACTTTATCGACTTAAATTTTGGCTGTCCCGTTCCCAAGGTTGTTAAAAAGGGAGCCGGTTCGGCGATGCTAAAAGATTTAGATCTAATGCAAAAAGTATTATCCGCGACCGTTAACGCCGTGAAAATTCCGGTCACCATAAAAATCAGAACCGGCTGGGACGCCAATACTCGAAATGCAAAAGATGTGTGTCGATTGGCTTACGATGAAGGCATTACGTGGGTGGCTATCCACGGAAGAACCCGCGCGGCTGGCTATTCAGGAGAGGCAGACTGGGATTTTATCACTGAAGTGAAAGCCTCAAGTCCACTTCCCGTACTGGGGAATGGCGACATCCTGACTCCACAAAAAGCTGTTTCAAGGTTAAAAGAATCAGGCTGCGACGGCGTATTAATTGGGCGCGGAGCTTTAAAAAACCCGCTCATATTCGCGGATGCTTACAGTTTATGGAAAGGCGAAAGCCCGCGGGTCGACTTGAAACGTAACTACGCAAGCCTGTTCATGGACCTTAGTCAGGCGATCCAAGCGAAAAATTCCGAAACCATCACGAACATTCAGCTTAAAAAGTTTGCTTCATGGTTCTCGACGGGCTACCCGGGAGCGTCGGCTTTTCGAAAGGCCATTTTTCAAATCAAGAATAATGACGAAGTGCTATCGCATGCGTTAGACTTTTTCAGTTCAATCGGAACAATAGAACAAGAAGACACCAGCCATGAGCAATTTCTTATGGGTGGACATGGTTAGTTGGAAGACGGCTAGAAGGAAAAAAAATGTTACAAGATCCAAAGAAAATTAGAAATATCGCCAT
>CAXSEH010000276.1:0-2520 GCA_964236345.1 uncultured Bdellovibrionales bacterium
TTTAAAATATGCTTTATACTTGAGTCAAAATCAATACTTAATTCAACTTTAAATCTTTTAGGCTCTTAAACGGATTGGGTTTCTCTTCTTCGCTCATTTTCTCATCATAAATAAAAGGGGCATCGTTGGCCTTTTTCAGGCAGGTTTCGCAACGAGGATTGAACGGAATCTCTAAAGCGACGGCTTCATGGATAAACTCACCCAGGTCCAGTTGGCTGTTTTTGTAGTTCGTGACCGTTAAAGAGCCTTCCGTTTCCGAGATAGGAATCGATGACTTAGCGTATTTACCTGTACGGTCTTCTTCCGGCTGCGGAATCAAAATTTCGTTAATCCGCCGTCTGACGGGAAACTGAAAATCTTCGCCGCAAGTCGAACACTGCTGGGGCGTCTGGGTTTGCACCGTTCCGAACATTTCAAAGTCTTTCGTATTGATAGGTCTGATTTTGAGTTCCACATCGTACGGAGCATTTTGAATCAAATCTTGTAAGGACGTGTTCAGCTCGGCCGTTTTGCGGTTTAAGATATATTCGCGGCCATCTTCGGGTATTTCATTGAGTCTAATTTTCATAAGTTGCACAAATTATCAATAACTCGGATCAGGGTCAAAGAGAAAGGCCTGCTGCTAAAAGTCTTGAAAAATTTTATCCACTTCGACCGGTTTAGAAATGAGCTTCAGGCCCTGAAGTTGCGAGCTTAAAGTCTGCCACCGGGATTTTTTCATCTGTCCGAGCTTTAACGGTTCAAAATCCATCAGTTCTTTCATCTTGTTATGGCTGAGGGTCATCATTTCGATGCTCATGGAAGGATTTAGTTTGTTCATTACCTTGGTGGTTTGCTGGGGCGACTTTAAATAGGACAACCAGGCCTCACGGGTGGCGGCCACCATCTTCATGACCTCCTTCTTATGCTGGCCAAGAAAATCTTCGCGCACGGCCAAAACGGCGATGTAGGGGTTAAAGCCCTCGTCCGAAACCATCCAGGCCTTGGCGTCGATCTTTTTATTTTGGGCGATCAGAAATTCCGACGTGACGAAACCTTGCTGCGAAAGTTTGGCGTCTTTTTCAAAAACGGAAATACCTCCCGTATACGGAACAAGTTGAGCTTGAATGGGCGCAAACTTTTGCGTTAAAAACTCAACGTACGGAAGTCCTTTTTGAACGCTGATGGTTAAGTCTTTATTCTGAAATATTTCTTTTAATGAAGTCGCCTTTTGATTTGCGTGGGACATAATCATGTACGGAGATTTTTCGAAAACCGAATAGATGGCCACTAATTTTCGTTTCGGGTCGCGGTCGTTATTCAGTAAAATTTCTTCTGACGACACGATGGCATAATCAACTTTTCCGGACATCAATAGCTGCGGCGTCGGCGTCGCCGATCCGCCTTCAAGGATTTCCACATCAAAGCCATGTTTTTTGTAAATTCCTTTTTCGACGCCCTCGTAAAACCCGCCGAATTCGGGCTCGGCTTTCCAGTTTAAGGCAACTTGCTTTTTTGATTGACCGCCTAAGCACAGTTGTGCCTGAACGCAGAGGGCTAGAATAATAAATAGTTTCATATCATCGAAGCTTGATGAAATACCTCTTAAAGATCAATCGAAAAAGGGCCTCTGTTGATTTCATAAGCGTTAGGCCCGTTAAAGATAATAGGACCAGCGCGGCGAACATCAGGTCGACCCGTTGTTGCAATCGGGCGGAATCGATCAATGCTCCAAGGCCTCCGCCAGCCACGAATTCACCCGAAACAACGCCGACAACTGACAGCCCCGCCGAGGTTTTAAGTCCCGCTAAAACCGTGGGTACGGCGCTGGGAATTTCTAAATGATAAAGTCTTTGCCAAGGTTTGGCTTTTAAAAACGAAAAAAGTTCGGCGTGGTTTTTTTCGACTTGGTTAAGACCCACTAGAGTAGTCGCAAAAACCGGGAAAAAACAAATTATAAGCGCGGCCGTTAAGATTGAAGGGATTCCGTAGCCAAAATAAATCACCAGTAAAGGCGCAATCGCGATGATCGGAACGGTTTGAAAAAAAAGGGTGATCGGGGTGAAAATTTTCTGAAATGTGGGAAGCTTGTGCATTCCAACGGCCACGGCGAAAGCTAAAATGCTTGATAAAATATAGGCCATCAGGGCAAGGCCGGCCGTTCGCAAAAATGGCATAAGGATGATATCCGGACTTAACATAAACACTTTCAAAATTTCGGTCGGCCGTGGAACTAATGAGCTTGATATCCAGCCAATGCTGACGACACATTCGACCGCGAAAAAGAAAGCTAAATAAAAAAACCACGCGGATTTAAGTACTTTCACGTTACGCCTTTTTCGTTGAGAAAATAGCGGGAGACGTCTTGGACTTTATTTAAATAAGCAGGATCAAATCGATCTTTAAAAACGCCGGATTTAATTTCATCGTATATGAAAGAGGCGGGTTTTGTTTTCGAAAATATCAGCACTCGGTCACCAAGGTAGACGGCTTCGTAAAATGAATGCGTGACGAAAAGGATCGTCATTTTTAATTTTTGCT
>CAXSEH010000277.1:0-2475 GCA_964236345.1 uncultured Bdellovibrionales bacterium
CGGGACAACTTGGCGACGTCATGAAAGAATCATGTATCGCCGCGATGTCATACGTAAGATCGCGTGGTCCGTTGTTTGGCTTGGATAAAGAGTATTACTCGAACGTAGATATTCACATCCATTTCCCAGACGGCGCGACTCCTAAAGATGGACCTTCTGCGGGTATTGCTTTAACGACTTCGATCGTTTCGGCCATCATGAAAATTCCGGTTAAGCGCACGGTCGCCATGACGGGTGAAATTTCATTACGCGGAAAAGTTTTACCGATCGGTGGATTGAAAGAAAAAGTTCTGGCCGCTCACCGCGGTGGAATCAAAACAATTATCTGCCCGAAAGAGAATGAAAAAGATTTACGAGACATCCCCAAGGAAGTCTTAAAAGAATTAAAAGTCATTCTTGTCGATCACGTCGATCAAGTTTTGATTAACGCCTTGGATATCAAAGGTCCAAAAGAGTTATTCAAGGCCCAAAACGAGCGTGAATTTGGTATCAAAGCTCACTACACGGGTCAGTCAAACCACAACACGACTCATTAGGATTTTAGTTATCGGGGCCTGGTTTCTGCAAAGAAGCCAGGCCTTTTTTTTTGTCAAAAACGTGTGTAATTGGGCACAGTGCCGGGTTTTAGGGCGGCCATCTAAATTATCTTACATCATTAGTCATTTAACAAAACACGATACATTACGGGGGCTAAGCTCTTATTTAGCTATTTTTCCGATCCCTTTCTAATGCTTTGTTGACCAATTATTTCAGAATCTGTAAAAAATTGGTCTTCTCATAAGGACTAGAAATGACCACCCAAGCCGAACGCTCGTACGAAATTGGAAAACTTTACTGCGAACGTGGAGACTATCACTTAGCCCTACCGAATTTAATCGAAGCCAGTGAAATCTTCTTAACCGAAAAACAAGTCGCACCTTATCTAAAATGCATCCAACTGACTTTACGTGTTTACGCAGAACGAGATGAACACGAAAAAATAACGGCGGTAAAAGAAAACTTGCATGATCTGGTTATTCGCGAAGGTATCGAACTGACGTCTAAGACTTATTACACCCTTGCCCTGTGCGCGAATTACAAAGGCCAAATTGAAAGTTCGGTCGAGTACTTACGACGCGCTCTAGACCTGGGTCTCAAAGCGAACAACCAAGAAGACATGTGTTACGCGATCTTGGGTTTATCACTTTGTTATCGTCAGCAGAAAAAATACGACGAAGCTTTAAAAGAAATTTATAACTTAAATATTTTCTTACAAATACTGGACATCACGGATCTTAAAATTGCGTCCGCAAGTTCGAATGCACGCATTTTGATGGATCTAAAAAGATACGATCAAGCCCTAGATATTCTTTGGACGGCTTACGAGCAAATTAAGCATACCAAACAACTGAACGTTGCCATGGTTATTCTGGAAAATATCGGAACGGTCCTTTATGAACTTGGGCAAAAAGATGCCGCTAAAATCTATTTAAATTTAGCCGCCAAGTCGATTGATCCTGAAAACAATAAAAACTTCATGAAAAGAAATGAAAAGTATCTGAACGACGTCAATAAAGATGGCGAAGATGTTTGCGACATCGTGTTTGATCTTGAAAAGCACGCCGTCGTCGAGCGTAACCTAGGTTCAATCGATTTCAAAAATCAATTTATCTTGCTAGATCTTCTTAAGCTTTTCATCAGCAATCAAGGACAGATCTTCTCAAAAGAATACTTGGTCGAACATGTTTGGAAACAAAATTACGACCCGGCCGTTCACGACAATAAGATTTACGTGACGATTAAGCGACTGCGTAAATTAATCGAACCGGATTACAACAAACCCAAATACATTTTCAGAGCTAAAAACGGATATTATTTAAATAAAGCTACGAAGGTTCAATTCAAGCAGCCAAACGAAGAGGTAAATTTATGAATTCAAAACTCCTTTTAACGATCGCCTTAGCCTTTAGCTTCAATGCTTTGTTCGCGACCGCGGCCGAGGCATCTCCTTCATTCGCTTCGGCGGACCAATGTAGCGCCAGCAAAATCTTGGGTGGCGACGTTTGGCCCTGGGGCAGCGCTAAACCTTTTCCTTGGTCTGACATTCAAGGGGTTTGGAAACTAACTGATGGAATCGCCCCCCTCTATTTAAAAGCTAAAGTGGTCCGCTCTACTTCTAACCGGAAAATCCTCAGCTTATCGATCGTCAGCGAAGGTAACTGCAACCGGCCCGTGGCTCAAGGAGTTGGGTACATCGATTTCTCTGAACGCAATGTGGTTCGCGCGATGTTGAACGACGGCGCTTCGAAGTACCAGATGAAATTGGCTTCATTCGACGTAAAAGACCTCGAGATGGATTCATTCACTTGCGGTGGCGAGAACATCATGGCGGCTTCGCTACAAATGATAGGCTCGATGCCACCGGGTAGCGGGCCCGGCTCCTACTCTTCAGAATACGTTGAAGGTCCCCAAAATATTATGCTCAAGAAAACTTCG
>CAXSEH010000278.1:0-2471 GCA_964236345.1 uncultured Bdellovibrionales bacterium
GCTCTCCGCCCTCCATGATGGCCACGCATGAATTTGTTGTTCCTAAGTCGATACCAATAATTTTTCCCATTTTAAGACTCCTTCATCATTAATAAAATATAAGTAAACCCTTACAGCCTTCAAGGTGAGATTGATCCCCCAAACGTCAAGGTGCAGAATCGTCACAACTACTTAAAAAGACCCTTTTTTTTCGAACTGACCTTAGTTTTATTCAGCTCGGCCACCTGCCTGATGAGTTTCTCCTCATCTTCGCTGAGTTTTTTCGGAAATTCGACGTTCAGCGTGTAATACAGGTCACCCCGACGTGAGCCGCGGAGCGAAGGAAGGCCCCGGCCTGCTACTTTTACGCGCTCTCCGGGGTCGACTCCCCGCGGGATATCGACTTGGACATCGCCATCTAAGGCCTCGGCCGTGATTTCGCCCCCGAGTAAAAACTGTAAATAGGAAACATCTAAATTAGCAAATAAATGATCCCCTTCGCGCTCGAAAACGTCGTGATCTTTCACGCGAATCTCGACGAATAAATCTCCGTTGGGGCCGCCCTTATAACCGCCTTCGCCTTCGTTCGTGACCCGCATGCGGGTGCCGTTGTCGACCCCCGGTGGAAGAGTGACTTTTATTTTTCTTTTCGTTTGTTTTCGGCCTTGGCCGCGACAGGTCGGACAGGGCTTTTCGACGGTTTCTCCCGTTCCGTGACAACTGTTACAGGTGCTGGCCATCGTGAAAAAACCCTGCTGACGAACCACTTGGCCCGAGCCCTGACAGACTTTACAAGTAACGACCGATGACCCTTTCGCCGCGCCCGATCCGTTGCAATCATCGCAGTTTGTTTCGGTTTCGAATTCGACTTGCTGTTCTTTTCCGGTTATCACGTCTTTTAAATCAAGTTCGGTTAAGTAACGAAGGTCTGCTCCCTTGCGGGGTGAATTTCGATTGCGCGTTTGCCTTTGCTGACCGCCGCCTCCGCCGAATATATCGCCAAAAATATCTCCAAATTGCGAAAAAATATCGCTGGCATCGTGAAAGCCGCCGCCGCGACCTCCCTGAAAGGCTTGATGGCCGTGCCGGTCGTACTGCGCTCTTTTTTCAGCACTGCTTAATACTTCATAAGCCTCTGCCGCTTCTTTGAATTTGTCTTCGGCTTCTTGATTGCCGGGATTACGATCTGGATGAAATTCCATGGCTAATTTACGGTAAGATTTTTTGATGATTTCGCCGTCGGCGGTGCGTTCGACCGATAGAATTTCGTAGTAATCGCGTTTGGTAGACATAGTTGGCACAATATGAGGTTTTTTAAAAAAAGGTCAAGAGCGGAATTTGGGAAAATTTTGAACAATGACCCGGTCTGAGACATTTTTTATATTTCTGGACCTCTAAGAACTAAAAATTTCGAACATTCATAAACTAAATTCCGATAAATTCGTATGCATCAAGCTACCCAAAAGCGCTGCATAAAAGCAGGCGCATTATTATTTTCCATCTTCATGAACGCGCACGCCTTTGCGTCCGGTAGCGTTCTTTCCGCAGATGAAAAGGAAAATTTAAAAAATCTTGAATATCCGGGAAAACAAATCGCCGCCACACCAAACAATCTGACCGAATATGTGTGTTCTAGATTTGCGCCTTCGATGTTTAGCGATCTTGATAAAATAGTAAATAATCTGTCGGCCGGTATTGAGCCCGGAAAAATTGAAGCTAGTCTGACTCCGAAAAAGTTTTTATCACGGAGTCTAAATAATAAAGACCGGCAAATTTGTTCAGATCCAAAGACGTTATTGGTTTCACGAAGTCATACGAATATTTCGAAAATTGCTGAGGTTGCTGCCGAAATTGATGCAAACCCAAACCTCTGCGCGACCCAAGACGGAAAAGTAGATTTTAAAAAATTAAAACTGAGCTGCGGCCAAGAAGAACTCATCCAAATTGATAAGAGCCTTGCAAATCTGTGCGAGACGACCATGCTTTCCGAAGAACCAAATCCTGATGCGGGTACTCCGCGGGCGTTGGAAACTTTTAAAAAACTTCATCCCGAATACGCAGGGCGATCTGATTTGAAAAATATATCGTGGCAGCAACTTAGAAAAACTCCCTACGATCGTTTCACGTTTAACAGTTTACCCAACGAAGAGATTCAAAAAATATTATCGTACGGCGCCCGCACGGTTGAATCCGTTCGCGGTGGAAGTTGTCGCACAATGATTAATTCCTGCGAAGCCCAGTGCCGCAAAATGGGTTCAAATTGCAATGTAAAGCGGGGCGATTTTAACGCCTTAAATGTAACACTTGATTATTTCGAAAAATACCTCAATGCGAAAGCCATCGAAGGCGGCCAAGAGTTGGTATTGACGGCCAGAAACCATTTGTGGAGTTATCAAGTTTCGTCTCCAGACCCACGGAATAAAGACAAACATATTACGCCCAATACCGGGCCAGATTTTAATTATCTTAAATTCATCGATATGAAACGAAAT
>CAXSEH010000279.1:0-2399 GCA_964236345.1 uncultured Bdellovibrionales bacterium
ATCCCTTCAGATGCTCGAAGAAACGAATATTAACTTCTTTAAAACGTTTGAAAATTGAAACGGCAAGCGCCAGGCCCACGGCCGCTTCGGCCGCCGCAATTGTCATGACGAAAAAGACCATGATTTGACCTTGCATATTTCCAGAGTGATTGGAAAAAGTTACGAAACTAATATTTACGGCGTTCAACATTAATTCGATCGACATCAACAAGACGATTAAATTACGTCGCAACAAAACTCCGGCCATGCCGATTGAAAATAGAATTGCTGACAACACTAAGTAATGTTCGGGACCAATGTTTGTGATCATGTTAATCTCTTGCATGAGTTCCGCCTTTGCTTCGCGACAGGGCCACGGTGCCGACGGCGATAACTAATAAAAGAACGCCAAGAGCCTCAAAGCCAAATATATTTTTTAAAAATAAGGTTTCCGATAAGGTGCGAACTGTATCGACGCTGTTTTTAGCTAAAGCAGCTTCGGCTTCGGGAGATTTACCGGCCAACGTCAAACCCATCGTAACTGCACCGACGATTAGGCCTGACAGTATTCCTACCGAGGCAATTTTTAAGGCACCGGTCGCGCGTCCACGGGTGAAGGCTTGCAGTTCGTGTTTTAAATCAAACAACATCAAAACCATGACGAATAAAACCATCACGGCCCCGGCGTATACGATCAGCTGAACGCCCGCAATGAAGTAGGCGTTTAACGTGACGAAAATTCCCGCGACGCTGACCATGGTCATCGCTAGCGATAAAGCCGAAAAAATTGGATTCGTCATTAAAACCACGGACAGGGCGCTCACCACCGTCGCGAAAGCTAAAAACCAAAAAAGAAATGCATCTGCCGTCATTTTTACTCCTGACTTCTGGATTAAAACTTATAATACGTTGTTACAAAAATAATCGTGGCCGTTACCATTGCATTTCCTAAGGCCCAAGGAAGCATCGTCTTCCATCCTAGATCCATCAGCTGATCATAGCGAAATCGGGGCAAGGTCCATCGCACGTGAATAAAGATCCACAAGAAAAATGCAAATTTAATATTGTAACAAAGAAAGTGCAAAACGGTATTAAAGATATTGGCCGCTGTTTCGTTTCCGAAAATGTTCATTCCCCATTGGTAAACTTCAGCGGGAGTTACATTCCAAATCCCGTAACCGCCAAAGAAAAACGTAACCATCAGTCCCGAGGCAATCATCATGTGGCCATATTCGCCGATGAAGAACATCAGCATTTTGAAGCCACCGTACTCAGTATGAAAACCAGCTACCAACTCGGCTTCGCCCTCCGCCAAGTCGAATGGCAAACGGTTTGATTCTGCAAACGTGGCCGCAAAAAATATGATCATTCCCAGCGGTTGATAAAAAATTCCCCAATTCGGAAGCCAGGCTGCAGAAATCGTGTGTCCGAAAGCTTGAAAACTTAAAATACCTTGCTGGGCGTGGATCATTTCTGTCAGATTAAACGAGCCATAGAGCAAAATAACTCCGACGATCGAAAGCCCTAACGCCAATTCATACGAAATAATCTGCGCGGATGCGCGAAGGGCGCCCATCAACGAAAACTTACTTCCTGATCCCCATCCGGCCATCAAAATCGTGTAGGCCGCTAAAGATGAAATACCTAAAATAAAAACAATTCCTACATTGATTTCATACCCTTGGATTAGAAAGGTTGAGTCGCCTATTTTTAAAGGCGTCGACATTGGAATGGCCATGTAAGCGATGGCCGCAGGAATCAAGGCAAACACCGGTGCCGCGTAAAACATGAACCGATTTCCCTTTTCGGGAGCGAAATCTTCTTTCGTTAAAAACTTGACCGCATCAGCTAACAATTGCATGAGTCCCAATGGACCAACGCGATTAGGTCCGAAACGGTTTTGAATAAACGCGGAACCTCTGCGCTCGAGCCAAACCAGAATAGGTACGGCCTGAACCATCAATAAAAAAACTAAAACTGTTTTGATTAAATTAATCGTTATTTCAAACGTTGTTGTTCCCATCGATGTCATAATTAGTCCCACTCCAAAGCTTTAGATTTAATTTCCCACCAAAGGCCAAAGATAAAAATGGCAAGGAAGACGGCCATAGAAGAAAAAACGAAAAGCCCGACGCCAGAAGCTAAGAACTGTTTAAAATTTACGGCCCACGGATACATGAAGATAATTTCGATATCGAATAAAATGAATAAAATCGCCGTTAAGTAAAATTTGACTGAAATTTTTGTGTCCTTTTTCTCTTCGGCCGGTATGCCGCATTCGTAAATATCGAATTTAGATTGGCTTGTTTTTTTTGCCATACCGCCGGTCCAACGCGCTAGAAATATTAGTATTGTTCCAAACGCGGCGATGAACAGCGTGATGAAAATGACTCCACCTAATGGCATGAAGACTCCTTGTT
>CAXSEH010000280.1:0-359 GCA_964236345.1 uncultured Bdellovibrionales bacterium
CGACTAAAACACCCACGGTGATCCAGATGACGTAGGGATCAAAAACCGGAGTGATTAAGCTAAGACCTTCAACCGCACTCAAAATAGAAATAGCGGGTGTGATCATTCCATCGCCGTAGAGCAAAGCGGTTCCGAATAGGCCTAGTAAAATAAGCAGTTTTCTTGGCTTCGAGTAAGGTTCTTCATTTATTTTTTTCGGGGTGATCAGTGAAGTGAGGGCTAAAATTCCGCCCTCTCCATTATCATCAGCCCGCAAAATGAATCCTAAATATTTTACCGATATGACAAGTATGAGCGACCAAAAAGTTAGCGACAGTAATCCCATGACACTTTCGGGATTCGCCAAGATATGATGGCCT
>CAXSEH010000280.1:369-2388 GCA_964236345.1 uncultured Bdellovibrionales bacterium
AAAAGCTTCCTTCAATGCGTAAAGTGGGCTGGTCCCAATATCACCGTAAACAACCCCCAGGGCGGCCAAGGCTAAAACATATTTATAACTTGCGGTGTTTGATCCCGAGGACGACATGACGCAAACCATAACCCGATTTTTTTGCGAATCCAAGATCGGAGTTAAGTTTATCGCGTTCCTTCGTGAATTTTTCTTAAAACTTCGATCATCTGGTCGCGCTGAATCGGTTTTGAAAGGTAGTCGGAAAAGCCGGCGGTCAGAGCTTGCGTCCGGTGTTCTTTCATTGCGTGGGCCGTTAGGGCGATGACTGGTTTAGCATATTTTTTTGAGCGTAAAAGTCCTACGGCCTCAATGCCATCCATGTAGGGCATCTGAATATCCATCAGAACCACATCATAATCCCCCGACATGGCCATTTTAACGCCTTCAAGGCCGTCGGATGCAACGTCGCTAATGGCCCCTGCACGCGACAATACGATCTGAATTAAATTCTGGTTGTCGGGTGAATCTTCGACTAACAATATTTTCATATTCTGCAGAATCTTAGTGTCGTCTTTTTTAAGTGCGATGTCGTTTGAAATTTTAGAATGAAGTTCGTCCGTAAGCGCGGCGTCTTTTGGAATGTCGACCTTAATTGTAGCAATGAACGTACTTCCTGCTCCTAAGGCACTTTCACTTAAATAAAAGTCTCCGCCCATTGCTTGACAAAGTCCCTTTGTTAAAGCCAAACCTAAGCCCGTGCCGCCGTACTTACGAGTCGTAGACGCATCGGCCTGAGTAAAGGGCTTAAATAATTTTTCAGCCTGCTCCGGCGATATGCCCCGGCCTGAATCTTTCACGACTAATTTAAGTAAATTGTCTTTCAAAGAAATATTAAGATCGACAACACCTTTATCCGTAAACTTAATGGCATTACCGACGACATTATTGATGATCTGCCTTAACCGGGTGGGGTCCGAAATAACAATATCGGGAATCAACGTATCGGCCATCAAATTAAAACGAATGCTGTTTTCCCGCGCACGAAGACCTAGCATCGAAGCGGCATCGGCTAAAGTGTGCGGAAGCGAAAACCGAATGCTTTCGATATTCATGCGTCCCGCTTCTACTTTTGATAGGTCAAGAATGTCGTCGATGATCCGTAAAAGCAAAGTTGAATTTCTTTGAATCACCGACAAGTACGAACCAATTTCTTCACGTGGGATATCTTGATTACCCATCAGGTCCGCGAATCCCATGATCGCGCCTAACGGAGTCCTAATTTCGTGGCTCATGTTGGCCAAAAATGTACTTTTTGTTTCGCTGGCATTTTCGGCGGCTTGCTTTGCTTCCAGAAGTTCGCGCGTTCTTTCATGAACCGCAGTTTCAAGCGCGGCGTAACCTGATTTTAAAGTTTCGTCCGCTAATTTTTGTGCCGTTAAGTCACGGGTCACTTTGGTAAAACCTAGTAGTTCACCCTTAGAGTTGCGAATGGAAGAGATGATAACGTTCGCCCAAAATTTTGAACCATCTTTACGGAATCTCCAACCCGTATCTTCAAAACGGCCCACATCGGCCGCCTCGACAAGTTCGCGTTCGGGCTTTTTCTGTGCCCGTTCTTCGTCAGAATAAAATTTGCGAAAATGTTGGCCGATAATTTCGTTAGCCTTATATAATTTATTTCGCTCGGCCCCTTCATTCCATGAACTGACAAGGCCTTGCGGATCCAGCATGAAGATCGCGTAATCTTTCACGCTTTGAATCATCAATCGCATTTTTTCTTCGCTGCTTTTTAGATTTTCTTCGTGCAGTCTTCGCTCGGTCAGATCTCTGGTAACCTTCGCGAATCCGATATGATTTTGATTTTTATCGACTAATTTTGTAATCAAAACGTTGGCCCAGAAGCGGCCGCCGTCTTTACGAACGCGCCATCCTTCTTCTTCATATTTTCCGGTTGCAACCGCAATTTCTAATTCGCGCTGGGGATGCTTTCGGGCGTTGTCTTCAGGCGTGTAGAAAGTGGAAATATTTTTACCGATA
>CAXSEH010000281.1:0-2355 GCA_964236345.1 uncultured Bdellovibrionales bacterium
CGTTTTAGTTTTTTGAAAAAAAGATTTCCACAGGGCTATCTTCGGATTTGGGTTTTCGCTGACCATCTGAATCGAAAATTTCATTCTCAGACCCTTCTAAGCTTTTCGATTGAAAGAAAGAAAAAGCCACTCACCGGTGGCTAAAGAAAAAAATGGCTCAGAAGGAGGGACTCGAACCCCCGACCAAGCGGTTAACAGCCGCTTGCTCTACCAACTGAGCTACTTCTGAACGCAGAGGTAAACCTAGCGAAATTACACCTTATCTGTCAAGAATCTCTCGCGCCAGGCTTGTTGAATAAAAAGGCAGTCCATTGGCCCGGAAGACGTTTAAGCCAGCATTCCACTCAAGATGAGCGACTTTGGCATGCGCGGACTGCACTTTGAGCAACGGAACGAATTTGACTTGGGTTAAATCGATATTTTGAATCGGTTCCATCGTAAGCCGGCAAAAACGTTTTTGAATTGAGGTCCAGTCAGCGGCTTTCCATTTAACGCTGATTTGGGAATCAAGCCATTCGAAATCGACCGCATGATCTGGGCACCAAGCATAAGTTTTCAGACCGTTCCCGAATAATTCCGTCAACGTCGACTTAAATTCGGTGGACGTGAAAAAGCGAGTTGCACCGTAGACCATTGCTAAGGCTACAAACAGGATCGAAATTTTAATAAATATTTTAGAGCCCATTGGATAAGCGTAACAAACTTAGAGGAAATAGTAAATCTTATCTGATCCAGGAATTTAAGGATAATTTTGTGTTCGCCGTCGCGTAGACTAAAGAAGGCGCCCAATTTGTTCCATTCCAAGCTAGAAAGTTGCTGCTCGAGTTCCCCAATTCATATCGAAGGTTTGAATTGCAAGATCCTTCGGTGGCTGAAAAACTAGTTATTTTATTAAACGTCAACGCGCTGGCTGGCGAATTGTAAACCGTGGCGTTCGAAGTTGCGTAGCGAACCTGGGGATCGAATCCCGCGCTGGTCAAGTCGGGAAATGTGGTCGTTTCACTTTCAAAAATAGTTTGGTACTGAACAAATCGATTTTTTTTATTTGCCTGATACCAAGTATTGAACCCGGCTCGAAGCCCAGAAAGACTTGCAAAATTAGGAACTGCCGGAGTCGAAGAGCCATTATCGAGTTCACTTAAAAAAGTCGAATTGGTTCCGTCGTTCCCTACATAAATGGGATTCGTACTGCAGGTCGCATCGGTGCAAGTACGAACTTGAAATTTTATCCTGTTTGCGCCGCGACGATAAAGTTCAGAAACTTCGGTCGGATTCAAAGCGCGCCCCCAGATGGCAATTTCATCCATAAAACCATCCAACCCGGTGACTGCATTTGTTTGGTGGCCGCCAAAACGAAAACGATCCAGAGTTATCGCGCAGCCGGTATCGGGCCCGCTCGCGGTCTGCGCCCCATTGACATACAGTCTAAATAAGGACGAGCCTGTATCACGAATCATGACCACGTGTTGCCACGCACCTATTTGCACGGCCCCACCCACCGCGACGTCTAAGTTCGTGCCATTACCGCAACGAAACTGTCCGGCGAAGTTGCCGTCGATAATTTTCACCCTGACGATCGAATTTCCCGAAAGGACACGGTCGGCCGCAGAGGTTCCTACGCCTTCAGTGGCCAGCCCGCTCGTGTAAGAATTCAACTTGACCCAAAAGGCATAACTAAAACTTTGGGTTGTGGTTATAGGAATCGTGCTGTTCAGTTCAAACAATGGACGGGCAACCGCTTTTCCAAAAAGTCCCGTCGCACCTAAAGTCCAAGCGGATCCAAGCAGAGTGCCGTGATTTCCCGATGGGGATAGATCTCGAAAATCGGCTGTGGCCGTAACGGTATCGGCGGCAGTTTCGTTTAAATGCCAAAGTCCAATCAGATTGTTAGAGAAATTACTAACGCTTGATCCGTATCCGGTTTCTGCGATTGATAAGATTTCTTTTCCGAAGGGAAGAGAGGTCACGAATTTAAACTTGATCCAATCTAAAGTTAGATTTTTCCCGTCAATAATTCGCGACGTAAAATTGGCCGTCGTGCCCGAAACCATAGCCACTTTGTTGAGGGAAACCGTAACGTTTACGTCTTTCGCTGCGTAATGGGCGAAGTTTAAATCCGCACCCGACACATCGGTTGAATTATCTAACGAATCGCTGGCGATCAGGCGACCGGACCCGGCCGCAATTTCGACAACGTCTGACCCCGCGTATAAATTGGCGCTATTAAAGTCGAATTGATTTGTAAATGCAGTGCCCGACGGCTCATCCAATAAAAAGGGAGCGTGATTTGGTTCGGCCGATGATCCTCCCCCGCCCAAAGGATTTGAACAACCCGCAAGAAGTAGAAAAGAAACT
>CAXSEH010000282.1:0-2345 GCA_964236345.1 uncultured Bdellovibrionales bacterium
CACCATAAAGTGTTGTTTGAGACTTCTGTCTCTGTCAAGATAACAAATCAATGAAACCAATCTTGTACCAACGAACAATTCACGTCTACGAAACAGATTTGATGGGGATCGTTCACCACTCTAATTATTTGCGTTTTTGCGAAGAAGCGCGTGTGGCTTGGTTTGAAAATCGCGGCTTTTCGGTGCAGTCGAAAGATGATATTTTCGGCTTAGTGGTCGTTGAGACCCGCGTGCAACACAAGTTCCCACTCCGCTACGGAGAAAAACTGAGCATTCAGGTGCAGGTGCAACCCAAGGCCGCGCGCCTTATTATGCAGTACCGATTATTCGCTGGCGATCAAGTTTTCGCATTTGCCGAAACTGTGCATTGCCGCATCGACCAAGAATTCAAAGTTCAAAGATTAGATCAAAAACTGCTTCAACTGCTAAAGGAAGAAAAATGGATCGAAACCTGGCTCTAGAGTTTGTTAGGATTACCGAAGCCGCAGCCTTAGCGTCGGCAAAATGGATGGGTCACGGCGACGAAAAAGCAGCCGATCAGGCCGCGGTCGACGCCATGAGAAAGGCTTTTGATTCTGTCCGCATCGATGGCACCGTCGTCATCGGCGAAGGCGAACGCGACGAAGCCCCCATGCTCTTCATCGGCGAAAAGGTCGGGCTGAAAAAAGATGATAGCCCGGCAATCGACATCGCGCTCGATCCATTAGAAGGCACAACGATTTGCGCCAGCGGCGGAGTCGGCGCCATATCGGTGATCGCGTGCGCCCAGCACGGCGGATTTTTACATGCGCCGGATACTTACATGGAAAAAATTGCGACCGGTCCCGCAGCGAAAGGTCTGATCGATCTTGATTTGTCGGCCACTGAAAATGTTCACCGCGTAGCCGAAGCAAATAAAAAACCCGTTCGCGATTTGATCGTCGTGGTCCTTGATCGTCCGAGACATAAGGATCTGATCGCGGAAATTCGCAAAACCGGGGCCCGCATTCAACTGATCGGGGACGGTGATGTTTCCGCCGCGGTGGCGACCGGTTGGGCTGATTCCGGAATTGATTTACTAATGGGTATCGGTGGCGCTCCCGAGGGGGTTATTTCGGCCGCGGCCATGCGCTGCCTGGGCGGAGATTTTCAAGGTCGCCTTAAGTTTCGTAACGAGCACGAAAAAGAACGGGCCCTCAAAATGGGAGTTAAAGATCTCAATAAAAAATATAAGCTTGAAGACTTAGCCAAAGGGCACGTCATGTTTTGCGCGACCGGAATTACCGACGGTCCATTATTGAAAGGCGTTAAAGTTCTGGCCGGCGGTCGGGCCACGACGAGTTCGATCGTGATGCGCTCACAAACCGGAACGATCCGAAATATCGAGGCGCACCATAATTTAACCGTGAAGGACAAGCTTTAAACTTAACTATGGAAATTTTCTGTTTTAGTTGTAAGAAAAGTAACGCGTTTCAAGATAAGGTCGGCTTTCGGGACGAATGCCTGCATTGTCGTGCGGATCTGCACGTTTGCAAAAATTGCGAATTTTACGACGTGAAAGTTTACAACGAATGCCGGGAAACAAGCGCCGACGTGGTTCGCGAAAAAGAGCGAGCTAACTTTTGCGATTTTTTCAACCCGAGCAAGTTGGGCCACGCGGCCGATGACCACAAATCAAAATTAAGAGCGGCGGCTGACGCCCTCTTTAAAAAATAGGAGACTTTCTCAATGGCAAGCGCACAAACAACCGCAACCTTTAACTGCACGGCAGAAGAGTTTTTTAAACTCATCACCGACTATGAAAAATATCCGGAATTTTTAACCGAAGTGAAAGACGTTAAAATTTTAAAGACTTCGGCCAAATCTAAAGAGATGGAATACAGCGTGTCGCTGATCAAGTCGTTCAAATATAAATTAAAGACCGAAGAAAAAGCCCCGACCGAAGTAAAGTTTCAATTTGTTTCGGGCGACGTGTTTAAGACCATGAAGGGCTCGTGGATCATCAAACCATTGAAAGAAAAGTGCGAAGTGACTTATTCAGTGGAAGCTACATTCGGAATGTTGATTCCCGATGCGGTCGCGAAGCCGCTGGTCGCGGCAAATCTTCCGATGATGATTGAAAATTTAAAGAAAAGGATCAAAAAAGTTTATGGCAAATAATGGCGATGATAAAAAAGATCCGAAATTAACGGACACCATCCGAAAAATATTGTCATCGGGTAGCCCCACCGAGATCTCGAAAGAACTTTTATCGACCGTCGTGGGTCAAGCACTTAAGACGAAAGATGACGTGACCCTCAAGGTAACGAACGAAATGATCAGCCTCGTGCAAAAAATTGATTTCGTGAATGAATTTTCGAAATTTG
>CAXSEH010000283.1:0-2344 GCA_964236345.1 uncultured Bdellovibrionales bacterium
GATTGATCAAGTAATTTATGATCAAAGGCTTTAAGCCTAATACGTATTTTTTGACTTTGCATAACTCTCTTTTCCTAGTTCTGCCCGCCAAAGCCTTTTGTCCACTGTGCATGACTGCAAAGATTATGGAGGCTTCCGTAGCGTTAACAAGAATTGAGAATATCTAAGAAGTGATTGGCAAAGTCAATCGGTTATTTAGTTGATATTTTAGAAATTTATCGACCCAGTTTTTGCAAAATTTCTGCACGGACTTTAGGCGGGACCGGCGCATACTCAAAAAACACCATACTGAAGAAGGCGCTACCTTTTGAAAGACTGCGAACATCCGTCGCGTAACCGAATAATTGCGCGAGTGGAACTTCGGCCTGGATCACTTGGCCCACGAGAGGTTTTGTCGTCATGTTAAGGACTTTGCCGCGACGCGAATTCAAGTCTCCGACCACATTTCCGACGAATTCGTCGGGGCAGGAAATTTCGAGTTTGAATATGGGTTCGAGCAATACGGCTTCTGACTTCTTTATGGCCTCGCGAAAGGCTAGAGAGGCTGCTGCCTTACACACAATTTCGTCTGTCATTTGTGGGCGCCCAACAAGGGACTTTAAAGTGATCTTAAGGCCAACCATGGCGTAACTGCCAATGGGTCCTACCTCAGAGCCCTCTTTAAGCCCGTTTTCGCAGGCCTTGATCCAATTTGGTTGCACTTCTTTACCGGCAACCACCAAGCTGATAATTTTTACACCTTCAGATGGTGCGATAGGATCGATCTGTACGTGAACTTGAGCATACTTTTCATCGCCCGCGAGCATTCTTTCGAAGGTAAAGTTCGCGTTGACGGAAGACGCTAGGGTTTCACGGTAGGCAACCTGAGGACGGCCCACATTCGCTTGTACTTTATGTTCGCGAAGCAAACGGTCGACTAAAATATCCAAGTGAAGTTCGCCCATCCCTGACAAAAGTATTTGTCCAGTCTCGACGTCTGTTCGGATGTTACAAGAAGGATCTTCTTTTTCTAGGCGCTGCAGACCTTCTAGCATTTTATCTTGATCCGCGGATGACTTGGCTTCAACCACGACTGAAATAACGGGTTCTGGAAATATCATCGATTCAAAAACGACCAACCGAGAAGAATCGCAAAGAGTATCACCCGTCGATGTAAATTTAAGACCAATGATGGCGCCGATATCGCCGGCTTTTAGGCTATCAACTTCTTCACGCGAGTTTGCGTGCATCTTTACGATTTTTTGGACGCGTTCTTTTTTTTCGGTTCGAGGATTATAAACTTGATCACCAAGTTTGAGCTGTCCTGAATAGACTCGAACATAAGTTAAGGATCCGGCGAAGGGGTCGTTTGAAAGTTTAAAGGCAATTGCTGCGGCCGGTTCATCGAATTTTGTTTCGCATCGTACTTCAAGTTCTGGCTTTACGGGATTCATGCCGATCGTAACGGCCTGATCCAATGGAGACGGTAAATAATCGATAACGCCATCGAGCAAATGCTGAACGCCCTTGTTTTTAAAAGCGGCCCCGCAAAAAATCGGAAATGCTTTTAGCTCGAGGGTTGCCTTACGGAGCGCGGCTTTTAATTCCTCGACCGTGGGTGTTTCGCCATTTAAAAATTTTTCTGTCAACGCGTCGTCTAATTCGCAAATTTTTTCGATCGTTTTGGCGCGCTCGGAATTGTATTGTTCTAATAAGTTTTTAGGAACTTCGGTTTCGATAAAATCGTGGTCGGTTGCTTTCCAGACGTAAGCTTTTCCTACGAGTAAGTCGATCACGCCCTGGAACTGATCTTCGGCACCTATGGGCATTTGAACTTTGATCGGGTAAGCTTGTAAGCGGTCGCGGATAGTTCCGCTGCTCATTTCGAAATCGGCGCCGACTCGGTCCATTTTATTTATAAAACAGATTCGCGGAACTTTGTATTTATTGGCTTGCCGCCACACGGTTTCTGATTGGGGCTCGACGCCGTTAACGGCGTCGAATACTGCAACCGCTCCGTCGAGAACGCGAAGCGAACGTTCAACTTCAATCGTAAAGTCGACATGTCCTGGGGTATCAATAATGTTCAGACGGCAGGTTTTCCAGAAAGCGGTTGTGGCCGCCGAGGTGATCGTGATTCCACGCTCTTGCTCTTGCGGCATCCAGTCCATAGTGGCCGCGCCATCATGAACTTCGCCAATTTTATGATTTTTACCGGTGTAGAATAGGATACGCTCGGTGGTGGTTGTCTTACCGGCATCAATGTGAGCCATGATGCCGATATTACGTGTGAACTTTAAATCAGCTTCAGTTTTGGGAGATTGAGCTGACATTTAAAAAATAATTACCAGTTGTAGTGAGCGAA
>CAXSEH010000284.1:0-2324 GCA_964236345.1 uncultured Bdellovibrionales bacterium
AAGCATCAACTTGTTTTTCGAGGTAGGCGGGGCTTTTCATTTTTTCTTGAAGTTCAGTTAGTTGTTTGCGGTAATATTTTCCGTGAAGGGCCGCCTCTTTTTCTGCAGTATCGAATTTTCGTTTAAATGCTAAGTCAAAATTAAAACTTCCCGGTTTAACATCGATGTGGGTTTTTTCCGAGGATAGAAAAACCAAATCATTTAATTTACCCGTTTTCGGATCGATGACCGCTTCGGCGGTTAAACTGACATCCACATTATCGGTATTTTTTAAGGTCATCTTTGTGCGTGGGATGAAGGCTTCGTTCTTATCCGTGTAATCGACGCTTAAATTTCCCTCTAGATCGATTGTTTTTAGTTTCACTTTTATTTTACAGCTCAAATTTTCGCATTGAATCAGGGTGACCACATCCAGCTCAAGATGATTCAGCCGAAAATCAGTCATCTGCGCTTTGAAAGGTCGAAGCTTCGTTTTCCTGAAAGAATATTTTCATCGGTTAGGTCGGGAAGGCCCGTACAATCGCCGTCTAAGGATTTATCTTTCAGCGCCTGCGATAGCGTTTGCGCTTTACAGTGCGAACGGTCCAAAACCAGATCGCGAAATCCCGCGCGATCTTTGATAACCCGGTTCAGCTCTTTAAAATTTTCTTTTAGCGAAACTTCGATCAGCCGACCCATACCCTGATTCGTAATCGAAACTTCGGCCAGCGGCTCGCACTTCGAACACGGCGGCTCGGCCCAAGCCACGTCCCCTAATTAAACGGGCGCCATTGCACTTACACCTAAAAACATTCGAATATATCTATATAATACGCGTAGCTTCATCCCTCATTATCGGCATTGGACAAGACGAAATGAGGCAAATACTATCGAATCTTTAGACAGTCTTTCGTCGTGGTCGAGTTTCATACTGAGACAAACCTCGGCCAAGATCCCGTAAAAATTGCTCATAATTACTATATGCGATTTAACAACACCATTTCGATCTGGCCCCTTTATTGGAACACATCCTTAAGAATAGGAGACTATCTTTATGAAAAACCAATTAACGAAGACTTTAATCTGCGGTGTTATGGCAACGACCTTCTTTTTGATTAACTGTCAGAAAGCTCCAAGCCGTGGAGTTAAAGCAAAAGCCGGAGCGGGTGAAACTGCGACTGCCAATAAGTTAGAAGGAAAAGTCTCAGTCGCTTGTACCGACACTTATTTAAAAGCAATTGATGAGGCCCGAATTGCGAAAGATAAGATCGTCCCATTAGTTAAATCTGCAAACGTTGATAAGAAAGATTTAAGCGAATCCGAAAAGTCGGAAATGGCAAAAAATCGTCTTGATTTGATTGAAAAAAATAACGCAGTTAAGGCAGAAATCGAAAAAATGTCAAAAGGTGCCGACGGCAAAGTTGCCGAAGGTTGCACCACGAAATCGGAACAGCACTTATTTTCTGAAAAAATTGAGCAAATGGACAGCTTAGTCATTGATGCAGGAAAATTAGTCGGCGCCGACGATGAAGCGCAAAGAACTGCAGTAAACGCAAAAGCAAATCGCCAACAAGTAGCTAAGACTACTAACCAGTTTACCGATGGATCAGAATTTTTAGTTTCCGCACAAATGGCTGCGTTGATGGAACGAAAAAATATGGCGGGCGTCATTTATTTTAAAAATGGAATCATCATTAAAGAAAATGCTTCTTTCGAAAAAGATAAAGACGATAAAACAAAGACGATTTGTTCATTATCTGAAATCAGTTCGGAAGATAAGAAGATCGAAGCCTTAGACCAAGTAAAAGTGTTGGGTTTAAGCGCTGTTAAAAAAGTAAGTGTGCGAAGTGAAGTTTCGTTCAAATTAGCAAAAAGTGATTTGTTTTTAACTTTCAAGTGTTTAATTGCGGATTCAAAAGTTGCAAGGTTCGCGTCTGAAATTAAAAATACATTCGGCGACCATTTAATGACTTCAAGCCAGCGTGATACTGAATTAAAAAAATCCGAAGCCGTAGCTAGAGCTTCAGAAGTTCGTCAGGCTAAAGCGGAATCAGTTACAGCAGCGACTGATAAAGTGGCGGCCGCACTTGCGTCTATTAATACAATCGATAAAGAAATTGCGGACGCGACCACCGCAAAAGATGATGAAAAAGTGAAAACTCTTAGTGAAAAACGTGTAGAACTGAAAAAAGCTCTAGATTCTGCCCAAGAAGAACTAGCTTCTGCAAAGTCTGAACTTCAAGCAGCTATCAGTGCTGAGGGCCATGCGGCAGCTCGCAGCTAACCTAATTGATAAAGTATTTTTTCTAAATTTTCGGTTTCCTCGGCCCAGTAACTATAAGTTC
>CAXSEH010000285.1:0-2316 GCA_964236345.1 uncultured Bdellovibrionales bacterium
CCAAAAAGACAGTTTAGCCTTTAACGGTGGGTTAAAGACCGGCCTATTTATGCCGCCGGAAGCGATTCCGGCAGATAAAAAAGCCTGGGTCAATTTGCTGATGTCGTGATGACTTAAACGTTACTTTATTTTCCAATTTTCAGGTTGAGCAAAAGAAGTTCCGTCAAATGAGTCGGTAATGCCCTCGACTTTTTTCAACATGACGATGGCTTCACGTCGATGGTAAAGTGGTATAAATGTGAAATCTTCCACGAAGAATTCTTCAATTTTTTGTGCGATCTTATTTCTTTTCTCGGGACTAAATTCCGTATCAAATTGCTTCAACATCAAATCAAGTTCGATGGACCGGATGCGCATCGAATTACCGCCCGCCCAGCTATTTGCATTGGTGGGAATCTCGGTCGAAGAAAAATAAGAAATCAACGGCGTGTCCGGCGGAACGGGTTGCCCGAACATGACTAAATCAAATTCTCCGTGCGGGACGCTTGAACCTAACAGAATTCGGGGTGGTTCATTCTTGATTAAGCACTGCACGCCGATATCTTTAAATTGATCACAAATAAAAACTTGAATACTTTCTAATACTTTTATTCCCGATGAAGTTTTAAATACGAACGATAATTTTTTCCCTTCTTTTTCCCGAACACCGTCAGAATTTAATTTCCAACCGGCATTCTCTAGAATGCTTTTGGCCATCTTCTTTGAGTGAATGACCGTTTTTTTACGGAAAGCAGGGTGTTGCGGAGGCAGTATTCCTTCGGCGGATTTTAATTTATTTTGGTAAAAAGCCTTCACTAAAGCTTCCTTGTCGATCGCCCGGCTTAAGGCCTCGCGGATTTTTTTATCTTTAAGTAAATCTTTATCAAGATTAAAAAACACTCCTTGGAAAATGGCCGAATTTTGGAAGTGAACTTGGAAAAGACTATTTTTGTCTTGCTGAAACTCTTCATCCATCGTGATGGCCGTATCTGGAGGAAAACCAACCGCCGAAATTCCATCGACCTGCTTACTACTTAAGTTAGCTTTGAGGGCGCTCGTATCCGGAATGTGCGTTACGATCACTTTGTCATACTCTGGCTTCGGTCCATAAAAATATTTGTTACGAGAATAGATGATGTGGCTTCCTAGTTTAAATTCCGTCACCGTGTAGGGCCCGTTATAAAGACCCGCAAGATTTGGATAAGTGACGTAAGAAGAGTTTCGATCGTAGCCTTCCGAGGTCTTATTATTTTTTTCAAATATGGTTTTTTCGATGTGGGCGGGTAAAAACGGAGGAAGATCTCTTTCGTAAGACCAGTCGGCATGGTCATAATCGACCTGGCAAGTTTGCGGAGTTTCTGGAGCCCATTTAATTTGCGTAATTTTAGAGTACATCGATCTGGTTTCGACGGAAACGTTGGGGCTCATTCCGGCCTTCCATCCCAGCTCCCAATCTTCGCAAGTAATATCATGGCCGTCGGCCCACTTCGCGTTCTTTTTTATTTTCCAGGTGGCGCTTTTGTTTTTGAGTTGCGGAACGCTTTCGGCCACGTCCGGTAATACTTTTCCACTGACCAAACGGGTCGTCATTTTCCGAATCATAAATTGCAACAGAGCTTCGTTCGAAGCTAATTGCGACGTCACCGGGTTAAATGAAGACCATTCCTGCACGATCGCTAAACGCAAAGTTTTATCTGGAGCAGCCTGGGCAAACGACGCATAAAAACCTAAAAATGTGATTAGAAATATTTTCATAATTTCGAGCCTAGCGGCAGTTATGGGCCGCCGCAACTGCTAAAAGATGACCTTTCAGGGCAGTTGTAAAATATTTGATCACATTTTTTTACGGCCTTTCGCCTGAGCCTTTCCGCCTTAGGTCGTAGAATTGCTTGGTAAATAAAGCGCAAGTGTTTAAATAAACTTAACAAGAGGAGAACTCATGAAAATTCTAACAACAATGATCTTAACTTTAGCGACGGTATCAGCCTTAGCTGACATTCCAAGACCACGCGTGGAACCAGGCCCTATTCAAAATATCGAAGACGCCGGTATTGACTCGATGGATGCCATGCTGATGGCGAAGCCTGCTGACTTGAACAAATTCATTAAGGCCGGAAACACGGTTAATGGCGCGACTTTTCAAGCTGTTAAACCAGGAATGACAATTTACACATTCACTCGTCAGATGTGCATGCAAGGCGGAATAACTGGGGGTCAATGTCTTGGTGGCGCAGAGTTGCGAGTTACATTAACCGTTAAACGAGCGGGATCCTAAGTAATCAGAACGGCTGTTAGCACCGTTACCTTAATTAAATAAGTGCTTTGAGTTCAATGACA
>CAXSEH010000286.1:0-2295 GCA_964236345.1 uncultured Bdellovibrionales bacterium
ATCCTAAACAATTTCTTTGCGTCGGTCATGCGCCTGATTTTACAATAGTAGACCTATGGACAGAGTACTACTCATAATTGATGATATTCAATACGCCGGACATCTTGAGAACACTTTACGCAAAGTGGGTTTTGATCTTGAAACCGTCACGAACGAGTACCATACTCCTGAAAAATTAATGACCTTCAATCCTGACTACATCATCGTCAAAGGCACCGGCGCCCGGGTTTCTACCGATTCTGTCGGTCGTAAGCTCAAAGAGTCGACGAAATTTTTAGGAAAAGTGATTTTAGTTTTTCCAAAAGATCAAAAGACCGCACCTGACGACCTCATCAAACTGCGAATGGATGTTCTGCTTTTTGAACCGATCAGCGCGTTACGTCTGGTCAACAGCCTGCTGTCGCTAACCAGTCTTGATAAAGAAGCGATTTTTGACAAACTGCTTCGGTTGGCCCAAACCGATCCGCAATTTCGTCAATCCGAAATGGAAATTTTAAAGGGAACCGGCGCCACCATCGATTCTGAAATCCAGTTAATTACGGGGCGAGAAAAGGTGGCAGCCGAACCGGAAATTTCTTTAAACGAAGATGATATTCTTAATTTCATTACGCCAGACGACAAAAAAAGCGCAGCCGAAATGGCTCCCGAAGACGATCCCAGCTTAGATTACAAGCAAGCGCTTCTAGAAGAGTTAGAAGCGATCAACATGGATCTGCCTTCCCGAATTGAGTCATACAATCGCGTCATAAAGACAATTGATCAAGATTTGAATTCAGGGCATAAGAAGAGGCAAACTAGATTAGTGACGAAAAAACTTTTCGAATCGTTCGCACCCGACGAGGTCGCGGATCAAGATGAAGAAAGAAAAAAGTTCGTCAAAGCATTGGTTAAAAAATAAGGAGATTATATGGGAACTACTCAGTCCGTTACCGACACTTCATTTGATAAAGACGTGATGAAATCATCGACCCCGGTGCTTGTCGACTTTTGGGCCGAATGGTGTGGCCCGTGCCGCGCGCTATCTCCAAAGCTAGAAGAAATCGCAACCGAAATGAGCTCACAAGTCAAAATCGTTAAAATGAATGTCGATGAAAATCCGCAGACTCCCGGTCAGTACGGCATTCGCGGAATTCCGGCCTTGCTGTTATTTAAAGACGGTAAACAAGTCGGAGAATTAATTGGCAATCAGCCAAAAGATAACATCACCGAATTTTTGAAATCACATATCTAGATCTGCGCTAAGCCTAATTCGCGGCGATTAAACGACTTTGATCGCCGTTCTTCTAATTCCGTAGAGCAAAATATTTTTCAGCGCTTTGAAATATTCTTTATTAAAAGGCTGACCCAAGTGATCTTCAATAAATTGAATGGTCTCTTCGGGATCACGGGCCGTTGGATTTTGGTAATCTTTAAAAGTTAATTCGCAAAAGGTGTCTGCCAAGGCCACTAGTTTTGAAAACGGGTGTAGGCGGACGTCTTTAAGACCGCGCGGGTAGCCTTGGCCGATCGAATTTTCGTGGTGTTCGCCAACGATTGCCATGACCTCGGATGGGATATTTTCAACTGATTTTAAAATATCGACTCCGCGAAAAGCGTGTCGCTGATGATATTCAAGATCTTCCGGCGTGTATTCGACACGTTGCTTGTCTAAAAATTCTTTCGGATATTCTTTTAACCCGATGTCGTGCAGAACCCCGCCCAAGGCCAATTTTTCTAAGTTTGCCTGATTGTTCCAACCCATCGACTGCGCGATCAGTAACGACACCATGCTAACCGCCATAGAGTGCTTCATCAGGTCTTCAGAAATGGCGTTCATGATGCTAACAAGCGAAGTTAATTTTGGATTATCGTCGATGATTTTAAAAACCGAGTTTGCGATAAATCTTGAGTTACTGAGCGATTCTGCGCCGAATCCTAAATGATCAACGCTAACGAAGACGCTGCCTAATGTGTGCGAAAGGGTATTAAGTTTTGTCTCGGTGGAAACATTTGAGCTTTTTACGATTTCGCCGGCACTTAATATTTTTAAGGACGAAAAATTCGCAAGTTCAGATTTTCTAACGTACAGGCTATTTTTAATCTTTTCGAAAAAATTTAAGGATTTTAATTGTTCTTTCGAACCTTTACGACCAATGACCACGTAATTATCTTCGCTTAATTTAATATGAACATCGCCCGGTAGATTTGCTCCGGGTACTATCATATCAATTGTGATCAAGACATACGTATCCACTTTTTGATCCATGCGTACTTATCGGAAGTGGTGAAAAAATCTTGATCAGAAAATCGGACCCT
>CAXSEH010000287.1:0-2294 GCA_964236345.1 uncultured Bdellovibrionales bacterium
CAAATTAAAAAAATGAACGGTCCCGCGATGAAAATGCTTCAGAAGAATTTATTAAAAATAAATTTATTTTGGTCTGAAAGTGAAGCTTCCGTTAAGCAACACGTAGTCGGGATCGAAGAATCGGACCGCAAAAAGACGATCCGCTCGATTTTGATTTCGGGCACGGGTTTTACTTTTTTATCGTGGTTAGGTTTTGCCATGCAGTTCACTTTAATGTTGTCGCTGCGTTACCTTGCGGTCAAAAGAATTGAAACCCGCCTGTTCGAAAGTGACCTTGTCGAAAAAGAAGTCGCTTCTGAAATTTGTCGTGAGATTGTTAATAAAATAATGCAGGCTTAATTCCAAGATGAACCATTTACCAAATATCATTCAAGATCTGGGAATCATCCTCGTGACCGCGGCCCTGGTTAGTGTTCTGTTCAAGAAGCTAAAGCAGCCGGTGGTCTTGGGTTATTTGCTGGCCGGTTTTTTAGTCGGACCCCATTTTACTTTGTTTCCGACCATTCAAGATTCCCACAATATTTCAATTTGGGCCGAAATTGGCGTCATTTTTATGTTGTTCGGATTGGGTTTGGAATTTAGTTTCAAAAAACTTTCTAAGGTCGGTAAGAGTGCGGCGATAACCGCTTCGTTCGAAATCTTATTTATGTTGGCGATCGGTTACGGCACCGGGCAGGCCCTGGGCTGGTCCATGATCGATAGTCTTTTCCTGGGTGGGATTTTATCTATTTCATCAACGACCATCATCGTTCGCGCTTTTGATGAGCTCGGCTTAAAGGGCTCGCAGTTTGTGTCACTGGTATTTGGGGTTTTGATCGTTGAAGATTTAATCGCCATTTTACTTTTGGTTCTACTGTCTTCAGTTGCGGTTACGCAGACTTTATCAGGAACTGAATTAGCGTATTCTTCGTTACGTCTGGTTTTCTTTTTGGTGCTTTGGTTTTTGATGGGTATCTACGCCCTTCCGGTATTTTTACGGCGCGTGAAAGAACACCTATCAGACGAGACCACGCTGGTTGTTTCAATCGGACTTTGCTTACTTATGGTGATCGTCGCAAGCCGCGCGGGATTTTCTCCGGCGCTGGGTGCTTTCGTGATGGGGTCCATCTTAGCCGAAACGCGCGAGGGGCATCGAATCGAACGTTTGATTCTTCCGGTCAAAGATTTATTTTCAGCGGTTTTTTTCGTTTCGATCGGGATGTTGCTTAATTTAGATTTTTTAATTCAGTATTATAAAGAAATTTTTTTAATCAGCATCATCACCATTATCGGAAAAATTTTAAGTTCAAGCGTGGGCGCTCTGGTCTCGGGTCGAAGCTTAAAAAATTCATTGCAAGCCGGATTTAGCTTGGCGCAGATTGGTGAATTTTCTTTCATCATCGCGACCCTAGGAACCTCATTGAAAGTGACCAGCGAATTTTTGTATCCCATCGCCGTGACGGTTTCCGCGATAACGACGCTGCTAACACCTTACCTTATGAAGTCGGCGACTCCATTCTTTCTTAAACTAGAAAAACGCCTACCCCAACGGGTAAAAGTTTCCTTAGAGCGCTACCAGCAGGCGATGGAATCAAGTTCTAGTCGCAATATATTTTCGCTTCTCTGGAATAAGTACGGCGTAAAAATGTTTTTAAATGGTATCGTCGTGATCGCGATTTCTTTAGGAATGAGTCATTGGGTTTTACCTCGTCTTGCCGGCCTTACGATTTCGTTTTTAGTTGCCGAAATTTTGCTTTGTTTGCTGACGCTATTGATGACCAGTCCCTTTTTATGGGCCATCATCGTGGGAACTTCTAAGCATGCCGAAACTTATACGCCATCGGTTTTAATTCAACTTGATAAATTACAAATTGGCGTTCAGATCACCCGATTTTTGATCGGGCTTGTCTTAATCGGGTTTGTCGTGAGTCAATTCACTTCCGTGTTGGCGCTTTCGGGCCTGATCTTGGTGGGCCTTGCAAGTTTAAGTGTATTTTTGTTCAGCGGGATCTCGAGCCCCATTTACATTAAGATTGAAAAGCGATTTCTTTTAAATCTTTCCGCCAACGAAAAAGCGGAACTCGCAAAACGGGCGCAAATTCCCGAACTTGCTCCATGGAGTGCGGTCCTTGTCGAAATCGTCGTCTCGCCAGATTGTAGCTACATTGCGAAGTCGCTTAAAGATTGTAAGATCAAAGAAAACTACGGTGTCACAGTTGCCATGATCGAACGCGGTTCGCAAAAAATTTTAGCGCCTAAATTTACCGATTTGTTACTGCCTTTTGATCGCCTTTTTGTGATCGGCACCGACGAAC
>CAXSEH010000288.1:0-2268 GCA_964236345.1 uncultured Bdellovibrionales bacterium
TTGCGTGGACCTCGGGTGGCGAAGATGAACTTCGCAAGATTAAGACCTTCAACGCCTATTTCGACATCTTCGACAACCAACAACGTATCGAAAACTTTTGCGGTGCTGGAAAATCTTACTTAATGATTGATGCCAAAAACCGCCTGTACACCTGTCCTTGGGTCGTGGGCGAAAAGGACGAAGTTGTCGGAGAAGGCTCACAGCTCGATTACGACAAACTAGATAAGTACCAGAAACCTTTGATAGAATTAAATAACTGTAATAATTGCTGGGCCCGTTTCGTGTGTGGGGGCGGCTGCATGTATATTCACCGCGAACACACCGGCGATAAACACACAAAGGACGAATTGTTCTGCGAACGCACTCGGAGCTTGATTATTTTAGCAATTCTGTATTATAAAAGAGCAAGAGCCTCTTAGAAAGGGCGAAGGAATTATGAAAGCAACTACGCACATCATCAAAGTTAAACCGGTTAAAGCTGCGATCATCCGCACGACGACTGGCATTGCTTGCATTCCGTCTGAAGTCATTTAATTCCTCAAATATTTTTTGCGAAATTTAAACTACCATCAAATTATATTTAGGATTGCCTTCGCCCTTGTTGCGGCGTCGGTTATTTCCATTTTAAAGCTCGATTACATCGAGGGTTTCTTTTACGATGCACGCGTCAGTCTGAAGTCGGCTTTAGGATTTGCGACTCCAAAAGATTCGCCCATTGTTCTAATCAAAATCGATTCGGCGACGGTCGAAAAATTTCAAGGTTTTCCAAGTTTCCAACAGCACGCAGATTTTTTAAATATTGTTAAGCAGGGTCATCCCCGCTTCGTCATCTACGATTTTAGAAACAAAGATGGATCCATAGTAGACATTCCAGGCGGCGATGAAGAAAAACTAAGTTTTTCAAATTCCGTAAGCCAAATTCAAGATTTCTATTTGACCTTGGACGATACCGAGATGAAGGGCGAAACCGGAAAAACTCGGTTAGCGAAGCCATTAGAAAACATTAGGCTTTATTCAGCCCCACAGTGTGCGGATACGAAATTGTTCGCTAAAGACAGCGTGGTCCGGCGAATGATGATTAGCTATCAAGAACAAAAACTTCTTCATGCTTACGTCGCATCTTTTTACAATCCGGTGGTCCAAAACACTGAACTGATCCACGGTCGGTTTGACCTTTTTGACTCAGACCAAGGTTACATCAATTACAATAAAAAGGGATCGTTCACCACTTACCGTTTCGAGGATATATTGAGCGGTGCGGTAGACCCTTCGCTTTTGAGCGGCAAACTTATCATCGTAGGCACCGATACCGGAAAATCGACTAAGGAATACGTGCTGACCCCATTTTCGCGCGAGATCAATGCGATGACTTCGATGGAAATGAATGCGAATTCATTTCAAACATTAATCGAAAACTCGGCTCCCGTAAGGCTACCGAACTGGATTAATATTTTGCTGACGTGTTTGATATCGGTAATGACCGTGCACGTGGTTCTTACCTTAAAACCTTCACATGGGCTTATGCTTTTGGGTGCGGCGATTTTTGGGTTAGCATTTGTTGCCTCATTATTTTTTCTGGCGTTTCGGATATGGGTTGAACTGGCTCACCCGTTCTTGGCCGTCTTTCTGTGTTATTACTTTTTCATCCCATACCGTTTGATCGTCGAGAATCGCAAAAGCTGGGAGTACTTTCAAAAAAACAAATTACTTCAACAAGTCGAAGAATTAAAAACCAACTTTATATCCATGATGTCGCACGATTTAAAGACTCCGATCGCCCGCATTCAGGGAATGACCGAAGTCATCCTAAAAGACGAAGTGGCCCTGTCGTCGCAGCAGCGAGAAGCCGTTGATACCATCAAGGGAAGTTCTGACGATTTACTTAAGTTTATTAGTTCAATCTTACAATACGGCCGTATCGAAAGTCAGGGCGTAGAACTTCACCGCCAGTCGAAAGATATTAATCAGCTCATTAAAGACGTCGTTAAGAAGCACGAGTTTCTTGCGCGCGTGAAAAAAATTAGGATTGTCCAAGAATTAGATCCGTTGTTCCCCTTGACGATCGATCCTGATTTGATGAAGCAAGTCTTGTCGAACTTGATTGAAAACGCCATTAAGTACAGTCACGAAGATTCCGTGGTCACGGTCAAGTCGCGCGAAGAAAGTGACAAAGTTTTGGTCGAAATTTGCGACCAGGGCATGGGGATACCGACTGTTGATTTACCTAACATCTTCATGAAATTTTTTCGTAGCCATAACGTTAAGACC
>CAXSEH010000289.1:0-2117 GCA_964236345.1 uncultured Bdellovibrionales bacterium
ACGACCTGACCGGCCATCGTCCCGACCGAGGTCGAGGCGAGCCCGGACGCCAGCAGAGCGATCCCGAAGATGGTCGCCGAGTTGTCGGAGACGACGATCATCAAATTCACGGCGGTGGGCCGCGCTTCGTACAACGATTTCGCCTGAAACAATAATTCTGGTTTATCTTTTTTTTCGGCGGCAAGCTTTGCG
Source organism: uncultured Bdellovibrionales bacterium (assembly GCA_964236345.1). Lineage (GTDB taxonomy): Bacteria > Bdellovibrionota > Bdellovibrionia > Bdellovibrionales > Bdellovibrionaceae > Pseudobdellovibrio. The sequence continues at coordinate 193 of CAXSEH010000289.1, forward strand.
ATCATAAGACTTGCGGCGACGCCAATCAAGGGCGCACCACGCACGCGTAAAGTTTTAATGGCTTCAATCATTTGTTCGTTCGTTTCGATCAAGATCCACTTTTCCTGATGTGGAAGTAAAGTTTGATCAAGCAGCCGGATATCGATTCTATCTAATTGTATATCGGCCTCTAAAGCCATAGATCGTAAATGGATCATAAAAGCACGTTCCCAATTTTTTCACGAAGCTTGTACAAAAATTTAATTTCATCCGCCGGAAGTGGATGAAGACCGCCTAGCTGTTGGGCCTTCATTAAAATCAGCGCCGAATGTTCGATGCGTTCCATCCCGCGGTAGGCTTCGGCTAAGTTTGAACCCCACGTAACGGCGCCGTGGTTTCTTAGAATCAGCGCCTTATGGTTCGGAAGGAAAGGAATTAACACCTCGGCCATTTGATTTGTTCCAGGTCTTGCGTAGGGAACGAACGGAATATCGCCCGTCGCTAGTATCACTTCGGATAAACAATCACTAGGTAGTTTTTTTAATTGTGGTTGCGCGATCGACCACGCAATGGCAGTCGGCGGATGGGCATGAACCACGGCTTTTGCGTTTGGGCATCGACGAAATATTTCTAAATGCATCAAACGTTCTGATGAAGGATTCCCCGCAATAACTTCGCCCTTTAAATTTATAACGGCCATCTGCGAAGGGTGCATGAAACCTTTCGCGATACCCGAGGGAGTGATTAAAATTTCGTCGTCTGATATTCGATAACTTATATTTCCGTCCGCCGCGGCCAACATATTCCGATCGTGCAATCGACGGCACGTTTCAACAATCTCATTTGAAATACTTTGTGCTTCTGGACTTGTCATGAATCGGTTTTACTACGTAGGCTTATCCGATGCAAACCCTTGTCGTTATGGCCCTGAAAGTTGAATCACAGGGGCTCTTTGAAGCTGATGGATATTCACCGTTGTACTGTGGAGTCGGCGCCGTGAAGGCCACTTACCATTTAACCAAACGGATTCACGACCATAAACCCCAGCGAGTCATAAACTTGGGGACCGCCGGAAGCCACGTTTATAAAAAGGGCGACTTGGTTGAATGCATAAGCTTTATACAACGACGCCCCCATGATTTTATGCGAACTAACACCGAAATTTTATCAAGCAAGGCCATTACCGAACTTCCACCCGCGGTGTGCGGAAGTGCCGACTTTGTAGAATCCACTCGCCCGCTCACCGAATGTGACATCTTTGATATGGAAGCCTACGCGCTGGCTTACGTTTGTAAAAAGATGAACGTGGGATTTCACTCATTCAAGTACGTGACTGATTCTTCAAATGAAAACTTGATTCAAGATTGGCAAACGCAACTTTTACAGAGCGCCGAAACTTTACTCGGCCAATTAAGGAAAATGTAAATTGAAAGCAAATGACTTAAAAAAGATCCTGCCTTTTCTAGCCATCATCGTTTTTATTCTGGGTTGGGCCCATTATTTTATTTTTTTAAGTGTCACCAGGTCCCTACCAAACGAGGGCTCCTTACGAAGTATCGTCGGTTGGTTCTTAAGTATTGCGCTGTTCCTATTTCCCGCCGGAATGCTTTCTAGCTTTTCGCCCTATAAAAAAAACTTACGTTGGTTAACCTGGGCGGGGTTTATTTGGTTAGGTTTTTTTAATCTTTTATTCTCAGTTCATTTCTTGAATTTTTGGTCGCCTTATTTTTCCCGCATAATTATTCATATTGGAATGTATTTTTCACGCTTTTCATAGGGATCTGGGCACTCTATAAAGGATTACGCCTTCCAGATTTAGTTACGCACGAAATTAAAGGACCTGCCACAATGGTCGGAATGAAGCTAGTGCAAGTTTCTGATTTGCACGTAGGGCTTTTACATTTAAACGCTAAATGGCTTTCAAGAGTGGTTGAAATCGTGAACCA
>CAXSEH010000290.1:0-2074 GCA_964236345.1 uncultured Bdellovibrionales bacterium
CTTATCCGAACTGAAGCAATGGACTCTAAATCAGCTTAATGCGTCGCAGTAACTTAAGACCGGAGCCCTCATTGTCCGTTGTAGTTTTTTTAGGATGCGAAGTCCACACTGGTTTCAGTTTGACCCTGCCTACGGATCATGGTTTTTTCACCACATGAAATTTGAAACTTCTGTCTTCACATTCTTGCTCGGGCTTTTGATTTTATCAAACGCGACCGCTGCCAATTATGATGGCGTCGTTTCGACCCTGAATCAAAAAAGAGCAATCACATTAAAATCCACGGGTAAAAAGTATTCTATCGTCCCCGCTAGTACAGAAATCGCCTTACAAATGAGTAAGTTAAAAGTAAATGATTTCATTTCACTTGAAGGAAGAATCGACGATAAGCAATCAACGATCACGGTGAATTCAATGAATTACGTAGGCCTCAAAGATCTATTGGGGAACTGGGTCGGCGATGACGATTATTGCTACGCCTTTTTAAGCTTTTCTAACTTAAGCATTTTCACCAAAACGGTTATGAACACCTGCGATTTTCACGTCGACCGGCTGTCGCGAGATTTTAGTTATACGATTAATCCAGCCACCGCGAGCTGGCTGGTTTTACTATCAGATAATGAGGATAGTTACATCATGGATCTCGTCGTACGGTCGAAGGTAGCGGCCGAATTAAGTTTGTACGACACACGATCTGGAGATATCCTGAGGGAAATAAAGCTAAGACGCTAGTTTTAGCTGGAGGCACTGCCCAATGAGTTTTGCACCAACTCGACCTCAACTTTTTTTTTCTAAAAATGACCCAGACGATCCCCGCCTGGGCGATCACTTTAAAACTTTGAATCTAAACCAGGGTGCCCCCGATTCCGGCGACTTTGCAATCCTTGGTTACCCTGACGATGAAGGAATTAAGCTTAATGGCGGGCGCGTAGGGGCCGCAGACGCGCCGAAAACAATTCGGCAGTTCCTGTACAAATTGACCTGGCCCCTTCCAATCAAATCCGATGGTCCGGCTTATTATGACCTCGGGGATTTAGATCCGATCGGTTCCCTTGAAAGCCGTCATGAAGAGGCTCTTCAAAACATGATTCGTTTACAGAAAAAACAAGTCCAAACGATTAGCTTTGGTGGTGGACACGATTACGGGTATTCGGACACCGCAGGCTTCGTGAAGGCCCACCTAAATTCCGCAGAGAAGCCATTAGTCATAAACTTCGATGCGCATCTTGATGTTCGGCCAACGCAGAATGGTTTTAATAGCGGCACGCCGTTCTACCGCCTTCTGACCGAATTAGGCGGGCAAATAGATTTCGTTGAAATCGGTTTACAACCCCAATGTAACTCGAAAGTTCATCGCGAATGGGCGATCAAAAATAACGCCCAACTTTTTAATTTGCAGGATGTAAAAGGCGAAAAAATTTTCGATCTATTTGATGAGCCGGTTTTTAAACGCTTAACTAAAAAGACGCCGGTCTACGTCAGCTTTGATATCGATTGTTTAACGTCAACCGAAGCCAGCGGCTGCAGTCAATCGTGGGTGACGGGGCTAAAAACCCAGAACTGCCTTGATTTTTTATCCCGGCTTTATCAAATTTCTGATACCCGAGGTTTAGGTATTTACGAGGTATCACCTCCGCTTGATCAGGATTTTAGAACTTCTAAAACGGCGGCGCTGCTAGCTTACTTTTTTCTTTTTCGAACGTAAGGATTTTTCATGAAAGGTTTTGGTAGCGATAATCACTCTGGCGTTCATCCTGAACTAATGAAAGCTCTTGCAACCGCGAACATTGACCACGCTCCTAGTTACGGAACCGACGTGTACAGCGAAAGGGCGACGGCCCAGTTTCGAAAAATGTTCGGAACGCAAAGTGAAGTTTTTTTCGTCTTTAACGGCACGGCCAGTAACGTTTTAGCGTTGCAGTTTTTAATGAAACGCTACGAATCGGTTCTCTGTTCGGATGCAAGTCACCTTCACCATGATGAATGCGCCGCTCCCGAATTTTTTGCGGGAAAATTGCGACTAATCCCTACGCTTCAGGGGAAGATGAAACTTTCGGATCTGCAAGAGGCCTTGAT
>CAXSEH010000291.1:0-2003 GCA_964236345.1 uncultured Bdellovibrionales bacterium
GGCGGGTCCGCGGCTGCCGTAACCTTCAACCAAGGTTTGACTAAGTCGTTGTTCGTAGTGAGAGAAAAGGCCTTCTAAGTTAAAAGTCGAATTAATAGCAAAGCCCGCCCCCGTTTGCCAACCGTAGCCCATGGGATGAATGATTTGCAGAATTTTACCGCCACTAACTTTTTGGGCACCTAAACCGGCAAACACGTAAATTGGAACATCGTTTGTTAATTGGTAGGCGTAGGTAAAATTAAGCTCTCCCTTTAACGTCGTGATTGGAGAAAACGTACCTCCGTTATAAAGAACCGATTCGTGGTTTTGCGATTGCGAATAAGAAACGTTTACGTCAGTACCGAATGATCCATATGGAGCAATCGCGTAACGAAGCATAACTCCGAAATTTTGGAAATCGTCGGTCTTAACGTTTTCACCTTTGTGATTCTGAAAATCATCATCGACATCATATTTTAGAATAAAAGGCTGGACTGAAGCAACCAGCCCCGCCGAAAAACCAAACAGCGCGCCCCCTCTTTGACGTAACTCAACCGGCGAAGCTAAATTTACATTTTCGGTCTGGTCATCGTTTTGCGGAGTTAAATCTTGCGAAGCCGTGAAATCAGAACTGGGAGATAATTCGGGCGAGTTCGTAAATTCATCCATCGCATTCGGCTGAAGATCAGACGGGGCCGGGGGTGCTACCGTTGCATCGTTAAACTGGTCGTCTAAACTGAGATCATCTGAAAATTCATCGGCGGCGTAACTTAAATTAGAAATTAATAAAAGAGTCGAAATAAAGACGAGCTTGAAAATTCGTTGAGTCATCCCTCTATGGTAAGAAATGCTTTTTGAAATGGAAACATGTTTTGTTTAACGCAATACATCTATTTGATATTTTATTCGCCCAAAACTGGGAAGGGCCTGCCGACTTCGGTAATTTAAAACACTTCCTGCTTCGCGAACCCTCGGAATTTTATCCAAAAGAATAAAAGTTTCTAACCACCCCGATTTGTTCTGTAGACCCTTAGCCACAATTCCATCATCACTGAAATCAAGATCGGGCGTGCTGTAAAGGGCGGAATATCCAGTATTTGTGGGCATTGCAACCGACCAAAAAGCGTCGCCAACGGTTTGAGAAACTGCGACGTAGATTTGATTTTCTAAAGCGCGGGCCCGAGCACCGATATGAACGCGGTTACAACCTTTGGTCGTATCGGTAAAACTAGGTGCAATGATCAGTTCGGCTCCGCCCAAAGCGGCGGAAAAAGAAGGTTCCGAAAATTCGACGTCAAAACTAGAAGAAATCGCGATATTTCCAATTTCTGTTTCAAATATTTTCTGAACAAATTCCCCGCCTAGCGCTTCGCCCGATGATAGGCCCCATTCTTCATTCTCTAAGCGGGTCATGAATAGTTTATCTTGGTAGCTGATGGTGCCGTTTTTGGAAAAAATGAAACATCGATTTACCGTTAAGTTTTTTTCCGCGACAAAAAATGGAATCGAGGGGGCTATTATGCAGACGGAATGCTGCCGAGCAAAATTTTGAAAGATTTCGACATATTTATTGGCAAGGCCGGCTACGTACTGAATTTGTTTCGCCACATTTTTTTTAGCTTCATCATTCGCGAATGAAGCCAACTCAAGTGAAGCGTATTCGGGGAAAACCAGTAGGTCTGCTTGCGATGAGACCGCTTCAATGATCCATTTTTCGGTGTACGCATTCCAAGCTTCAAAATTTAATTGTTGGATCATCGGATATTGTGCCAGCGCGATCTTCACTCGATTTTTGCGAATCATGTTCCCACCGTTTCGTCCAAAATCATTCATGCCGTTAAATAATGTCATGTTTCCCGAATTTAACTCAAGTGCTTCTCTCTACGGGTGCTTATTAGTTTACCAAACCGACCGGATTATTCAAGCGAGTTTGGTGCGTTCACTTGGTTTGAATTTAGCGTAAATATTTAGTTTGTCTAGTCTGACTCGTCTATTACAGACTTGTGCTTTTTGGTTCGATCCAC